>NZ_JBSIBX010000011.1:0-183373 GCF_058245105.1 Chryseobacterium sp. UF-81 | reverse complement strand
TGTGGGCCCTGAGGGATTCGAACCCCCGACCCTCTGGGTGTAAACCAGATGCTCTGAACCAACTGAGCTAAGAGCCCTGAACTTTTTTTGAAAGGCTTCAGTTACCTTTGTGTGGGCCCTGAGGGATTCGAACCCCCGACCCTCTGGGTGTAAACCAGATGCTCTGAACCAACTGAGCTAAGAGCCCCTATACTTGTTTCCTCGTTTAGAGTGGTGCAAATATACGACTTATTCAGAAATCTCCAAATTTTTTTCTAAAAATTCTCCCACCACAAAATTACTTCCGCCTATGAAAATCATTTCTTCTTTTGTACATCGCTCTTTTGCAGAAAGATACGCTTCCTGTACAGAATCGAAAATGGTATAAGAAATTTTTGCCTCCTGCAGGAGATTTTCATAGTCTTCAGGGTGTCTGCCCCTGTTGATGGATGGTTTGGCGAAATAAAATTCTGAATCTTCAGGAAGAAGAGCCATTACTTCATCTATCTTTTTATCATTCACAAACCCCAAAATAACATGTTTGTGCTTGCCAATAGAATTCAGCTGAGAAAATACATACTCCAGCCCGGCCTGATTGTGCCCGGTGTCACAGATCGTAAGCGGATCTTTTGAAAATTCGAACCACCGACCTATAAAGCCTGTATTTTGATGGACATTAAGCAGCCCCTTCACAATATTTTCTTCAGACACAGGAATATTTATTTTTCTTAATTCTTCGATGAGGGCAAGAACAACACGGATATTTTTCTTCTGATAATTTCCTTTAAGATCAGATGCAAGATCAGAATGTATTATTGTGGCATCAATAAAGGAAGCACTTTCCTGGTCTGCCTTCTGGCGGATAATATTTTTAACGGAGTCATTTTCATCTCCGGAAATTACCGGAATATAAGGTTTTATAATTCCTGCTTTTTCTGAAGCGATCTCTTCTAAGGTATCTCCCAAAATATTCTGATGATCAAGCTGTACATTAGTAATTGCGGCTACCAAAGGCTTAATGATATTTGTTGAGTCCAGTCTTCCGCCAAGCCCGACCTCAATAATAGCAAAATCTACTTTTTGCTGATAAAAATATTCAAATGCCATGATTGTTGTAAATTCAAAAAAAGAAGGGAGGATATCTTCGGGAAGAGTCTTCAGTTTTTGGATAAAATGATAGACAAACTCCTTACTGCAATTTTTACCGTTCACTTTAATGCGTTCCGTGAAATCAATAAGGTGTGGAGAATTGTATAAGCCAACTTTGTATCCTGCCTCCTGCAGAACCGAAGCCAGCATATTACTGGTAGAGCCCTTTCCGTTTGTACCACCGATATGAATGCATGGTATCTTTTCCTGAGGATTATCAAAGAAAGCACAAAGTTTTGTGATGTTTTCTAAACCGGGTTTATAAGCCTTCTGCCCGTCGGTCTGGTAGTTAGGAGCCTGTACAAAAAGCCATTCTACGGCTTCCAGATATTGCGTATTTGTCATGATACAAATTTTCTTAAAGTTTTTGTGAATGCTTACACAGAGCAAAAATACTCATTACGCATAAATTTACTGCCAAAAATTCACTTGAGATCCAAACAAAAAAGAGAGCCCTTGAAGGCTCTCTTTGCATATATGAAATCATTTAATTAAAACTTTATTTTCTTGACCATTGTTTCCCCGTTTTCTAGAGTCACATTTACAATAATAATGGCATTCTCTGTCCTTAAAGAAGATGAACTAAACTCTGTAGAATTTATCTTTTTATTAGCCAGTATTCTTCTTCCGGAAGCATCATATACAATAACTGATGAGATTTTACTGTTACTTCTTACATAAACCGACGAGTTTATTTTCGTAATAATAGTACTATTGTTTTTTGTGTATTTTTCTGCCGATAAAGTGGACCCCTGAATGATCACAGAATAGTCTTCCACTTGTCCCCGGATAGGATTTGTACATCCACTCACACTGGATGCAAAATTATTACTATCTCCAATCACTCTTAATCTTAAAGGTGTATTCTGTACAGCCGTAAACGGAGGAGTGACATTCACTTGAGCAGGCGATGATGCGGCAACAGTTGTACTCATAATTCTTTCGGTAGTTTCATTAAACTGTCCGTCATTGTTGTAATCTATATAAGCCCGTACAATATGGGTGGCACCGGAATTGCTGCCGGGGATTATTGTGATGGTGGTTGCGCTGGTTAATGGAATTGTAGTTGTAGTTCTGCCTAAGCAATAACTACCGGTAAAGTCTTCATAATAATTATTAGTAGCCTGCTGATAAGAAGGTGAATAGTTATTAATATCCCCAAATTTAACTGATATAATTCCAAAATTACTGTTAGTAGCTGTATTTCCTGTTATAGGGCATGCAGGGGGCAGGGATACGGAATTATTTACCGGAGTGGTGCCCAAAACAGGTGAACTAAGCAAGCTTTGTCTGTATTGTAGAAGGTTTGCAATGACCCGGTTCCCCTGCCCGGCAGTGAAGCGGTCTCTGTAGCAGGAGGTATAGGTCATTACATTAGCTTCGGCTCCTGCATAAGTTACACCAGTGCATGGGTTTATTAGACCGGCCTGACAAGGTGTCGTTGCTGCGGATGAAAGAGTATTAGGCTCAGTATCACATACCATATCACCATCTAAAGTACAATCATTATAGGTATTTGCCGGGCAGGTAGTTCCGGACGATCCTTCCTGAGTGTGATAGAGGCCCATTGCATGTCCGAATTCGTGAGCCAGAACATGGTGGCGGTTAGCTAATGTTACTGCTCCATATTCAATGATCGCATGATCTTTATCACCACCAGCCCCTAGCCATGGCAATAAGGCCCAACCACCGTTAGTTACACCCCCTGCTGCAGTGTCCTTTACTACATAAATATTAAAATATTTTGTAGGATCCCATTTTCCCAAAGCGGTAAGATCCAGCTGATACATTCCGGCCTGTCCGGCCTGGGCATCTACGCCATAGGTTACATAATTAGAAGAGGTTACGGTAAACCTGTCGATTCCGGTAGTAGGGTTACAATTAGGGTCAATTTTTGCCAAAACCAATTTAACAGGTATAACAGCACTTATTCCCGGAGCTAAATTACCGGCATAGATATCATTGGTATGATTAATCCAATTGATAACTTCTGCGTCTGTTCTGTTGCAGGAAGTTCCCAAAGGGCTTCCGTCACTTACCACATGCACCACAATGGGAATCTCATAAATCTGGTTGGTTTTGGAATAAAATTTATTTATTTCCCCGGTTTTAATCATTTTTGACAGCACCTGGTTAAAAGCATCTTCTTTTGCTTTCATTTCAGGATGCTGGGCATAAAGGTCTTTCATGGCTTTATTTGTACCACATTCTTCAATAACTTTATTAGTGTTCTGTGAAAAAGAGAAAGAACAGCACAATAAAAAAATTAGTAGGTAATAATGTTTTTTCATAACTATGTAATTATTTATTGTACAAAATTAAAGGTTTATGAAAGAAAAAGCACTACTGCATTTACACTGCCTGTGTATAACTTGTTGATTATCAATATAGAAAAAAGAGAGCCTCCAGGGGCTCTCTTTGCATATATGAAATCATTTAATTAGAACTTTATTTTCTTGACCATTGTTTCCCCGTTTTCTAGGGCCACATTTACAATAATAATGGCATTCTCTACCCTTAAAGAAGATGAACTAAACTCTGTAGAATTTATCTTTTTATTAGCCAGTATTCTTCTTCCGGAAGCATCATATACAGTAACTGATGAGATTTTGCTGTTACTTCTTATATAAACCGACGAGTTTATTTTCGTAATAATAGTACTATTGTTTTTTGTGTAGTTTTCTGCCGATAAGGTGGCTCCCTGGATGGTCACAGAATAGTCTTCCACCTGTCCCCGGGTAGGATTATAACATGCATTGACAGTAGATGCAAAATTATTACTTTCACCAATAACCCTTAACCTTAAAGGTGTATTTAATACAGCTGTAGAAGGAGGTGTAATAGAAGCAGTTACAACAGACGTTGATGGTGTAGTTTGGTTCACAACTCTTTCTGTAGTTTCATCAAACACTCCATCGTTGTTATAGTCTATATAAGCTCGTATGATATGTTGTGGGTTATTTGAGGTTGCAGGGCCGGGAGCAATGGTAATTGTAGTTGCACCCGTTAAAGGGATTGTAGTTGTAGTTCTGCCTAGGCAATAACTACCGGTAAAGTTTTCATAAAAATTATTGGGAGTCTGTTGGTAGGCCTGGGAATAGTTATTAATATCTCCAAATTTAACAGAGGTAATCCCATAATTAAAACTACCAGGACCTGTAATTGTTGTAGGAGTACATGCAACAGGGAGGGATACAGCATTATTTACCGGCGTAGTGGCCAACACAGGTGAACTAAGCAAGCTTTGTCTGTATTGTAGAAGGTTTGCAATGACCCGGTTCCCCTGCCCGGCAGTGAAGCGGTCTCTGTAGCAGGCAGTATAGGTCATTATATTATTCTCAACACCGGCAAAAGTAGTCCCGGTGCAGGTGTTTATCTGTCCGGCTGGACAAGTGCCTCCAAGATCTATTGTTGGTTCTGTATCACAGACCATGTCCCCATCTAAAGTACAATCATTATACGTATTTGCCGGGCAGGTAGTTCCAGAAGACCCATTTTGGGTATGATATAGACCCATTGCATGACCAAATTCATGAGACAAAACATGGTGGCGGTTAGGATTAATTACAGCGCCGTAATGAATAATAGCCTGATCTTTAGCACCACCAGCCCCCGCCCATGGGAATGAGGCCCATCCACCGTTAGTTACACCTCCCGCGGCAGTATCCTTTACTACATAGATGTTATAATATTTTGTAGGATCCCAATTTCTTGAAGCAGTAAGATCCAGCTGATAGATTCCGGCCTCTCCGGCCTGGGAATCTACACCGTAGGTTACATAATTAGGAGATGTTACGGTAAACCTGTCGATTCCGTTAGTAGGATTACAATTAGGATCAATTTTAGCTAAAACCAATTTAACGGGAATAGGAATACTTATTCCCGGGGCTGAATTACCGGCATAGATATCATTGGTATGATTGATCCAGTTGATAACTTCTGCATCTGTTCTGTTGCAGGAAGTCCCTAAAGGGCTTCCGTCACTTACCACATGTACTACAACGGGAATCTCATAAATCTGGGTAGTTTTGGAATAAAATTTATTTATTTCCCCGGTTTTAATCATTTTTGACAGCGCCTGGTTAAAAGCATCTTCTTTTGCTTTCATTTCAGGATATTGGGCATAAAGGTCTTTCATAAGCTTTTCAGTACCACATTCTTCAATACTTTTTTTGTCATTTTGCGAAAAAGTAAATGAAAAACACAATAAAAGAAATAGTGATAAATAATTTTTCATTGTATTAAATTTTTAATAAGAAAAAAAGATAAATAATTCCAGAATTTCAGGTCTTTGGTGTCAACTCTGGTTTGCTGTTTTTAGAAACATAAATTTTTGATTTATTTTTTAATGAACTCTTTAGAAACGGTACTCTGGTCAGTTTGTATAGTAAGGATATAATTTCCTTTTTCTAAATTTTGTACATTGAGTCCGTTTCCATCATATTTTATATTCATTTTTCTGCCAGAAAGATCAAAGACACTTACAGATTTTATTTTTTCTTTAGACTTAATGGTTAAATAATCTGAAGTTGGGTTTGGAGAAACAGAGAATAATTTCTTATCAGAAACTTCATTGGCTGACAATGTGGCAGAACTAATTGCTTCTATTGTATAATTGTCCACAGCAGAAGTACTAACAGCATTATTCCCTGCAACAAATGCATTATAAATATCATGTCTCGCTGGTGTTAATCCCAGGGTTATGGTAGATCCCGCTGGTGGAGTTACAGGATAGGTGATGCCATTTACGATATAGGTAGCTGTCCCGTTTACAGGGTCATAAGTATATCCGACAGATACCCATGTATTAGCGGAAAAACTGGTACCTGCAATAGTCTGAAAAGAGCCTGTGGGTGTACCGGAACTGTTTGTGAAATTTGCAAGCCCATTTATAGCTTTGGTTGAAGTATTATAAAAAATCCCAATAATTCCTTGCCCTGATGTACTAAAAACCCTAGACCCCGTTCTAACGACCCCGGTTTGTGTTCCTGTATAGATTTCCAAAGTTCCCTTTATAACATTATTTCCTGCCGTTCTGTTAGCCCATGCGACATCCAATCCGTTTTTTGAAACAGTCCTATTAGATGCCGCCGCCGCGGTCGCACCAGATTTTATTTGTAGGGAACTGATATGGGCAGCATCAATAGAAACAATTTGAAAATCGGAATTGGTTGCATTGGTGCCGGTAGTATACATTCCACCCTGGCCGGCAGTAGTACCGGTAGGATCTGTCCCTACGTTTCCTATGGTATAGGAATTATAGTTGTCAGTTTCTAAAATTTGAGCTGTAACACCAACTGTAGCGGCTAAGAGTATAAATGATAAAATTTTTTTCATAAACTTGAATTTTTAAATTTGTTTAAATATTTAATTTTCCAAAGAATACATTGGAGAAGACCAAATAGTTTTATTCTTTGGAGTGTTCTAAATGTAAAAAGACAATACTTAAAAGGGAATACTGTATTTATACTGCAAGATGTTAATTCCCATATTTAAACAGATAAACTGGGAAAATGAAGTACAAATGCAGTGTTAAAGTGGTCATAAAACAAGTAAAATCATGACATTTCATAAAAAAATAAGCTAAAAAAACAACACTAATCAAAAAAAGTGAGCTCTCCTATAGTAGTGGAATCGTCTCGCTGTTATAAATTATAATATGAAGACTACCCGGTTGTTTAAAATTTTAATTTTTTTAAACTGTAACTTTTTTATATTTGGCTCGTCTAATATGGAAAATTCTTAATATGAAAAAAGTTTGGATTATCGTTTTTGGATTAAGCTGTCTGGGACTAAGCGCTCAGAAGAAATGGTCTTTAAGAGAATGTGTAGACTATGCCGTAGAGCATAATCTTCAGGTTATCCAAAATCAATATTCTAAACAGATCCAGGATTCTAACCTTAAAATGGCTAAAAAAGAATACCTGCCTTCTGTATCCGCAGGAATGTCCAATTCAGTGGGTTTCGGACAGCTCCCATTGGGTACGGGAAGTATCAGGAATGACAGGTTCAACAACAGTGCAAACCTGGGTGCGGATATTCTGCTTTACAATAATGGCAGATTAGAGAAAAACATCAGAAAAATACAGTTTGATGTAGAAGCCAGCCAATACGATATAGAAACCATTAAAAATGATATTTCTCTGCAGATTGCACAGCAGTATCTTACCGTTCTTCTGAATAAGGAAATTGTTAAAATCTCCCAGAGTGCGGTAGAAAATGCTCAGAAACAATATGACAGGGCCAAAATAACAACTCAGGTAGGAACCACTGCACAAACTATCCTGGCAGAGGCAGAAGCAGCCTTAGCAAGAGAAAAGCAGAATCTTAAAACTGCAGAAATAAACGTAGGAAGAGCTTTGTTTGCCATTGTTCAGCTTTTACAGCTTCCAGAATATAAAGGCTTTGATGTGGAAGATGTAACTGTTTCTGATACACTGCCATCCCAGCTTACATCTGTAGATGACGTTCTTACTACCGCCTATGAAAACCAACCGCAGATAAAAGCTGCCGAAAGCAGAATCCGGTCTGCTGAAGCACAGACGGAAGTAACCAAGACAGCATTTTGGCCAACGCTGACCGCGAATGCCGGTGTTTCTTCGTTCTATAATAATATGTTAAATAAAACCTACGACCAGCTTGGGAATCTTGTTACTGATCCCTCTTTTTTCCAGCAGTATAAAGATAATTTCGGTCAGAATGTAGGACTTTCCCTGAATATTCCTATTTTCAACAAAGGAATTACCAAACTGCAGGTAGAGCAGTCTGTAATTAACCAGAGTATTGCTAAAAATACCCTGGAACAACAGAAGCAGACAGTAAGACAGAATGTGCAGAAGGCTCAGTTTGATGTGGATGCCAATTACGAAACTTTCCTTTCGGCAGTGGAAACGGAGAAAAGTACAAAGCTGGCCTTAGAATTTGCAGATAAAAGTTATGCGGCAGGAAGATCGACAATTTACGATGTGAATGTAGCCAGAAATAACTATGCCAATGCCCAGGGATCTGTTGCCCAGGCAAAATATAATTATCTTTTCAGCCTTAAACTGCTGAATTTCTATTCAGGAATTCCATTAACTTTGTAAAATGTCTATTCAGTCATTAGAAAAATATTTACCTCAAAACACCCATAAATATTTAAGAGTCTGGTTTGCGGATCATTATATTCATATAAAGGTGACGCGAAGCAGAAATTCTAAGTTGGGAGATTACAGAAAACTTCCTGATAACTCCCATGAAATAACAGTCAATTCAACCCTGACGCCGCCGCTTTTTTTCTTTGTTCTTACGCATGAGCTGGCTCACCTGATTGCCTTTGAAAAATACGGCCGGAGAATATCGCCGCATGGTAACGAATGGAAAGAAACGTTTAGAAACATGCTTCTTGAAAGTCTGGAGATTTATGATGAAGATCTCAGGCCTATCATCATAAGATTTTCAAAATCCCCAAAGGCAAATTTCATGGCCAGCCCGGACCTTGTAAGATATTTTCATACTGAAAAACAAGACGATAGGCTGCATTTCATTGAAGAGCTTCAAAAAGGGGAATTTTTTATATACCGGAACGAAAAGTATTTATTAGAAGGTCTGATTAAAAAAAACTATCTTTGTAAGAATCTGGCTACAGGAAGGAAGTATTCTTTCAAGCCTCTGGCTAGGGTTGAAAAATGTAGGCAAGAATGTTAAAATCAGATAGATACTGTGTCATCATGGCGGGAGGAATCGGAAGCCGGTTCTGGCCTATGAGTACACAGAAATTTCCAAAACAGTTTCAGGATATTTTAGGAACAGGGCGTACCATGATTCAGCAGACCTATGACAGAATCAGCCGGATCATTCCTAAAGAACAGATATTCGTGATAACGAATAAAGAATACGTTGCACTTTCTCATCAGCAGCTTCCGGAAATTCCTGAAGAAAATATTGTGGGTGAGCCCCTGATGAAAAATACAGCGGCCTGTAATCTGTATATGGCCAACAAGATTGCCGAAATTAACCCGGATGCAACGATGGTTGTTCTTCCGGCAGATCATCTGATTTTAAAGGAAGAAATATTTCTGGAAAAAGTGGAGCTTGCTTTTGACCTCGCAGCTAAACATGATTATCTGGTAACTCTGGGTATTACGCCTACAAGACCTGACACCGGATATGGATACATCCAGTTTGTGGAAAAGAAAGGATCAGATTATTTTAAGGTAAAAACATTTACGGAAAAGCCTATTCTTGAAATTGCACAGAGCTTTTTAGAAAGCGGCGATTTCCTTTGGAATGCCGGGATTTTTATATGGAATGTGAAAAGTATCCATCATGCTTTTGAACTGTATCTTCCTGAGATGATGCAGCATTTCATAGCCTGTGAATACAATTCTGAAACAGAGAACAGCTGCATTGAAACCATCTATCCTAAAGTTCAGAAAATCTCCATTGATAACGGAATCCTGGAAAAAGCAAAAAATGTATACGTTATTCCTTCAGATCTTGGATGGAGCGATCTTGGTACATGGAACTCTGTATATGAAAATACGGAAAAGGACAAGAACGGGAATGCAGTAAAGCTAAAACATTTCCTGAACTACAACTCCAAAGGAAATATTATCCGACTGAAGAACAATAATAAAGCTGTGATTATTGACGGCCTTGAAGATTTTATTGTTGTAGATACAGATAAAGCCCTGCTGATCTGTCCCCGGGACAATGACCAGCTGATAAAAGACTATGTTCTTGATCTTAAAAGTTTTAAGAAAGGAGATAAATTCATGTAATATTGCTATCTTTCTGCTGATTTTTTGAATTATGATGAAAACCGCAATACGATCAATAGCTCTTATATTTTTGTTTTTGGGATTTTTAGGACATTCCCAGAACAAGAAAAACTTTTCTGATATCCCGAATATTTTACAAAAGATTATTCCCAATGACAGAATTGATTCCTGGGTGCTTGTGTATAACAGTTACGGAAAGAATCAGGAAATCAAAATAGCTGACGGAAAAACAGACTATATACCGCAATTTTCGGGGTTTAATTTATTCCCTGAGGAAGATAGCTTTTATTATATTGCCTATGCCGAAGGCGGAAAAATAAGTTATATTACAGATCTTGAAGCCCTGAAAAAGTTTATTGGGAAAATTGATAATGCTGAGGAAGCAGCTATTGTTCTGACGACTGACGGGTATATCGTGGATGAGGAATTTAAAGATGTTGCCGGCAATTATTATGAAGATGCTGCCAATTATTACCTGGATCTGGGAAAACTTACCTCAAAAGAGTGTCCTTACCAGAAAACCCATTATTCCCTGACTGTGAATAAGGCTACAGGAACAGTATCTAAAGTAAAAGATAACGGGACCTATATTGAGCTTTACAATAAGAAATGCGCCAATAATCCAAGACTTTTAAAAATCCAGAAAAAAGAAGAACCTAAAGATGAGTCTAAAAAATCAACCAAACGAAAATAACGTTTACGAAACAGAAAGATTGATCCTTCAGCCCATATCTGTAGATGACAAGGAATTTATTTTTGAGCTTTACAACAGGCCAAAGTTCATTAAATATATTGGGGACCGCCATGTTAAAACTGTTTTGGATGCAGAAAACTATATTAAAAACAGGTTTCTTCCGCAGTTTGAAAAATTGGGTTTCGGAAATTATCTGGTTGTTACCAAAGATAAAGGCGAAAAAATAGGAGGGGTAGGAATCTTTGAAAGAGAAGGTCTGGAGGTCCTGGATATAGGGTTTTCCCTGTTGGAGGAGTTTGAAGGCAAAGGATATGCATATGAAGCCGCAGAGAAAGTAAAATCTATAGGAATGGATGAATTCGGACTGAAGAAGATTTCGGCCATTACTTCAAAAGATAACTTTTCTTCCCAAAAACTGATTGAAAAATTAGGACTTGAATTCAAGTCCTATGTTACTCTTCCGGATGATCATGAAGAGTTGATGTATTACGAAACAGAATAGTAATCTGGGATAATATTAAGGTTCGGCGGCCAAAGGCCGCCGAACCTTAATAAAGCAATGTTTTTCATCATAAAAAAGCTATTATCAAGCCATTTAAACTGTAAAATAGTACATAGCTCCCACTGGTTGAAGCTTGCAAATTATAGCAAGCCATTAAAAAGATGCTTATTTCTCTAAAATCTGCTCTGCTGCTGTTTTTGAGGTTACTTTTTCTATTACTCTTGTACAGATTCCGTTTTCGTCAAAAATAAAAGTGGTTCTTACAATGCCCATATAGGTTTTTCCAAATGTTTTCTTTTCCTGCCAAACCCCAAATTTTCCAATAACATCGTGGCTTTCATCAGCAATGAGGTCATAAGGAAAAGCAAATTTGCTGTGGAAATTCTTTTGCTTTTTTACCGTGTCGCCGCTTACTCCCAGAAGTTGATAGCCGGCTTTTTTAAGCTTTGAATAATTGTCGCTCAGATTGCAGGCTTCCACAGTACAGGTAGGAGTGTTGGCTTGAGGGTAAAAGAAAACGACTAATTTCTTTCCGATTAATTTCGATGAGGCTATTGATTCTCCATCCTGATTTGTTCCTTCAAATTCAGGTAATTTATCTCCTACTTTCAGCATAATGAATTAATTTTGTTCAAATTTAATGGTTAAATGACAAAAAAGCAAAGAGCGGAGCTCGTTCAGAGAGAATTGGATAAATTATATCCTACAACACCTATTCCGCTGGATCATACAGATCCTTATACACTCATGGTAGCTGTAGCGCTTTCTGCACAGACCACAGATAAAAAAGTAAACCAGGTAACTCCAGCCCTCTTCGAAGTGGCAGGAACGCCGCAAAGGATGGCCAGGCTGGAGGAATATCAGATCAAGGAGCTGATTAAAGAGATTGGACTTTCCAATACCAAGGCTAAAAACCTTAAGAGAATGGCCGAGCTTTTACTGGAAAGGCATAACGGTATTGTTCCCCAAACCTACGAAGAGCTGGAAGCACTGCCGGGAGTAGGGCATAAAACAGCTTCCGTAGTAATGAGCCAGGGTTTCGGGTTTCCGGCCTTTCCTGTGGATACCCATATTCACAGGTTGATGACACAATGGAAGCTTACTTCAGGAAAGAATGTGGTAGAAACGGAAAAAGATGCCAAAAACATATTTCCTGAAGAGGTATGGAACAAGCTTCATCTTCAGATTATTTTCTACGGAAGGGAATATTCGCCGGCCAGAGGAAAAGGGGAGAAGGATTTTATTACTAAAATGCTATTCGAGAAATAGAATTATTCCTTGTGTAAACTTTTTTGTATAAAATCCCGATTTCTGATTTGTATAGATAGCTCTCTGTATAGTACAGAAGCTAGGTCTATGCTGATATCTGTAAACGGATTTTCATACATCATAGAAAGAGACCCGGTGCCATTTACTGAAATAACAACATGGCAGAAATTATCCTGCATAAAATTTTGAACTTCAATATTGTATTCCTGACAAAGATTAATGAAACCGGTATAAATATTTGTATTTTTAATTTTCTCATCAATGGTATTGATAACCAAGGTGCTGCTTCCTTCGTTTCCTTGCTTTTTCACAATCAGTTCTTCAAAGCTTGAAGTATTAATGACAGGAGTAAATATTTTCTTCATATTTTATATATCCAGCAGCCTTCTGTGATAATTAATCTGCCCCAGATGATAATCCAGATGGGTAATCAGATGAATTAAAAAGTAACCCGTTGTCATTGTATCTTCGAAAACAACAAGAGGATATTCCTTTTCAAGATCTTCAGCGGTTAATTTACTGAGCACATCATCTACCATAGTTGTTGTTGCTGTTACTTTTTCAATAAGTTCTGCCCTTGAAATATCCTTTAATGAAAATTCCAGTTCCCTGTTCCTGACATATCCCGTGTTACCAAGCTCTGCACCTATGTAATTATTGAGGTTTCCAACTAAATGCAGGCAGAGGTTTCCAGCAGAATTTGCAATGTTTTTATCAGTTTTCCAGACTGCCTGTTCATTCTGGTAAGCTTCTATTTCTGTTTTTAATTTATTTAAATCTCTGTTGTAGAGAGATCTTAGGTTTTCTATGATCATAGTAATTGCTATTATTAACTTGTTAAACTTATCTCAAAAAAACAAAAAAGACGGGACATTAAAATTAATCATCCCATCTTTAATATTACCTGTTTAAAGAAATTATTTCTGTTTTTTCGCCCAAAGCTCCATTTTTCTGTTCAGAACATCCAAAGGAAGACAACCTTGGCTCAACACTTCATCGTGGAATTTTGCTAAACTGAATTTAGTGCCTAGTTCCTTTTGATATTTATTTCGTAATTCTAATATTTTCAAAGAACCAATTTTGTAACCTAAAGCCTGACCGGGAATTGCCATATATCTTTCAATTGCAGAAACCGCATTTTCTTCTGAATCAGAAATATTACTGAGATAATACTTTACAGCCTGCTCCCGTGTCATTTTTCCTGTATGAATTCCTGTATCTACAACCAATCTTACAGCTCTCAGCATCTGGTCGCTTAAATACCCCATTTTCTGATAAGGATCCGTATACAGCCCGAATTCCGGCCCTAAGGTTTCGCAATAATGCGCCCAGCCTTCACCATAAGCTCCAAACCATCCGAATCTCATAAACTTGGGTAATTTCGTGTTTTCCTGCTGTAGAGAAATCTGGTAATGGTGCCCCGGAATAGCTTCGTGAAGAAAAAGAGATTCCATCCCTGAAGTTACATTGAATTTGGACGGATCCGGAAGCGGCATATAAAATATTCCCGGTCTTTTTCCGTCCGGAGTCCCCTGGATATATTCTGCACTGGCGCTTGCCTCCCTGAATTTTTCCGTTTGCCTGATCTCAAACTTGGTTTTTGGGGTTACACTGAACATAGTCTTCAGCTTAGGCGTAATCTTCGCTAAAATACCGTTAAAGCCGTCCAAAACTTCTTTGGAAGTCTTATAAGGCATTGCCTTAGGATCTGTCTTTACAAAGTTGATAAATTCTTCCAGTGTTCCTGTAAAGCCTACCTGCTGCTTTACTTTTTCCATTTCTGCACGGAGCATTGCCACCTGCTGCAATCCTATTTTATTGATCTCTTCAGGAGTCTTCTTTGTTGTTGTCCAGCTTTTAGCATAATATCTGTAAATCTCATTCCCGTTCGGAAGGCTGTTATAGCCATCCGTATCCCGTGCTTTCGGAAGATATTCCTTTTCCAGAAATGTTCCCATTTTGGTATAGGCCGGAATGATCTTTTTGGTAATGGCATCAGCATACAGGGCAGAGTACTTATCCTTCTGAGCTTTTGTAAAGCTTTTCGGAAATTTTCTGACAGGCCCGTAGAAAATATTTTTTCCCAGATCGGTTGTGGTGATCTCTTCAGCTTTCATCTGAGGGATCATTTTGACAACCAGTTTTTTAGGAAGCACCATCTTATTGTTGATGCCTTCACGGAAATTTTCTGCTGCAGCATTCATCCAGTCGGGGAATTTTTCCATTCTTTTCAGCCAGTCGTCGTAATCTTTTTCTGTTTTAAAAGGCTGGCTTCCCTCTCCGCTTCCATACAGCGGAAAATTCAGAGGAAGACCTGCAAACTGTGTGAATGGAATGTATTCCGGATGATAGGCATATGCTTCGATTTTATCTTTTAAAGTATAATCCAGAACGTCATAAACAACCTTTTCCTCATCCGAAAGACCTTTATAATCAACATTTTCCAGCTGTTTCTGAACAGAATTGTAAAAAGCGATCTCTCCGGAAATAAAATCCCTGTCAATATTGATGGGAAGCTGGTCATTATACCTCGTATCTCCCTGAGATGTTGCATCTAAAGGATACAATTTAAGATACTGCTCATAATAGTTGGATGCAATAGAATCCATATTGGTGGGCGTTACCTTCGTTAAAGGAGAATCAGATTTTTTGCAGGCTGCCAGGCTGATCAGCAGTCCCAGTCCCAAAATACCTTTTGATAAAATGTTTTTCATTTTCAGAATCTTTATGAAACAAAAGTAAGTATTATTGGCTTATACGGAATAACTAATCATAATGATTTAAAAAAATAATTTTCAAAATATTTTTAACTTTGAATCAATTTTTTATCTTTGTCTAAAACGTTTAACAATCATATTATTACAGCTCTTTTTTAAGAAATAATGAAAGGGATTTTAAAAATTTACCATCCGGAGGAAACCCTAAAATACAATATTAGAAACACTTATTGTAAAGCGGTCTACAGCAACCAACAACATTTACTAGAGGTTGAAATTATAACGGATGACAGTTTGGATCATGTAGATGATGATTCATTACAGTACAACTTTCCGCAGCTTTCACTCGAAGTTTTTGATTTTCCGATCGAATCTAAGGAGCTTGAAGGGAAAACGATCAAAATCGATGATTCTGATGAAGAAACTTATACAGAAGTGGATTTATTTGATGATGAGGATGCATTTATCTATGATAATGAGCTCCAGTTTGAGAAAAGTGAAGAAGGTGAGCTTCAGGTGATCTGGAAAGGAACTATTGACGATTTCTATACAGGATCCGATACGCCTATCCCATTCCGTCTAAAATGCGAATTTAAGCAGGACAATATTGATATAGACGAAGACTAACCGTTTTCTCATCATTTTTTACAGCAGATTTCTTTTCAAAATTTCTTTTGGAAAGAAATTTGCTGTCTCTTAATCATAACAAATTTTAAGTTGTTTTTAAGCAATTTTTAAGAGAGCAATTCATAATATTCCACTACATTTGTCGTTAAATTTTTATAAAAATTCACATTAATGCTGTTAACGGAACTTACTCAGATTTTATTTGCACAGATTACTGCTCCTGCAGTTGCAACAGACGATTTAGAATTTTCATTTTGGAAGATCATGTTCCACGGAGGGGCTTTCGCTAAAATTGTAATGTTTGTCGTTTTGGCCTTGGGTGTATTTTCACTGTATCTGTTCTTTGAACGCTTTTTCTTTATCAAAAGGCTGACTTCAAAAACAGATGCCAATTTTATGGAGAATATTGAAGATTTTATCAAAGAAGGAAAGATAGAGTCGGCAGCGGATTACTGTAAAAGACAGAATTCCCCGGAAGGAAGAATTTTAGAAAAAGGGATCTCAAGATTGGGACGTCCCGTTTCTGACATCGTAAGCGCCATGGAATCGCAGGCCCAGATAGAGGTAGCAAATATGGAGAAGAACCTGAACCTTTTGGCTGTGGTGCCAAGTATTGCACCGATGTTGGGGCTATTAGGAACGGTTATCGGGATGATCATCGCGTTCTTCAACCTTTCCCATGCCACAGGATCTTTCTCGCCCAAAACATTATCTGAAGGTATTTACACAGCCTTGGGACAAACGGCGGTAGGTTTGGCTGTAGCTATTCCCGCCAACTTTTTTTACAATATACTTCTAACGAGAATTGATAAGTTTGTATTGAAAGCGCAGAATATGTCGGGAGAATTTTTAGACCTTATCAACAAACCTTTATAAATCTTTCTTATGAAATCACTACAAATCTGTTTTTCTTTCAGAAATAATAGATTAAGCGATTCCATCTGACCAATAAAAAAGTAAAAAGAAACAGATGAAAATTCAGAGAAGAAATAAAGCAAACCCTGAATTCAGTTTAGCAGCGATGACAGATGTTATCTTGCTGATGCTGATATTCTTTATGATAACTTCCTCAGCAGCCAATCAAAGCGCGATTGATGTAAAGTTGCCAAAAGCGGGTGCGGTAGAAGATAATATTCCCAATCCTTTAACGGTAAGCATTAAACCCGATGGAACTTATTTTGTTGATGATAATCCTGTTACAAGAGAGCAGCTGGAATCAGTAATTGTCAGTAAATTAACGGGTCAGGCGAATAAATCATTTACCATTCGTGCAGATGAAAATACCATGCATAAAGATGTTGTTTTTGCCATGGAAATAGCTGAAAAAAATAAATTTAATATTGCTATTGCAACGGTTAAAGATAAATAACGCCTCCGGAACTGCCGGAAAGAATCATTTAAAATGAAAAGTTACACAGTAAACAAAAATGAACAAAACAGAGACAGGATAAAAAGTGCCATACTTTCTATCCTTATTTGGTCTGCGATTTTGCTTTTTGTTTTTCTTTATAAACTAAAACCTGAGCTGGATAAGCAACCCGATGAGGTGATGACCACTATGCTTGTTAATTTCGGGGACAACCGGAACGGGAACGGAATTGAAGAACCTGCCGATCAGCCGGGAAGTTTGGCTGCAGCTACAGAGGAAGTAACTCCTGAGCCTGCTGAAACACCTGTGCCGGAAACAAAAACGGTCATAAAGCCAGAACCCGCACCTGAACCTAAAAAAACAGAGGTAAAGGAAAAAGTCATTACAGGCAACAATCCGAAAATCAGCGTACCGAAAAAAGAAGAATCAAAAAAGACAGATAAAAAGACATCGACAAGTTCAAGTGCTTCAAAGAATACTAAAAAAGCGGGAGCAACAACATCCAATTCTAAAACCGGAAGCGGTGACGGAAAAGGAACTGCCGCCATCGGAAACCTCATCAGGGGAAGAGGAACAAAAGCCGGAAGCCAGGGTACAGGCGACGGAATAGGAAATGCGGGAGATCCATTAGGTGGTGACGGTAACGGAGACAGTAAAGTAGGAATTGACCGAAAGCTTATAGGATATATTCCCGGAACAATGGGAAGAGGAGGTGCACAGCCAAGCAATAGCTGTACAGCAAGCGGAACCATTACCATTGCTTACACAGTAGATAAAGCCGGAAATGTAGTGTCTGCCAAAAGGTCAGGAGGAACATCCGATCCCTGTATTTCTTCTACCGGAATTTCTTGGGTTAAAAAGTATGTAAAAGCCGAGAAAGCAAGTACATCTTCCACCGGAACTTATAAAATTACATTTTAAAATACAAAAGCACTTTATTCAAGTGCTTTTTTTATTTCATTAATTCTGTTGATCACGGGAAGGGCGAAAATTCCGCTGGTCTGAAGATATAATTCGTAAAATGTTTTTGATTTATCTAAAAAGTCTTTGCTGCTCTCTTGTTTACCCTTAAAATAAAAAAGATTTCCCAGCATTTCATAATAATCTTTATGGTCTCTTTCCTGCCTTTCATTCACAATAGCAATGATCTCTTCTTTTGTTTTTGAGGAAATTTCCGTGAAATCTATTTTAAAAATATCTTTCATCAAAGAATCAAAATCCAGTTCTTTCTGCATTAGGCTTTCTTCAGGTTTGTCCAGGATCAGTTTTTCCAACGCTTGAGTTAACTGACGGATTAATCTTAATGTGAATTCTTTATCTGTGATCATAATGATTTTTTATATTTAAAGTAACTGGTGACTTCGAGTGCCTCAGCCACCTATCGGTGTTTGTCGTTATTTTTGTGATACTTATTCTTAATATTTTTATTGGAAAATATTTGTGATGGCTATTCGTTGGTGGCTGAGGCTCTCGAAGCCACCGTTCCCTTAAGCAAAAAACAAATATGCCAGCGCAATTGCAGTAATAACCCCAACCAAATCCGCCAGAAGCATGGCAATTACCGTATATCTCGTATTCTTCACGGCTACTGCTCCAAAATATACTGCGATCACATAAAACGTAGTATCTGAGCTTCCCTGAAGAACCGCTGCCAATTTCCCCTGGAAGCTGTCTGCCCCAAATGTAGCCATAGTATCCACCATCATTCCCCTCGCGCCAGATCCGGAAAGAGGCTTGATCAGTGCAGTAGGAAGTCCGTCTACGAATCTGGGATCAAAGCCGGCGGTGTTGGCCACCCATTTCATCCCATCAATTATTACATCGAAAACGCCTGAAGTTCTTAAAAGAGAAATTGCGATTAACATTCCCACCAGATAAGGAATGATCTTAACGCAGGTGGTGAAGCCTTCTTTTGCACCCTCAATAAATGCATCGAAAACATTAATTTTTTTATAAACGGCGCCAAGAACAATTGCAAGGAAAATGAAGAGAATCAACCCGTTACTTAATACTTTACTGAACGTATCCAATTCATCCTTGCTTAATTGCACCAAATAAACAACCAGAAGCGCAATAAGAGCTGAAATTCCGCCCACATAAGCAATGACTACCGGACGAAGCAGATTGATCTTCTGATACAGAGATACAATGATCATTGCAGCCAGCGTTGCTGCAAAAGTGGCAATCATGCAGGGAAGAAAAATATCGGTTGGCGTTTTTGAACCCATTGAGGCTCTTATCGCGATAATAGAAACAGGAATTAAAGTCATTCCTCCAGCATGGAGGCACAGAAACATAATCTGTGAATTGCTGGCGGTATCTTTATTTGGATTTAAGGTCTGAAGACTTTCCATCGCCTTTAAGCCAAATGGAGTAGCGGCATTGTCTAATCCCAGGAGATTGGCACTGAAATTCATCAGCATATGCCCGAAAGCCGGATGGTTTTTAGGGATATCAGGAAAAAGTTTTGAGAAAAAAGGCTGGATAAACCGGCTTAAAAGATTGATTCCGCCTGCTTTTTCTGCAATACTCATGAATCCCATAAATAGGGTCATGATCCCAATCAGGCCTATACAGATCTTTACTGCAGTTTCAGAAGTTCCGATCACGCCGTCTGCTTCCTGAACTCTGTAGACCTTTACATTTTGTTTTAAAGAGTCTGTTTTATAATGGATCCTGCTGTCTGCAAAATCGTTTTTTTTCATCAGACTGTCCCGGACAATAGGAGTAAGCGCATTCATCGGCTGTGAAGCGATCTGAACTGTGTCACCGCCTTTTCCTACCACCATATCATTGAAGATGGTTTTGTAGTGGGCAGATGAAATGTATTTAATACTGGCAATGCCAATGGCAATGATAATGAAAGCCGACCAAATTCTGCTGAGGACCATTTAATTAAATTAAAATTTTAGAAAAGATAATAAATTTAATGTAAAACCTGAAAAACTTTTATTACTGGAAGTTTTTATTTTATTTATAATTGAAATGCTTCGACTTCGCTCAGCATGACAATGCTAATGCTAACGGCTTATATATAAGCAAAATAATTTTACCTGTGTCATGCTGAGCGAAGTCGAAGCATCTTTAATTTTTAGTCATTTAAATACACCAGATGTCCCTCAAAGTCATCATCCAGGCTTTTCAAAACCCGGGCATCATTCATTTTCTCGGCAAGGCTGTCAATAAAAAAGCTTTTCTCAAAAAACTGGCGGTGGATTCCCGGGAGCAGCTCCATGAAATAATCCATGCCGATCTTGTTGTTGTGAAGATCCATTTTAGTTTCCAAAGGCTTATTGGGGAACAGTTCTTCATGCATATCTGTAAGTCTTTTGCAGAAATCCAGCGCCTTTTCCGGAGAGGAAACCTTACAGCAGTACATCATAATGAAGCAGCACCACAGAGCGTGCCTGTAAGCATTCCCAATACCATTGTTAGACGCTGTTTTGGGAAATTTTTTCTGTGCTATAGTGAAGGTCTGTACTGTTGCATAAAAGCTTAATAAGGCAAAAAGAGGATGAGGTAAAAGGAGAGATAAAAGACGCATGATCTTTTTCAGGCTCATGCTTCGGATGGTATTTAAAAATATCTTAAAAGTCCTCATAAATAAAATCTCTCCCTAATTAGAGAGAGACTGTATAGTTTTTGTTACAGATCTTAAGCGTTTACAGCTAATAAATTTACTGTTTTAGCTACTGTATCTTTAATTTCAGTTCTTTTTACGATAAAATCTACAAATCCTTTTTCCTGTAGAAATTCAGAGGTTTGGAAGCCTTCAGGAAGATCTCTTCCGATGGTTTCACGGATTACTCTTGGACCTGCGAATCCGATCAGCGCTCCCGGCTCAGCCATAATAATATCTGCTGTCATAGCGAAAGAAGCTGTAATTCCTCCAAAAGTAGGGTCACAAAGATATGCGATGTACAAAAGTCCCGCTTCAGATAGCTGGGCCAATTTAGCCTGTACTTTGGCAAGCTGCATCAGAGAGTAAGTGGCTTCCTGCATTCTCGCTCCTCCGGACTGACAGATGATCATGTACGGAAGTTTGTTGGCAATACAGTAATCTACCGCTCTTCTGATTTTTTCTCCCATTACAGAACCTAAAGAACCCCCGATAAAAGCAAAATCCATACAAGAGACTACCATTTCAGTTCCCTTTACGGTTCCCACGGCATTTCTGATGGAATCTGTAAGCTTTGTTTTAGCTCTTACTTCTTTTAAACGATCTTTATAAGGTTTTGTGTCTTTGAAGTTTAAGATATCAATACTTTCAACATTGGCATCCAGTTCTGTGAATTTCCCTTCGTCAAAAAGGATCTCAAAAAATTCAGCACTTCCTATTCTTACGTGAAATCCGTCTTCAGGAGAAACATAGCTGTTTCTTCTCAACTCATCATGCTCCACTATTTTTCCTGATGGAGTCTGATGCCAAAGGCCTTTGGGAACATCCTTTTTTTCATCAGTAGAGGTCGTAATGTTTTTTGCTTTTCTTTTAAACCAGTCGAATGCCATTTATGAAATTTTAGATTTTGAATTTTAAATTATAGATTCTAAAATGGTGTATTCAATTTAAAATCTATAATTCAAAATTTATAATTTATTTAAGTGTATTTACGTTATTTAAGTCTTCAAACGCTTTAACCAGTCTTGTAGAGAAAGTTTCTTCACCTTTTCTTACCCAAACTCTCGGGTCGTAGAACTTCTTGTTAGGTTTTTCTTCTCCTTCAGGGTTTCCGATTTGAGCTCTTAAATAATCAATATTGTTAACCATATAATCTCTAACGCCTTCTGTATAAGCGAACTGAAGGTCAGTATCGATATTCATTTTAATTACTCCGTAGTCGATAGCTTCTCTGATCTCTTCTAAAGTGGATCCAGATCCTCCGTGGAATACGAAGTTAACCGGCTTGTTTGCTGTCCCGAATTTCTCCTGAACAAATTTCTGGGAATTGTCAAGGATTTTCGGGGTAAGAACCACGTTTCCTGGCTTATAAACTCCGTGTACATTTCCAAATGCTGCTGCAATCGTGAAATTGTCAGAAATAGCTTTTAATTTTTCGTAAGTATAAGCTATATCTTCAGGTTGAGTATATAATTTGGAATTGTCTACATCAGAATTGTCTACACCGTCTTCTTCACCACCTGTAACACCGATCTCAACTTCTAAAGTCATCTGCATTTTAGCCATTCTTTCGAAATATTTAGCAGAGATTTCCAAGTTTTCCTCTAAAGGTTCTTCAGACAGATCCAGCATGTGAGACGAATAAAGAGACTTTCCTGTCTGCTTGTAATGCTCTTCACTTGCATTTAATAATCCATCGATCCAAGGCAACAATTTCTTTGCACAGTGGTCTGTATGTAAAATTACAGTAGCTCCGTAAGCTTCTGCAAGAGTATGAATATGTTTGGCACCGGCAATAGATCCTAAAATTGCAGCTCTCTGACCATCATTGTTTAGTCCTTTTCCTGCGTTGAACGCAGCTCCGCCGTTTGAAAACTGGATAATTACAGGAGAGTTTAATTTCGCTGCAGTTTCCATAACAGCATTTACATTGCTTGAACCAATTACGTTTACTGCAGGCAGTGCAAATTTGTTTTCTTTGGCATACTGAAAAATATCAGTAACTAATTGACCTGTGGCAACTCCTGCCGGAAAAATTCTGCTCATGTTTTACTTTTTATTTTAAATTATTGGGCGTTTTTAAAATTCCTGTAAAGATAATCATTTTTGAGGAATTACTAATTTCTTTTGTCCCTGCCCCAAAGCAGCTTCTGACGGATTGTTTCGTAGAAGCTCAAATGGTTAGGCTGTACCAGAAGGATTTGAAAATTTGCCTTTTTGATGATAATTTCTTTGTCAGTTTCTATATGGACAAGTCTGGAGTCCAGCGAAAGAGAATATTGCGGCACTCTGCTTTCTACTTTAAATTTTATTTCTACTCTGTCATTGACAACCAAAGGTCTCACATTCAGATTGTGGGGAGCAATAGGGGTAATAACAAAATTTTCGTTGTTTGGAGAAATAATCGGTCCGCCACAGCTTAAAGAATAGGCTGTAGATCCTGTAGGCGTAGAAACGATAACTCCATCACCCCAGAATACATTTAAAAATTCGTCATTGATATAAGAATCTACCGTAATCATGGATGTTGTTTCTTTTCTTGATACGGTAACATCATTCAGGGCATATGGGAAAAAATCACCGGATTTGGGAGAAACAACTTCAATAACGGCACGGCGGCTTGTTTTGACGTCGCCTTTTAAGATCGCATCAAGTTCTTTGAACGCTTCCTCTTTCGTAAAGCTGGCCAGAAATCCTAATCTTCCGGTATTCACACCTACAATCGGGATCTCCAGGTCTTCAATAAAGGTGAGTGAATTCACGATCGTTCCGTCACCTCCAAACGTAAAGAAAAGGTCTACTTCCTTATCAAGAAGGTCCTGTTTGTTGTTGAATGTTTCAAATATCTTCGAGAACTGAAGCGCTTCAGCCATTTCATCATACAGAACAGATTTTACGCCTCTGGTTTCAAGTTCTGAAATAAACTTGCTTAAGTATAAAAAAGTATCGAGGTCTTTTTTCTGAGAATATATGGCTGCCTTCATTTTTATATTTCTATGAATTTTTGGAAAAACCCAAATCTGTCCTTAAACAGATCCGATTTTTCATCAGAATAGTATTTTTCAACAATTCTATAATCGTACCGGTCGAAAGTGGCGTCTATCGAAGACAGGTTTTCGTTGCTGATCTTAATGGTTACCTGGATCACTTCATCAGACATAAAAGAAATGAATCCTCCATAGAACTTTGAGTTGTTGCTTTCCACAATGTTGGCAATCTCGGTCATCGAATATTTTCTGGCCGGGGTTTCTATCGTAAGGATGGCTCCGGATTCTGAAAAAAGCGGATAACGGGAAAGATTCTGGAAAATGTCTTCACAGGTGATGTACCCAAGATACTTTTCATTTTTATTGATCACCGGAATCACATTGGCACTGAACGTATAGAAAAGGCGGATGCTGTCCATGATATTATTATCTTCCAGGATGGCAAAACGCTCAATCTGATGCTCCAGGTCCTTGAGTGTTCCATCACCATCATAAAGGAAATCCTCTGCGATGGCTCCATAAAAGTGATGGGATTTTTTTATGAAAACATGGGAATAGCCAAAATCCTCTAATGTATTCCTTGCTGATTCTATTGAGTCAGTCAGGCTAAAACACGGAAAGTCTTTTGAGATATAATCCTTGATAAACATTGTGCTAATTTATAAAAAATTAAATGAAACTTTTTCCCAAAACATCACTTTTTTTCTGGGAAAACTAAAAAAATGATGTTAAAATTTGTTCGTAAAGAAAAAAAAGGTATCTTTGTCGCCTTTCATTTTTACTTTTTATTAGATTTATTTCAAACTGCACTGTCTTTTAAGGACATATGCAGTTTTTTTATTTAAGGGCTTTTGCAAACTCCCACATCACAATTCCACCGCATACACTTACATTCAGGGAGTGCTTGGTTCCAAGCTGTGGAATTTCAAGAAATGCATCAATATTAGGGAGCGCTTCATCACTTATTCCTTCCACCTCATTTCCTAAGATCAGCGCATATTTTCTTGATTTGTCAATGGTGAAATCGGTGATCATCACACTGTCTGTTGTCTGTTCAATTCCTATGATTTGATATCCGCAGCTTTTATAATCGTTAATTGCTGTGTTGATATCGCTTTCGTGGGCCCAGTCCACACTTTCTGTCGCTCCAAGTGCGGCTTTGTGGATCTCACGGTGCGGCGGTTGTGGTGTAATACCACAAAGGATTATTTTTTCGATCAGAAAAGCATCTGCTGTTCTGAAAGATGCCCCTACATTGTGCATGCTCCTCAGGTTGTCTAAAATAATGACTAAAGGAATTTTCTCAACCTTCTTAAATGTTTCTACATCTATTCTGTTAAGTTCTTCCAGTTTTAATTTCTGTACCAATTGTTTTATTTTGTTGAGATTAATTTTCCGTCTCTGTAGATCTCTGTTTTTTCAACACTGCCGTCTTCACGGTAATGAACCCGGGTTCCGTTCCATTTGTCGTTGGCAAATTCTGTTTCGCGCTGCAGTTTTCCGGATGGATAAAACGATTTCCATTTTCCGACAGCCAATCCATTTTCATATTGCCCAATTTGCTTTACCGACTTTCCGTTTTCATAAAAGACTTTGCTTTCACCATGTAATTTAGCGAATTTATAATTAGAAACCTCTGCCACTACACCAGAAGGAGTATAAAAAGTTGCTGTAAAGCTGTTGTCATAGATATTATTATCACCATTTCTGAAAACTTCTTTAGAGGTGAGAACGCCATTTTTGTCGTAATAGACCCATTCTTTCACCTTAAAATCTTTCTTGTACTCGCCTTTAGCCTGAAGTTTTCCATTCTCATGATAGTAAACAGCATCGCCGTCAACTTTTCCTTTTCTCCATTCTAGAATCTGCTTTACCTGTCCGTTATCGTAAAAAGCCTTGC
The DNA here is from genome assembly GCF_058245105.1 of Chryseobacterium sp. UF-81. Taxonomy (NCBI): domain Bacteria; kingdom Pseudomonadati; phylum Bacteroidota; class Flavobacteriia; order Flavobacteriales; family Weeksellaceae; genus Chryseobacterium; species Chryseobacterium sp. UF-81. Next base: position 157,799 of record NZ_JBSIBX010000011.1, on the reverse strand, counting down.
ATGATCCCTCCTGAAGTCCGTCTTTGAAACCGCACGGTTTTTGTGCTATTGCCCACGATGATGCGGCCATTAACAGCAGAAAAAAGTATTTCATAGATATTTTTATTTCAAAAATAGCAAAATACTTATATTTGATGTAAAATATTAACATGAAAAAAATATCCACTTTACTGCTGTTGGTATTCGCTTTTCTATTTTCACAGGCACAGAACACCTATTACCCGCAGGCTTTTTTTGATAAAAAAATGGCCAGGGAGATGCTTAGCTTTGGAAATTCTACGATAGAAGGAGTGGCTTCCACGAAGCAGAAAAACAACTGGGGAATCAAACCTCTTCTTGGGGCAAAGCATTATGCTCCCAAAGGAACTGTAGTGATGCTCTTTCCTGTGACTCCTTATTTTGATGAGTTTTACAGCATGAGAAGAAAGTATGAGAATAAGAAAACAACGGTCTATATGTCCGAAGATGCATTTAAATACAGGCTGGAAGCTTTAACGGACGATCACGGGAGGTTTAAGTTTGAAAAATTAAAACCCGGAAAATATTACCTGGAAACGATTGTAAATTTTACAGCAACAGCAAGTTACCAGGAGCAAACCGGGAGATCAGATGCCTATAATGTTTATGGTGGTTATCTGTATTCTACTCCGATATACCAGACCTTTTTCTATGGCTATTCTGCGGCCAACCGCGAAAGTAAATTCGTAGAAATAAAAGCAGACGGAGAAATTAAGGAAATCAACCTTTAAGGTTGATTTTTTACTTTTTCAGTCCCATGATCTGATGGACGCTTCTTTCAATATTTTGCGCCAATGCTTCCATAGGAATATCATTTTCATCATTATTAAAAGGATCTTCAATTTCCTCAGCAATCAGTTCCAGACTCATCAGAACATAATAAACGAATACGGTCAGCGGGATCATCAGAAGCCCGATCGTAATCACATAGGCAACCGGCAGCGCGAGGACATATAAGATGATAAACTTCTTGACAAAGGAAGAATAAGAGTAGGGAATAGGGGTGTTTTTAATTCTCTCGCAGCCTCCGCAGACATCCAGAAACCCGGAAAGCTGAGTATCGAGATACAGCATCTCTATATCCGATATCTTGCCTTCTTTTTTCAGCTGAGTGAGTTTATGGGTCAAAAGAATAACAATTTCACTGGGGCCATGATGCTTCAGGGACTTTTCAATTTCGGAATAATCCTCATCTAAAGCAAGCCTTGTAGATTCCTTAGACAAATGTTTGGCCAGAAAATGGGAAAAATATTTTAAGTATCTGGAAATCTGCTCTGCATCCTGTCGGTTGTCTCCCAAAACAGCATTGATCTTTACAGCAAAATTTCGGGTATCATTCACCAGCTTTCCCCAAAGTTTTCTGCCTTCCCACCATCTGTCGTAAGCCGTATTCGTCCTGAAAACCAGCAGTAGCGACAATACAAAGCCCAATAGGGAATGAATCATCCCGACGTTGCTTACTCCTGATTTTGCAGTAAGATGAAGGTATTCCACTTCCAGATACTGAATTCCCCAGGAATAAAGTCCTACAAGGATCATTGTCGGAAAGAGGATCTTCATGGTATCGCTTTTATGCATACTGAAAAGGATCTTCAGGAAATGTTTGGTGTTGTAGGCTCTCATAAATACGCTTAGTGTTACAAAGATAATTTTTTCATTTTATCCCTGCTTTATCATGAAGTTTAAAATAATTTTAAAAATAAGGCAAAATGGCAAAAAGACAGATTGACTGTGGCTAAGACAGGAAGCGACTAAACAATTAAGTTTCTTAAAAACTGTTTGTTCTTTTGTGGTTTCTTATTTGACCACAGATTTCTCAGATTTTCACAGATGATTGCGCATATTTTTTTTAACATTAAGTTCTTTGAAGGAGATAAGAACAGTTAAGAGAAAATCTAATATTTTTTTAGCTCTGGTTCTTAAAGCGAAGCTCAGCTTAATGATCTTAAAATCTTCACAGATCTTAATGTTTCAAATCCTGTTTATAAAAATCTCTGATTTTTAAACTAACGTGTACTTCTTGTTCTCAATATTTTAAACTAAAAAATAACTAAAGTGTTTAAAAACTTTTGTCCTTTTGTTGTTTAAATCAGGGCCCAGAATTCCCGATACCATTTTTTAATTTTCACAGATTTCAAAAAAACACTATTTTTATTTCGTATTAAATAACAAGCAAGATGATCCTCGAAAACGTAGATGTAGTCAACGATATCAGTAAAGAAGATTTTCAGAAAAATTATTTCAAAAAACATAAGCCGCTTTTGATCAAAAATTTTGCGGCCAGATGGGAGGCTTTTGACAAATGGAATCTTGCCTATATCCGTGAAAAAGCAGGCGATCAGATCGTGCCGCTGTACGATAATAAACCGGCGGATGCTTCCAAAAGCTCAGATGCCCCTGTGACGAATATGAAGATGAAGGATTACATCGACCGGATTAAAAGTGGGCCATCAGATCTGCGGATCTTTTTCTATATCATTACAGACCGGCTTCCGGAGCTGCTGAAAAATTTCACGTATCCTGACCTGGGAATTAAGTTTTTTAAGCGGCTGCCAACTCTTTTCTTCGGGGGAAGTGAGGCTCATGTTCTGATGCATTATGATGTGGATCTTGGAGACTTTCTTCACATTCATTTTGAAGGTAAAAAGAGAATACTGTTATTTGATCAAAAGCAGTCTGCCTTTTTATATAAAGTACCGCTTTCTGTGCATACGGTTTATGATATCGATTATGAAAATCCTGATTATGAGAAGTTTCCGGCCCTACAATATGCTAAAGGATATGAAATTTTTATGGAACATGGGGATGCGCTTTTCATTCCCGGGGCATTCTGGCATTTCAACAGATACCTGGAACCGGGATTTTCTATGTCACTCAGGGCTCTTCCCAATAAACCGAACGTTTTTGCCAATATGATGTACCATGTTTTTATCATGAGGTATACAGATAAGCTTCTTCGTAAGCTGTTTAAGGCTAAGTGGGTGAATTACAAGCAGAAATGGGCTTATGAAAAGGGGATGGAAGCTTTTGAAAAGAAAAGGAAATAGTCTGGAAGGCCGAAGAGGGAAGATGGGAGTTACTGTTTCTCCTAATGCTTCTTGATTGTAATTCAAGAAAGTCAATGTTGGAAAGACAAATGCTAAAAAAAATAATTACAAAAATATTCAGTGGTTCTGTAGAGCTTGGGAAACTTTCATCTTCCGGCACCCACCTTCCATCTTATTCATTAATAAGTCCGAAGATCTTAGCATCTACAAACTTTCCTTTTTCAAAAAAGTAATCACGGAGAGTTCCTTCATCTTTAAAGTTTAAAGATCGTAAAAGTTTTTCAGAAGCAATGTTTGAGGGATCTATGAATGCGTCTACCCGGTGCAGCCCCATGCTTTCGAAACCAAAAGTAAGAATAGACAGAATGGCTTCTTTCATATAAGATTTTCTCCAGAATTTCGGGTTAAGTTCATAACCGATCTCGGCTCTGAAGTGTTCCCGGTGCCAGTTGTGGTAACCGCAGGTTCCTATGACCTTTTGTTCGGATTTTAATTCCAGGGCCCATCGGTAGCCTTTTCCCTTTTCAAATTCACTATTAAAATGTTGGATGATGTTTCGGGCATCTTCCGGTATTTTAAAGGTCTCAAGGTCATAATATTCCATGACCTCTTGCAGAGAAAAATACTCAAAGAGATCTTCTGCATCATCAGGAGTAAGTTGTCTTAAAAGCAGTCTTTCAGTTTCCAGAACAGGATACATCATAGAATTTTTTTACTGAAAAATACAATAAATATTTTATTCTGGAATATATAATGCCATTTTTGATCCCCATAGCGAGATTAATTTTCATCACAATTTCCAACCCTGAATTTATTTTAATTAAATTTGGGGCTCATTTTTTATTATGGCAAAAACGAAGAAGGAAACCCCGTTAATGACACAGTATAATACCATCAAGGCTAAATACCCTGATGCACTGCTGTTGTTCAGGGTAGGAGACTTTTATGAAACATTTGGGCAGGATGCTGTAAGAACATCTCAGATCCTGGGCATTGTTCTTACCAAAAGAGCCAATGGAGAAGGGCATATAGAGTTGGCGGGATTTCCACACCATTCAGTAGACTCCTATCTTCCAAAATTGGTAAGGGCCGGAATGAGAGTTGCCATCTGTGATCAGCTGGAAGATCCGAAAATGGTCAAAGGAATTGTAAAAAGAGGCGTTACAGAACTTGTGACACCAGGAGTTACCTTCAACGACCAGGTATTAAATTCAAAAAAGAATAATTTCCTTCTTTCTCTGCATAAAGAAAAAGAGAAGTACGGAATTGCCATGGTAGATGTTTCTACCGGCGAGTTTTTGGTGAGCGAAGGAAATCTGGAAAAGATCCTGCATATCATCAATACTTTTGATCCCAGTGAAATTGTGTATCAAAGAAGTGTTCAGCTACCGGAACAGCTCAAAAATAAAAGTGCCTTTAAGCTTGAGGACTGGGCTTTCCAGTATAATTTTGCTTACGAAAAACTGACTTCCCATTTTAAAACGAATTCTTTAAAAGGTTTTGGTACAGAAAGTCTTCCACTGGCTATTACAGCAGCGGGAGCCATTTTCGCTTACCTGGTAGAAGATACACACCACAATCTGCTGGCCCATATCACAAAGCTTCAGATCATTCCACAGGAAGATTACCTGATGATGGACAACTTTACCCTGAGAAACCTTGAAATTGTTTATCCAAGCAATCCACAGGGAAAATCACTCCTGGATATTATTGATAAGACCTCTACCCCGATGGGTGGAAGGTTGTTGAGAAGAAGAATCATTCTTCCGTTAAAATCTGTGGAAGAGATTATGAGAAGACTTTCCCTGATTGATTTCCTGAATGAGCATGATCATCTGAAATATGAGATCTGCCAGCTGCTGAAATCCATCTCAGACCTGGACCGTCTGATGGGAAAACTGGCTGCAGAAAAGATATCCCCGAAAGAACTGGGCTATCTGCGCCAAAGTCTGATTAATATTCATCAGATCAAAGCATTGCTTCATCCGCATGCAGATGTTCTGGCCTGGCTGGATCCGTTGTTTGATATGGATGAACTGATCAAATTTCTACAGAATCATCTCAATGAAGAACTTCCTGTGAACATTTCCAAAGGAAATATTATTAAAGAAAGTATTTCGGAAGAGCTTGACCGGTTGAGAAACCTTCAAAGCAAAGGCCGCGGTTTTCTGGACGAAATGTGCCAGAGAGAAATAGAAAGAACAGGAATTTCCAGCCTTAAAATTGATTTTAATAATGTTTTCGGATATTATATAGAAGTAAGAAATGCCCACAAAGACAAAGTTCCCGCTGATTGGCTGAGAAAACAAACGCTTGTGAATGCAGAACGTTACATTACCGAAGAGCTGAAAGAATACGAAAGCCAGATCCTGGGAGCCGAAGAAAAAATAAGTATTCTGGAAAATGAGCTTTATAGAAATGTATGCTCTGAAACAATGGTCTATATGGACCAGATACAGGGGAATTCCAATATTATTGCACAGCTTGATGTTGCTGTAGGATTATCAGAACTTGCTGTTTCTGAAAGCTATACGAAACCGGTTCTTAACCAGGGCTATGCCATTGATTTAAAAGAAGCAAGGCACCCGATTATTGAAAATGCGCTTCCTTTGGGAGAAAAATACATTCCCAACGATATATTTTTAGACAAAGATTCCCAGCAGATCATCATGGTGACAGGTCCAAACATGGCCGGTAAGTCGGCAATTCTGCGCCAGACGGCTATTGTGTGTCTTCTGGCTCAAATTGGAAGTTTTGTTCCTGCAAAACATGCTGAAATTGGGATTCTGGATAAAATTTTTACAAGGGTAGGAGCGACGGATAATATTTCTGCAGGTGAATCTACTTTTATGGTAGAAATGAACGAAGCTGCGAATATTTTGAATAATATCTCAGAACGCAGCCTGATCCTTTTAGATGAGATCGGACGTGGAACATCTACTTATGATGGGGTTTCTATTGCGTGGGCTATTGCAGAATACCTTCACCAGCATCCTACGCAGGCGAAAACTTTATTTGCGACGCATTACCATGAGCTGAACGAAATGACCGTTAATTTTGAAAGAGTGAAAAACTTCCATGTTTCCATACAGGAAAATAAAGGAAATATCATTTTCTTAAGAAAACTGATTCCGGGAGGAAGTGAACACAGCTTCGGTATTCACGTGGCCAAACTTGCGGGAATGCCTGCAAAAGTGGTCAACAGGGCCAATGAGATCCTGAAGACCCTTGAAGCCAGCCGCACACAGAGTACGGGAACTTCCGAAAGCATCAAAAGGGTAACCGAAGAAAATATGCAGCTCTCTTTTTTCCAGCTGGATGATCCTGTTCTGGAAAACATACGTGAAGAACTCACGAAAATAGACATCAATACATTAACACCAATTGAAGCATTAATGAAGCTGAATTCGATAAAAAAAATGATTGGAGGTTAGCTTGAGTAGCCTTTTTGATCAATCTGTATCAATCTAAATATAAGGAAATGACCGGATAAATTCCGGTCATTCATATTTTTATTATAGCGATTAACAGCAGTATCCATCACTGCCTTTCGGTCCGATAATCATGAAATGACTGGGTACTCCTCTGAGTTTACACAGGCCTTCGGCACATGAAGCGCCTCCGTTGATCTCTTTCAGCTCTTTTTTTGTGAGTTTTCTGCTTTGGAAGGTTGATTTTTTCATATCAATTGTTTTGTAGTTGATTTAAATTCTTAACAACAGTATCCATCCTGAATACCATAAACGCCATACAATTCTACTCCGGTCTCCGGGTCAATACAGCTTACGACTCTGGGACATACAGGTCTAAGGCCTCCACTGATTTCTTTCAATTCTTTTTTTGAAAGCTTTCTGGGTTGAAGATTTGATTTTTTCATAATAATTTTAATTTGGTTGTAGCTAATTTACATTTTATTTTATATAATTCTATCAATGGTGATAAAAAAAATAAAAATCATTAACAAAGTTTAACAGATTGATACTTAGGAAAAGAAAAGCATTTACTAATTTTAAGCATGAAGAATTTATTAGCCATATTTATCCTTTTTGTAGCTTATGCTGCCATGGGTGCACAACAGACAGAAGTTTCCGTTATGAAATATGAAGACCTTGAAAAACGTATTCAGAAGGATAATGATAAGTTGCTGGTTGTCAATTTCTGGGCGACTACCTGTGCACCTTGTGTGAAAGAACTGCCGCATTTTATGGAGATCAATAATAAATTGAAAGATCAGCCAAACTTTAAAATGATTTTGGTTTCATTGGACAGGCTAGTGGATAAAGGAAGAGTATTGAAATTTATAAATAATAAAAATCTTACGGCAGAAGTAGTCCTGCTGGATGATATTAAAAGAATGAATACCTGGATCCCCAGGTTTGAAAAAGAATGGGACGGAAATATTCCGGTGACGATCTTCTATAAAAATGGAGAAAAAGTGCATTTCAATGATGGTGAAATGAGTAAGGAAGACCTGGAAAAGACCATCAATAACAATTTAAAATAAAAAATATCATATGAAAAATCTGAAAATTTTAATGGCTGCATGTATTACCGTGCTCGGACTTCTGAGTTTTTCAACAACAGGCAACAAAGCTGAGTTTTCTCAGCAAATATCTGCAAACACTTCTGTAAAAGGATATGAAGTCGGGGATGAGGCCGCTGATTTTAAGCTGAAGAATATTGATGGAAAAATGGTCTCTTTAATCGATTTTAAAAGTGCGAAAGGATTTATACTAGTATTTACCTGCAACCATTGCCCATACGCGAAAAAGTATGAAGAAAGGATCGTGGAGCTGGATAAAAAGTTCAAGGATCAGGGCTATCCGGTTATTGCCATTAATCCAAATGATCCCAATATACAGCCGGAAGATGGCTACAAGCAAATGATCGAAAGAGCAAAGCAGAAAGGCTTTACTTTTCCTTATCTTGTAGATGAAGGACAAAAGATATACCCACTTTACGGAGCCACAAAAACGCCTCATGTTTTTGTCCTTCAAAAAGAAAACGGGAAAAATATTGTAAAATATATCGGTGCCATCGACAACAATTATGAAAATCCGGACGATGTATCAGAATATTATGTTCAGGATGCTGTCAACGCTCTGATCAAAGGCGAGCCTGTGAAAATGACAAAAACAGTAGCTATAGGATGTACAATTAAAGTAAAGAAATAATATCTTTGCTTTACCATCTATACTGAATCGGTATTCCAAGAATACCGATTTTTTATCGCTAAAAATTGAATTCTGCTGCATTATTCAATAGGAGCGGGCTTTAGCCCGCTTAACTAATAATCAGTTAAAGGCTTTAGCCGAAATCTAAACACATGAAATTTAAATTCAGCCTTACCTATCTTCTTCTTACTATTGTTATCTTTCTTACAGAGGTCCTGATTGCTACAAAACTGGCGGATATTTTCTTTGTAAGAGCTTATCTTGGTGATGTGATCGTCGTTATGCTTGTTTACACATTTGCTAAAACCTTTGTCAAGATCAATGATGAAAAGCTTATCCTAGGGATTTTAATTTTTTCCTGTATTGTGGAATTTGCGCAATACTTCAATGTTGCAGAAAAACTAGGCTTCCGTCCTGGAAGCCTGATGTATATTGTAATTGGAAATTCTTTCTCCTGGATCGATATTCTGTGTTATATCGCGGGATGTGTGTTGCTCTGTATTTTTGTAAAACTAAATCCGGGAAAAAAGGAAAAGACTATTGCAGGCTGAATACCAAAGGCTGTCTCATGGTGCTCCGGACTTTTTTGCCATCCTGTTCAGCAGGAATCCATTGTGTTTTCACCATTTTCAGAGCTCTCAGAAACTCATCTTTCACCATTTTATATTCATAGGATTCTATTTTAATATCTGTCATATTTCCCTCTGCGTCTACAATAAAAATAGCAACAGCTTTTGCTCTCATGATTTCCGCTTTTACCAATCCGGAGGTCCGGAAATTCTTTAAAATTTCCTTTACAAATGCCTGATGCCCGCCAGGAAACGCAGCGGATTGACTTGGTTTGGACACCACATCTGCCGATGGTTTCGATACCGGAATGACCGTTGAATCTTTTTGCGCAGCTATAGAAGCCGTACAGAACAGAAGAATGAGAAGCAAATATTTTTTTATAGGATAAAAGTTATCTGCCAAAACTGTCATATTTATCTTCAGCATATTTTATAAAACGGTTAAGCAAAGCAACATTATCTTTTTCCATTGGCGAAAGTTCCTTGTCAACATTATTTGAAACAGGAATATACCAGTCCGTCTGCTCAAAGAAATATCTGTAGGTTTCCTTTTTGAAGGAATAACCATGTCTTGCAAAAACAGAATTTTTGATGATCTCAAGATCTATTTTCCGCAAGTTTTTAAGGTCTTTCTCAGTCAGTTTCTGCTTAGAAGCATTCAGGCTAAAAATAGCTTCGGAAGCCACTCTGTTTTTAGAGGTGGTATAGCTTTCCGTCTTTCCGGTTTCCTCATCCGTATATTTTTCCACAAAATCTTTAGGATTGGCCCAGTCAACCAGATCAGAATCCTTATCCAGCATGAAATTCGGATTGTATACAAACGCCTTTTTTGAAAGCTTAATGGTTTTTAAAGGCGATTTTACTGCAGCTTTATTAAAAGCATTCCACTTTCCGGTGATGCTGTCGCCACTTAATTTCACTTCAAACCTGCCGTCTGTTTTGTCATTTCCGGGCTCATCCAATACGAAAGATTTTGTACTTTCGTTAAAAATACCTCTGAAAGGACGCTGGTTTCCATTCACAATGCTCTGTCCGTAGACACTGTCTTTGGTTATCCTGTTGATCTTCAGAGAAATTCTCTTATTGACATAATCCTCATATTCCTCACCGTCTTCAGCAGTAATCATTTCCTTACCGGCAAAATCACCCATATAAATTCCGTAATATTCTTTATAAATCTCAGGAACTACTGCTGAATCCTTTTTGGCAATTACAGAATCTTTTTCTGTTCCGTTCATCTTTCCGTCCTTCTTACAGCTCAACAGGGAAACTGTCAGTAAGGAAGCAAGGGTGTAATTTAAAATTTTCATAGATGTTTTTTTGTTATTAGATATTCAATTAAAAGGATATTGGGGATCCAGCCCAGCCATGCAATGATCTGGTAGACATCCATAGGATTGGGATGGAATAAATATACGATAATAACTTTCCAGATCCGTAAAGTAAGGGCAGATAAACTAAGCGCAAAGCTTCGCCACATCCACTGCTTATGTTCTTTAAATCTTTTTTTTCTTGCCGATTGATAGGCTTTATATGTAGTAAACCACCAAAGGGACCCTAGAATAACGAACGAAATTTTAGATAAAAAGCCTCCGTTGGCAAAAAATCCCATATAAATTCCAGACGGAGCAGCAAGGATCAGAATTAAAAAAATATAGACTTTGCCAATATTTTTATGAAAGTTTCTAAGGCCAAAATCCTTTCGCAGGATAGCCAAAAATCCTGAAAGGAGCACAAAAATACTGGTATATACATGTGTATAGAAAAAGGAAAGATATTCCGGTCTGTCCTGAACTTCTGTCTGCTTGATCATCAGAAAGCTTACATTAGGATTGAACGGAATATATTCCAGTGTGATTTTAATCATCAACCAAAAGAAATATCCAAACCCTATGATGAGAAGGATTTTAAAAATGGAAAAAATATTTCTTTTAGCAGGGATCATTGTTCGTTATTCAAAGTTTAGAGTGAGAGGAAAACTATAATAGCTTCGAAGAATCTTTCCATTGGATTCCAGGGGCTTCAATTTGGGTTTCAAAGATTTTATAGCTCTTACTATTTCTTTATTGAAATCAGCATTGTCTCCGGTTACTAAGATATCTTCTATTTTACCTTTTGCATTAACTGTAATTTTTGCTTTCGAAGTGATGGTACCTGTCATACTATTGATCCCTTTTATTCGGTTCAGTTTTATTTTATCCGCAAGATCTTTTCGGAATTTCATCAGCCCCCCAGGGTATCGTAAAGTATCAGAGCCTTCTGAAATATTTTGAACAGAAGGTGTTTTTATAGTGTCAAGTGTTTGCGTATATGCTGTTATTGTACTTAAAAATAAGATGAATAATATTATTTTTTTCATCATGATAAATTATTTAAATGTTGTGCAATAAGCCATCCCTCACTCCAGCATGCCTGAAAATTGAAACCTCCCGTCACAGCATCAATATTTAAAACCTCTCCGGCGATGTGAAAATTCGGGAGCAGTTTTGAAGACATGTTTTTGAAGTTAATTTCCTTTAAATCAACACCTCCGGCAGTTACAAATTCGTCTTTAAAAGTAGATTTTCCGGTCACTTTCAATTTTTTTCTGCAAAGGTTTTCAAGGATCTTCTGCATTTCTTTAGCTGAAATATTGGAGACCTGTTTGTTAAGATCAACTTTTGAAACATCCAATATTTTCTGCCAGAACCGGTTGGTGATTTCAAAAATTTTTGCCTGTCCAATTGTCTTTTTCGGATTAGACTGTTTAAAGTTATGGAAACTTTCTTCAGCCTCATCCACAGATTTTGAAATAAAATTCACTTCAATTTCAAATTGATACTTTGCTTTTGCGAGACTTATGGCTTCCCATGCAGAAATTTTCAGTACCGCAGGCCCTGAAAGCCCCCAGTGCGTAATCAGCAAAGGGCCGCTTTCTTCCGTTTTTAGGGAAGGAATTGAAACCTCTGCATTCTCAAAGCTGGTTCCCGGAATATCCTGTAACAACTCATCTTTGATATTAAAGGTAAAAAGCGAAGGAACGAGATCCACAATCTTATGGCCCAGGTTTTCAACGATCTTCAAGGACTTCGGAGAACTTCCGGTTGTATAAATGATATAATCTGCCTCAAAATCGCCTAAACTTGTTTTTACCAGATATTTTTCATCCTGCTTTTCTATTTCTTTTACGGAACATTTTGTTTTAACCTCTACCTTTTTATTCTGAATTTCATTCTGGAAAGTATGGATAATGGTTTGTGAGGAATTGCTTTCCGGAAAAACGCGGTTATCATTCTCTATTTTTAAAGGAACGCTGCGCTGATCGAACCAATCCATGGTGTCTCCCGGCTGAAATTTGGTGAAAACACTTAGAAGTTCTTTATTTCCCCTTGGATAAAACTGAACCAGTTCCCTTGGATCAAAACAGGCATGCGTCACATTGCAGCGCCCGCCACCTGAAATTTTCACCTTCTGAAGTACATCCGAATTCTGTTCCAGGATGGTGATATTGTATTTTTTCTCGTCTAGATTCGATGCGCAGAAAAAGCCTGCCGCACCGCCTCCGATAATGATGATCTGTTTCATGTAATGGTAATCCTATGCTGAAGATTATTTTTTCAAAAGTACAATTTTTATAAACCATCTTATTTGAGTAATTTTGAAGATTATAATTTTTGAACTTTAAAGTTTAAATTATTAACCACAAAAGGCAGAAAAGCTTTTGTAACACTTAAGATTTATTGATAGAGTTTACAGAACACTTAAATTTTTGAAAATCTTTGATTTTCTTATGTAATCTTCTATATAGCATGCTTATCAGCTTAGTTTATTTTAAAATGTCAATATCTTGTGTGCCTTTTGTGGTTGAAAAATGGAAAGAACTTTATAGAGCATATTTAAAACTTATTTACATGATTTTTTACCACAAATTCGAAGTACGCTGGAGTGATCTTGATGCCAACAAGCACTTAGCCAATTCATCATATGTACAGTATTGTGCCCAGTCCAGAATGGCCTTTATGACCAAAGAAAAAATGGGCGTTACCCAGCTGAGCCGATGGGGAATCGGGCCCGTGATTCTTCATGAAAGATATTCTTTTTTCAAGGAGATCTACGCCGATCAGACGGTTATCGTAAGCCTTGAGATCGACGGATGTTCGGAAGATTCTTCAATCTACAGATTTCTCCATAAATTCTATACGCCGGACGGAGTGCACTGTGCGACTGCAGAGGCTACAGGAGTATGGATCGATATGATGCTGAGAAAAATGACGACGCCACCGGATGATGTGGTAGAAGCAATGAATAAATACAAAAGCCCTGAAACCATTGTAATGAGCAGGGAAGACTTCAAAAAGCTTCCTTTTAAGCCTGATAATGTGGATCCGGCAGAATTTAATTAATTCAAAGTTCACGGTTCAAAGTTGAATGTCATCTATACATTTTACCCTGGACATTAATACAAAAAATTATGTTTGAAGATAAATCACAGGAACTGACGCCAATCTCTAAATTAGGAGAATTTGGCCTTATAAAACATTTGACGCAATATTTTCCACTCTCCAATGAGTCATCTGAACTCGGAGTAGGAGATGACGGCGCAGTTATCAATCCTGAAAATAAAAGAGTTGTTCTTACAACGGACGTCCTTGCGGAAGGGGTTCATTTTAATTTGGGCTATGTTCCTTTAAAGCATTTAGGATACAAAGCTGTTGTGGTAAACCTCAGCGATATTGCAGCAATGAACGCCGTGCCTACACAGATTTTGGTTTCTATGGCCGTTTCCAGCCGTTTTCCGGTAGAAGCTCTGGAAGAAATTTATTCCGGAATTCAGGCTGCTTGTGCAAGATATAAAGTTGATCTTATTGGTGGAGATACCACAAGCTCAAATTCCGGACTTGTTATGAGCATCACGGCTGTCGGACTTGAAAGTGAAGAGAATATTGTAAAAAGAAGCGGGGCAAAACCGAACGACCTTCTGGTGGTAAGCGGAGATTTGGGTGGTGCCTATATGGGACTGCAGATTCTTGAAAGAGAGCATGCCGTTTTCCTTGCAAATCCTAATATGCAGCCGGAAATGGAAGGCTATGACTATATCCTTGAAAGACAGCTTAAACCCGAAGCGAGAACAGATGTAAAAATAATCCTGGAAGAACTGGATATCAAACCTACTTCAATGATCGATATTTCTGATGGTCTGGCTTCTGAGATTCTGCATCTTTCTGACCAGTCGAAAACCGGATTCAGACTGTATGAAGAAAAGATCCCGATGGACAGTCTTACGATTTCCACGGCTGACGAAATGAACCTTAACCCGGTAATGACTGCATTAAGCGGTGGTGAAGACTATGAACTCTTGTTCACCATTTCCCCAAATGATTTTGATAAAATTAAGAATCACCCTGATTTTACGATCATTGGTCATGCGGTAGACAATGAAGAAGGCAACTATATGGTTGCAAGAGGCTCCAACCAGCTTGTTCCCCTTACAGCACAGGGGTGGGATGCTTTTTTAAACAGCCAGCAAAAATAAATTAGAATTATTTTATTTGAATATTGTAGGAACCACAGCAAAAAGTACTGTGGTTTTTGTTTTTTTTCAAGGCATTATATTGTGTTTGAATGTTAATTAAAAAACATTTATCCTCCGAAAGAAAAATTTATAGTTCAGCCATGTAAAAGAGAACAGCCACTTAGACCTGAATTTATCATCACTGAACAGATTAGTCTGCAAAACCAGCAGGTTTTATCTCAGATAGGGAGAAGTACGATTTGTCAATTATCATGATGTTTTTCCGTTTGGTCATATCATTTGAGCACTTAATCAAGTAATTTTTGTGACCGTTCCTTAAAAGTCTCTCTTTGCATAAAATTTAAATTATGAAGAGAAATCTTTTGGCAGCTGCCTGCTGCCTGCTCGGATATTGGGTCAGTGCACAATCCGGAATATCGGGAGAGCTTAAGACTGAATATATCCCTTTTTCCAGGTACATCCGTCCCGAAGACAGTGTGAAAACCCATTCTAAAAGTGACTTTAAAAGAGCAGATCTTAATCTCAGCATTCCATTGTCCGTAAAAAAAGACAGCAGCGGCAAGGTGAAGGCCTGGTCACTTTTACTTAGCGGGTCATACGCAAAAATGGCCCACAAAGATTATGAAAAGCAGCTGTTTCCTGACCAGATGCTGAATGCACAAGCCGGAATCCAGCACATAAGACCATTAGGAAAAAAATGGAGCATGATGATGACCGCTACAGTAGGAGTGTACACCGATCTTGAGCAGATAAGTTCTGATGATATTCTCGGACAGGGAGGAATATTATTTATCAGACACTTCAATCCCAATCTGGCTTTGGGAGGAGGGCCTGTATTGACAACTGCCTTTGGAGTTCCTATGATATTACCGTGGATCTATTTCGACTGGAAAACCAATGGTAAGATTAAATTCAACATCAACTTCCCGGAAGGAATGGAGGCGGGTTACCTGTTTTCAGACAAATTTGCTTTAAAAGCTGTTGTAAACCTCAGCGGGATGACGGTAGAAAGAAATAAAGACGGAAAATCCATGTTGTTAGGGTACCAACAGATCACAGCCGGAATCAGGCCGGAACTCAAGCTGAATGACAAGCTAAGCCTTCGTCTTACAGGAGGAACAGCACTGCTGAGGAGTTTCAATGAGAACGACAGAAAGATCAAAAGTATCTTTAAAGACAAAAAAATGGATGACCCCAAGTTTGCCAGCACATTTTATGCAGCCGTATCACTGAGATGGAATTTGCCTTAAATTAAGATGGAAGATGGGAGCAGGAAGATGGAGCTGGCTATCCAACAGTTTTTCGCTTTTAGTCTATTGATTATTAGTGTCCTTTTAGATTCAAATGAAAAAGAAAATTATTTAATTTTCGACAGCAATAACTTCTCTCTCCCAGCTTCCCTCTTCCTTTCTATTTGCTAATAAGCTTCTTATACACTACCTGATTAAGCAGTTCCTCCTTTCGTGTACGGGAAATGGGAAGCTCGGTTTTATTGATGTAAAGACGTCCCCCTGAGATCATGTCGATGTGGGTGATGTTGATCAGGAAAGATTTGTGGATCCTGAAAAAATGTTCTGAAGGCAGCGATTCTTCAATAGCCTTCATGGTCTGGTGAATCACCAGGGATTTGTCTTTAAATTGCAGCTTGGTGTAGTTTTGCATACTTTCGACATACAGAATATCTACCCAGGACACTTTTATAAAGGTGTCAGACTGTCTGACATACAGAAAAGGATCGTCAAAAGGAGAATTCTTCTTCATCTTTTCAGAAACAATAAATTGCTGTTGCGCTTTATTTACCGCCTGATAGAAACGGTTAAAAGCAATGGGTTTCAGAAGATAATCTACAACCTGCAGGCGGTAGCCTTCCAGGGCATATTCGGAATAGGCTGTTGTAAGGATGCATAAAGGTGGATTTTCAAGCTGTTCCAGGAACTCAAGACCGCTTAAGTAAGGCATATTAATATCCAGAAAAAGAAGATCAATTTCTTTTTCCTTTACGATTGCATCGGCTTCCAGTGCTGTGGCGCAGGTGCCTTCAACGGATAAAAAGTCGATCTGGTCTGCCAGTTCTTTAAGGTGAAATCTGGCCAAAGGTTCATCATCGATGATCAGACATTTCATTTTAGGGATATTACTGCTCATTAGTGTCAGATAATTGTAAGGTTAGGGTTACTTTGTATATATTATCAGCTGCCGTAATCGTAAGTTCGTGGGCATTCGGATACTGTAATTTTAAACGCTTTTGCACATTTTGAAGGCCAATTCCGCCGGAACCGTCCTTCTTTTTATAAGTTGCCGGTTCTGAATAAGAGTTTTCAGCATAAAACAAAAGAAAACCGTCTTTTTCTATACAGGAAATCTTTACATAGCCCTTATGACCAGGCAGTCTGCAGACATATTTAAATGCATTCTCGATAAATGAAACCAGAAGGAGAGGAGCAATAAATGATCTGCTGTTTCCGATATTCCAGTCTGCATTTACTTCCAGCTCATTTCCCCATCTTAATTTCTCAACTTCTACCAGATTCTGCAGATGTTCAATATCCTTATCCAGCGGAACCAGGCTCTGGCTGCAGTGATAGAGCTGGTAACGGAGAATGTCTGAAAATTTGAGCAGCAGATAATCAGCAAGTTTTGTATCCGCTTTCATCAGAATATGAATATGATTCAGAATATTGAAAACCACATGAGGATTGATCTGATCCTGCAGCAGCTTGAGCTGATTTTCTAAATGAGCCTGCTGAAGAAGAATATGATCCCGTTCTATTTTTCCGTGCTCCTGGTAAAATTTGATCCCGCAGGTAGATCCGTTGATGAGAAATGAAGCGGGAAGGGCAAGATAGAATCCCTGCCATAAAAAAGGAAGATGATCAATAAAATGATCAGGAAGCTGATTTTTTGAGTTGATCTCAATATATGTAAAGATCAGGGAATAAATAAAGCTTAATAAAAGTACAGATCCTGTGACATGGATCAGAAATAACTTCATCTTTTTCGACCGTAAGGCTTTTGGAAGAAGCTTTGTCGTAAGAAAATGAGTCAGAAAAAATGAGGTAATGACCAGAGCAATAGTCTGATAGATGGAAGAAGCCTTTTCAGAAGTAGCCTGTAAATTAATATATACTGCTGCTGCAAATACAAGCCAGAAAATGATAATAAAAATATATTCTCTTAAAATAAATGGTTTGGTCATGGAGAAATAAGTAGATTAATAAAAAATTAGAAACTGCAGGGGCACAGTTTCTAATAAGTAAAGATAATTTAAGTTTTTAGAATAAGAAATAGCCTATTCCGAGACTAAAGCCGTTAGGTTTAGATTTAAACTCTTTACTGATGCTTGTAAGTCCTGTTTCATATCTCAGGTCTGCCGTAAAGTTTTTATAATCTATCCCGATACCTCCCGTAATTCCGATGTTTGATTTATCAAAGCTTTTAAAGCCTTCCTGCAATGATTTGGATGTTGATAGATTGTTTTTGAACGCATAGCTGTAAACCCCACCGGCAAATGCTCTTACATTAAAATCCTTGGTATTGACAAATTTATACCCAATTACTACTGGGATGTCAATAGAATTCCAGGTCAGCTTTGGAGAGCTTCCGTCTTTGGTATTGTAAGAGGTCTTTCTCTTGTTAAATAAAGCTTCACCTTGCACATACAGGCTTCCGATATCCATTCTTGTCATAACTCCTCCCTGATATCCAAAACCGTATTTCCCTTCTAGCGAAGAAGATGCCGCTGAGGTTTTTGTGTAGGTCGCGCCACCCTTTATCCCGATGTGGAAGGCTGGAGTTTGCTGAGCTTTGGTTTCAACCGAGCAGGTAATACATAATAAAAATGAGCTTAGTGCTAAAATCTGTTTCATAAATTGCTGTAATAATTTGATGCAAAACAACAACTATCACAAGCCGGATAAAACTTTATTTGATGAATGGCAGAAATGCATTGACAAGGATCTGTTTTTAACTGAAAAGCAAAAAAAATCGGAAGAGGGTACTTCCGATGGTATTTTTTAAAAAGGTTGTTCTTCGCAATTAGATGGTGGATTACATCCTCCTCCTCCGCCACCTCCGGGATTTCCTACAGAGATACATCTTCCCGGGTTTCCATCATCATCCATTTCACAGGCTCTTCCAAAAGCACAGTCACAGTCCGTCCAGCAATAAGCAGATTCACCGTTCGTATGACAGCCATCGATACCTGCACCAAGAATCGTTAACAGGTCCTTTCTTAATAGTTTTTTCATTTTTCTCATAATAAATTGATTTTTGTAAGTTAATAGTCTGATGTATAGGTAAATATAATCAAAAAATTAAATACTTTTCATCAACAGGAGAAATAAGAGATAAAAACTTCGCACAACACAAAAGAAACAACCCACTGCATCTGCAATGGGTTGATCTATTTTTATTTACTGAAATTTAATTGTAAAGGAAGATTGACCACAGAAAGAACAGGTTGTCCATTTGATTCTGCCGGTCTCCATTTGCCTTTATTTCTGATCCGGTAAAAACCAGCTTCTATAAATGCATTTACATCTTCATTATTGCCCTTCACTTTCACATGATATGCATTCCCTTTAGAGTCTAAAGTGAACTTTAAAGTTATTTTATAAGGATTAACTGCAAAGTTCAGGAAACTGAGATCCACTGCATCATTTAAAAGCTTTTGAAACGAAGCCTTTCCGGTTTCATATTCAGCTTCCTTGGTAATCTTGGGAGCGATAGGAGGCGGAACATCCTTTATCGTTTTCTTTTCCTCTTCAGAGATTTTCTCTAAGGCATTTTTGTATGCCGATATCTTTTCTTCCGTAAGTAGCCACTCCTGCTTAGTCCTTTCATCATTAGGTTTCGGATATTTCTTGTATAAAGATTTTATTTTTCTTTCATACCGCGAATCTGCCTTCTCAAATTCAGATATCTGAGCTTGGCTGAACGCAAAAAACAGGATGAATGCCAATGCTGAAAGTCTTTTCATCAGTATTAAGCTTTTACAATATTAATGATGACCTCAACCGCTTTCTCCATGCTTTCCAGAGCAACATACTCATAAGGACCGTGGAAGTTCATTCCGCCTGCGAAAATATTCGGACATGGCAGCCCCATATAAGAAAGCTGAGCTCCGTCCGTACCTCCCCGGATTGCTTTTATTTTAGGCTCTATATTTGCTTCTTTCATGGCCTTTGCAGCAAGATCTATGATGTGCATTTTTCCTTCGAACTGCTGCTTCATGTTTCTGTACTGCTCCTTTATTTCCACTTCAGCAGTGCCTTCACCATATTTTTGGTTGAATTCAGCTACTTTTTCTTCCATGAATTTTTTTCTGGCTTCATACTTTTCCTCATCATGATCACGAATGATATATTGAAGCTTAGCCTCAGAAATATCAGCCGTAATATCCATTAAGTGATAGAATCCGTCAAAACCTTTAGTCGTAGCCGGAGTTTCATTCGCTGGAAGCATTTGGATAAATTCAGCGGCTAAAAGACCGGCATTAATCATTTTTCCGTAAGCATAACCCGGGTGAACGCTCAATCCGTGGATTTTTACCACAGCTCCTGCAGCATTGAAGTTTTCATATTCCAATTCTCCCACTTCGCTTCCATCCATAGTATAGGCCCATTCTGCACCGAATTTAGCCACATCAAATTTATGGGCACCTCTTCCGATCTCTTCATCCGGGGTAAATCCTACGGCAATTCTTCCGTGCTTAATTTCAGGATGCGCAATAAGATATTCAGCAGCCGTTACTATTTCTGCACAGCCCGCTTTATCATCTGCACCCAAAAGCGTATTTCCGTCTGTAGTAATAAGCGTTTGCCCGATATATTTTTTTAAGCTTTCAAATTTTGAAGAAGACAGCGTGAATCCGGTAGTTTCATTTAAAAGAAGATCACCTCCGTCAT
Source organism: Chryseobacterium sp. UF-81 (assembly GCF_058245105.1). NCBI lineage: Bacteria > Pseudomonadati > Bacteroidota > Flavobacteriia > Flavobacteriales > Weeksellaceae > Chryseobacterium > Chryseobacterium sp. UF-81. The sequence goes on along the minus strand of NZ_JBSIBX010000011.1, from coordinate 137,573 downwards.
AGTTTTCCCAAATCTGAGGTTTTACATTTTCTCCACTGAAATCCGGAGAAGTATCATAATGTGAGATAAACCCGATTGTCGGCCTGTCGTCATTCTCTAAATTAGAAGGAACATAGCCCATAATATAACCGTTGGCATCAATGGAAACATCTGCCAGGCCGATTGTTTTCAGTTCTTCAGCAATATAATTTGCAATATCCCACTGGCGTGGAGTAGAAGGAGTTGCTTCGCTTTCCGCATCACTGGTTGAATATATCTTTACATAAGCGAGAAAACGGTTCAGCAATTTCTCTTTCCACAATGGGTTGAATTCTATTATACTCATCGATCATAAATTTCCAACAAATATACAATGTAAATTTTTCAAATTTAAAATTTAGGCCATCTTTCTGGCATATTTCAACCCGTAAAAGCGTTTCCGTTTTTCAATTCCAAACAGTGATTTCGATAATCAAATAAATTGTTATAACTTGCATCAATTATGATGTCCAAACGTTGCAAATATGCTTTGAAAGCAATGGTCAGATTGGCAAAAAACTACAATCAGGGGTTTTTGTCAACAGCTATTATCGCACAGGATGAGAATATTTCCAAAAAATTTCTAGAACAGATCCTTCTTGAGCTGAAAAGAGCCAAGCTGGTCAACAGCAAGCAGGGAACAACGGGCGGTTATTACCTGCTGAAATCGCCTGATGATATTTCACTGGCAGATATCTACCGTATTTTTGAAGGACCAATTGCTTTAACACCCTGTATTTCATTGAATTTCTATGAACCTTGTGACGACTGTGTTGATGAGGCAACGTGCTATCTTAGAAATGAACTGATTATCGTGAGAGAAAAAACCAGAAAAAGCATGATGGAAGCTACCCTTACTTCCTTTATAAAAAACAGTTGAAAATTTTTTTAATTTTTATATCCCACTAATTTGGTAGGATAAGTGGGATTTATATATATTTGCAGAAGTTAATTTCAATTCAACATGGAAAATACTCTGAAAATAGAATTTAATAGCCTACTTGAAAATGCCTCTACAGGTGTTTTAAATGCCGATTTTTTGCAGGTTCTGGCAGAAAAATTTCCGGGGGAAGTTATATTTTCTACCAGCTTCAGCTATGAAGACCAGGTTGTGAATCATCTGATAAAAAACCTTGATATTGATATTTTCACACTCGATACGGGACGCCTTTTTGAGCAGACCTATGAAACCTGGACCTCCTCACGGGCTTTTTTCAAAAAGAACATCAAAGCCTATTATCCGGATCCGGAAGCACTGCAGCAATTCGTCTCAGAAAACGGGCCGGATTCCTTTTATCAGTCTGTGGAAAATAGAAAAGCCTGCTGTAATATCAGAAAAGTGCAGCCTCTGAAAAAAGCTCTTCAGGGGTATAAAGTCTGGATAACGGGCTTACGTTCGGAACATTCCGCGGGCAGGGGACAGATGCCACAGCTGGAATGGGATCCGGATCATCAGATCATTAAATTTCATCCCATTCTTCACTGGACTACACAGCAGGTGGCAGAATATGTTCAGACCCATCAGCTGCCTTATAATTACCTCCATAAAAAAGGATTTGTAAGCATCGGATGCGAGCCCTGTACAAGGGCCATTAAAGAGGGGGAAGATTTCAGAGCCGGCCGCTGGTGGTGGGAAGATGCAGATAAGAAAGAATGCGGCTTACATGTTCATCAATAAAAAAAATAGTATGTCATTATATCAGTTAAATTATTTAGATCAGTTGGAATCAGAGTCCATTTACATCCTTAGGGAGGTTGCGGGACAGTTTGAACGACCGGCTTTACTGTTCAGTGGTGGAAAAGACAGCATTGTTCTGGCCCATCTGGCAGCAAAAGCATTTCCACACGGAAAGATCCCTTTTACATTTGTACATGTCGACACCGGGCACAATTTTCAGGAAGTTTTAAGCTTTAGGGATCAGCTGGCCGAAGAACTGAATGTGGATCTGGTTGTGCGGAAAGTGGAAGATACCATTCAGAAAAGAAAACTGACAGAACCGAAAGGCAAATTTCCAAGCCGGAACTGGCTTCAGACCTTTACGCTGCTTGATGTAATTGAAGAGTTTGAATTTGATGCGTGCATCGGGGGAGCAAGGAGAGATGAAGAAAAAGCCCGGGCTAAAGAGAGAATATTTTCTGTAAGGGACGAATTCGGACAGTGGGATCCCAAACTCCAGCGCCCCGAACTCTGGAATATTTTTAACGGAAAGATCCATAAAGGAGAAAATGTGAGGGTATTCCCGATAAGCAACTGGACCGAACTTGATGTCTGGAACTATATCCGCAGAGAACATATAGATCTGCCTTCCATTTACTTTTCGCACGAAAGAGAAGTGGTAGACCTTAACGGACAATGGATCGCTAATTCTGAGTTTGCCGTTTTGGAAGAAACAGACATTGTAACAACAAAACGGATCCGTTACCGCACGGTAGGTGATATGACTTGTACTGCCGCCGTAGAATCTGATGCGGCTACCGTTGACCGGGTAATTGAAGAGATCGTTGCGACCCGGATTTCGGAAAGAGGAGAGACCCGGATTGACGACCGCGTTACTGAAGCAGCCATGGAAGACCGGAAAAAAGGAGGCTATTTCTAATAGTACTGAGTGATGAGTAATATAAACAGCTAACTATTACTTATTACCCATCACTCAGTACTTGTCATTGTATCACTTATAAATAAAAAAACGTGGATATATTAAGATTAATAACAGCAGGAAGCGTAGATGACGGTAAAAGCACCCTCATCGGAAGACTGCTTTACGATAGCAAAAGTATTTTGCAGGATCAGCTGGAAGTACTTGAGAAACACTCTAAAAACAAAAATGATGATGGAGTAGACCTTGCTCTTTTAACGGATGGGCTCCGTGCAGAACGGGAGCAGGGGATAACCATTGATGTCGCTTACCGATATTTTTCGACATCAAAAAGAAAATTTATTATTGCAGATGCTCCGGGACATGTTCAGTATACCCGAAACATGATTACCGGAGCTTCTAATTCAGATCTTATGGTCATTCTTATTGATGCCCGTAAAGGAGTTATTGAGCAGACGAGGAGACATTCCATTATTGCCTCATTGCTTAAGCTGAAAAAGGTAGCCGTTGCGATCAACAAAATGGATATGGTGGATTATTCGGAAGATGTTTTTGAAACCATCAAAGCAGATTATTCTAAGATTGCAGAGGGGCTGGGCTTAAATGATGTTACCTATTTCCCGATTTCAGCATTGAAAGGAGATAACATTGTTTCCTTATCTCCTGTTACAGACTGGTATAAAGGAAGTTCCCTTCTTGAGTACCTGGAAGAAGTACAGCTTGATCAGGAACAGAACAGCGGCAGCCGTTTTCAGGTGCAGTATGTCATCCGTCCGCAGACTGAAGAATTACATGATTACCGCGGTTATGCCGGGCAGATCGTCAGCGGAAGTTTTCAGAAAGGGAATAAAATAGCCATACTTCCGGCAGGGATCATTACAGAAATATCTGCCATAGAAGTCAACGGAGCTGAAGTGCAGGAGGCATTTGAAGGACAGCCCGTTGTTATCCAGATTAAAGATGATATAGATGTGAGCAGAGGAGATTTCTTTACCTCGGCAGAAGAGCTTCCCAACGTTGAAAAAGAAATAGAAGTATTGCTGTGCTGGCTTGATCATAAAGCCCTGCAGCCGGGCAATAAATACCTTCTGCAACATCACAGCAGGCAGTTGAAAGCCGTGATAAAACAGGTTGATTATAAGATCAATGTCAATACACTGGAAAAAGAAACGGCGGAAGAAGACATCAGGCTCAACGAAATTGCAAAAGTAACCATACGGACAGCACAGCCTTTAGTATTTGATGATTTTATAAGCAATAAAAAAACAGGATCCGCAATCCTGGTGGATGAGACATCCAATGCTACCGTTGCGGCCTGTATAATTCAGTAGAAAATGGAGATGTCAGATCATTTTATTAAGAAGATCCTTGAAAAAAAGCAAATTAGTTCCATCCGGTTCTTTGATCAGAACAAAATGGAAAAGTTTGTCACTGAACTGTATAATGTCCTGTTTCTTCCCAAACAGATAAACACGGGCAGTGAACTCCAATATGAATTTCAGGAACTAAGTAAACTTCTTTTGGACTTAATGGGAAGTACGGCTGCCGATGAGGTTTCCGTAGAAAAGCAGGCCCATGTTTTTTTTCTGGCCCTTCCTGATATCTATGATAAACTGATACTCGATGCTGAATCTATCCTGGAATTTGATCCTGCAACAGAGTCTTTGGAAGAGATACTTCTTTCTTATCCCGGCTTTTTTGCAACCTATGCTTATAGAATTTCGCATCAGCTTTGGATTCAGAAAGTAAAAACACTGCCGCGTGTCATCTCAGAATATGGGCACAGCAGGACGGGAATAGACATTCATCCCGGGGCGGTCATTGGAGATCATTTCTTTATTGACCACGGAACAGGGATAGTGATCGGAGAAACCACAGTTATAGGGAATCATGTGAAACTGTATCAGGGAGTAACACTGGGCGCCCTGAATGTTTCAAAAGATAAAGCCAATGAGAAAAGGCATCCCAATATTGAAGATTACGTGATCATTTACTCAGGAGCGACCATTTTAGGAGGAGATACTACCATCGGCAGGGACAGTGTCATCGGAGGAAATGTGTGGATCACCCAAAATGTACCTTCCAGTTCTCTGGTTTATAATAAAAGTGAAATAAAAATAAAAGATAACGGGCCTCTTCCTGAATCTTTAACATTTGTGATATAGCATTTTAGAATAAAAAATAAACCATTAAGACCCAATGAGATCTAAGAAAATTAAGTTTTCTGCTTAATGAATATCCAAAGATATTTTTCTTAATAATCTTAACGGCTTAATAAATCTTAATGGTTAAAAGATATGGTTTTAATTAAACCAATGGCAAAATAAACAAAAAACAACATAAAACTGAATCGGTATGAAGTTCCAAAACACATTAGAAACCATCGGAAATACCCCGGTCGTAAAAATTAATCAGCTTTTCGGTGCCGGACATGAAATCTGGATCAAGCTGGAAAAAGCAAATCCGGGAGGAAGCATTAAAGACAGAATTGCTTTATCAATGATCGAAGACGCTGAATCTAAAGGAATTTTGAATAAAGACAGTGTAATTATAGAGCCTACAAGCGGGAACACAGGAATAGGACTTGCCCTGGTAGCTGCTGTAAAAAATTATAGGCTGATTCTCGTGATGCCGGAAAGTATGAGTTTGGAACGCCGTAAAATTATGGAATCATATGGAGCAGAATTCGTTCTGACTCCCAGAGAAAAAGGGATGAAAGGAGCCATTGAAAAAGCAGAAGAACTGGCAAAGGAAACCCCGAATTCATGGATCCCGAGGCAGTTTGATAACCCGGCTAATGTAAAAGTCCATATAGAAACCACAGCCCGGGAAATCCTTAAAGACTTTCCGGAAGGACTCGATTACCTTATCACCGGAGTCGGAACAGGAGGACATATCACCGGAATTGCACAGGTGCTTAAGCAGAAGTTTCCCAATATCAAAGTAATTGCTGTTGAGCCCGAGCTGTCTCCCGTACTCAGTGGAGGCACTCCCGCTCCACATCCTCTGCAGGGTCTGGGTGCCGGATTTATTCCATCCATACTGGATACCGCAATATTAGATGAAATTGTTCAGATCAATAAAGATGAAGCCTTTGAATACACAAAAAATGCCGCCAAAAAAGAAGGTCTTTTTGTTGGAATTTCCACAGGGGCAGCTTTGGCTGCCGTAGCCAAAAAACTGCCTGAAATTCCTGAAGGATCTACCATCCTAACGGTAAACTATGATACAGGCGAAAGATACCTGTCCATCGAAGGACTGTTCTAAGCACCTCTAATAAAAAGATTAAAAATGAAACAAAATAGTAATTCACCACAGGTTTTCCTGGTAGGTGCAGGGCCCGGCGACCCTGATCTCATCACTGTAAAAGCTGTAAAAGCCATTGCTGCGGCGGATGTCATCTTATGTGACCGTCTTGTAAGCCCGGAAATATTATCCCGTTACGCCAATAAAAAATCCGAAATTATTTATGTCGGAAAAGAATGCAGTAAAAATGCCTCTACACCGCAGTCCCGAATCAATACATTAATCGTTGATTATGCTTCTCAGGGGAAAATAGTGGTAAGGCTTAAAGGTGGCGACATATCCTTTTTTTCCAACGTTCTGGACGAGCTGAAGGCACTCAAAGAACATCATATTTCATTTGAAATTATACCGGGTATTACAGCGGCTTCAGGTGCAGCAGCCTACGCAGGAATACCTTTGACAGCGAGAGGCTATGCCACATCGGTCCGTTTCCTGACTTATTATAAAACAGAAATTCTCAGTGATAAATACTGGAAAGAGCTTGGAACATCAGAAGATACCCTTGTTTTTTATATGTCTAAAGGAAACCTGAATGGGCTGGTAGATAAATTTTTGGCATTAGGAAAAAGCGAAGATAAAAAGATTGCAGTCATTGAACAGGCTACCACACCTTATCAGAAAGTATATACCTCATCCATAGAAGATTTCCATACAAATTTTGGAAATACAAATTTTGTATCCCCATCACTGGTCATCATAGGCAAAGTGGTAAACCTGCACGAGGATTTTTCCTGGCTGAAAACACCTATACAGGAAGGGATTTATTTTAAATCTGTGACCAACGGAACTTTGGTGTCAAACAATCAAAACCTATTCGAATATGCTGTCTGAAACTAAACTAAAAGAACTTAAAGAAATATCCGGTGGTTTTTCGAGAGATGAAGCTATCTGGGCCAGCGGCTTTCTGGCAGGTCTTGCAGGCTCTTCTGCTGCTGTACAGGAGATTCTTCCTCTAGCTCATCCCGAAACGGTTTCTGCAAAGAAAATTACCCTGGCCTACGGTACTGAAACAGGTAACAGCAAAAAGCTGGCGGTAGAGCTTGCAGGAATCATCAAGAAAAAAGGTGTCCAGGTAAAGCTGGCAGACCTTTCCCAGTATAAGCCGAAAGACCTTGCCAAAGAAGACCTTTTCTTTATCATCATCAGCACGCAGGGAGAAGGAGAGCCGCCTATTCTTGCGAAAAAGTTTTACGATTACCTTCATGAAAATGATTTGGAAATCAGTAATTTAAAGTTTGGAGTTCTGGCTTTGGGCGACAGCAGTTACCCTCTGTTCTGCAAAACCGGGGAAGATATCGATTCCCGTTTTGAACTACTGGGAGCACAGCGTATCCTTCCTTTAAAAAAATGTGATATAGATTACGAAGAAGAAGCTCATGCCTGGGCCGAACATATTCTGAATGTTGCTGATAAAACGAAAGAAAGCAGCCCCAAAAGTACAGTTGGTCCCAAAATATCAACCGGAAGGAAAAAATACCAGGGGAAAATATCAACCATCATCAATTTAAATGATATAGGGTCTGATAAAGAAACCTACCACATTGAAATAGAAACGGAAGAACCTGTAGTCTACAGTCCGGGTGATGCGTTGGGAGTTATCGCCCTTAACCCGAAACATGAAGTGGATAAAATCATTACCCTTACCGGAATTGACCCTCAGAAACAGATTACAACCGCAAAAATTACAGCCGGAGCAGAAGAGCTTCTCTGCAAACATCTTAATATCAGCTATCTCCTTAAAACAACAGTGGATCAATATGCACAGATCACGGGACATCATATTCCTGAAGTAAGATTGAGTCTTCTTGATCTCCTGCGTATCTATCCGGTGAAAAATGCAGAGGATTTTGAACAGGTAATTAAGGCTTTAACAGCCCAGTCACCGCGGTTATATTCCATTTCTTCATCGCCGGAAGCTCATGGCGATACCGAAATTCACATCACCGTAACAAAATCTGAATTTTTTATTAATGATAAAAAGCAGAACGGATTATGCAGCAGCTTCCTTGCTGAATTTAAGGAAGGAGAAAACCTTGAATTTTATATCCAGGAAGCCAAACATTTCAGACTTCCCAAGCCCGATAAAGATATCATTATGATTGGTCCCGGAACAGGGATTGCACCTTTCAGGTCCTTTCTTTACGAACGCGATGCGATGGGTGCGGAGGGGAGAAACTGGCTCTTTTTCGGAGACCGGACTTTCGTTTCAGATTTTCTTTATCAGGCGGAAATTCAGGATTTTCTCAAAACAGGGACTTTGAATCATCTCGATCTGGCCTTTTCCAGGGACACTTCCGAAAAAATATACGTTCAGCACAGGCTGGAGCAAAAAGCCCAGGAAGTCTATCATTGGCTGGAAAGCGGAGCCTCACTCTATGTCTGCGGAACCAGAGATCCCATGAGTAAAGATGTTGAAAAAACTATTCTGGACATTCTTCAGGATAAAGGCAAACACAGCCGGGAAGAAGCTTTGGCCTACCTTGAAGACTTAGAGCTCAGCGGCAGATATGTAAAAGATGTGTACTAAATCATAAACGGATAAATATGACAGATAAGAATAACCTTTCTCCTGTAGAAAGAATCAAAACCAGCAGCAACGGCCTGAGGGGAACCTTAAAGGAGAGCCTTTTGGATGATTTCACCGGAGCCATCAGAGAAGATGACCAAACCCTCATCAAATTTCACGGCATGTACCAGCAGGACGATAGGGACAGACGCGAAGACAGAATAAAGAAAAAGCTGGAATGGCTGTATTCCTATATGATACGCCTCAGGCTTCCGGGAGGTTTTCTCACCCCTGAACAATGGAGCGGACTTAATGAAATTGCAGGAGAACATTCCACCGGGGTTATCAAAATAACCACACGCCAGACCATTCAGCTGCACGGGATTTTAAAATCTCATGTAAAACCTACCATTCAGAGCTTCAATCTCCAGCATCTGGATTCCATTGCAGCATGTGGTGATGTGAACAGAAATGTAACCTGTACCTCAAATCCTTCCGAATCGCCTTTGCATCAGGAAGCCTATGAATTGGCAGCAAAAATAAGCGAAATGTGCCTGCCCAAAACAAAAGCGTATTATGATCTGTGGATCGATGACGAATTGGTTGTTGACAGAAAAGCAGAAGAAGACCCTTTATACCAGGACAGATATTTGCCCAGAAAACTGAAAATTGGAATTGCCGTTCCGCCCAATAACGATGTGGATGTTTTTATTAATGACATCGCACTGATTGCCATCATTGAAGATGATAAAATTGCCGGCTATAACATTGCTGCAGGGGGAGGATTGGGTGCCACACATGGAAACGAATCAACCTATGCCCGCCTGGCATCACTTCTTGGTTTTGTAGATACAGAAGAGAAAGTACTGAAAGCAGTGTATGAAATTATCACGGTACAGCGTGACTTCGGGAACAGAAGTGACAGGAAATTATCCAGATTAAAATATACGATAGACAAACTTGGCATTGAAGGATATAGAACTGAAGTAGAAAAAAGATGCGGTTTTAGTTTTGAACCCGCCAGGGAATTTAAGTTTGAGCAGAGAAAAGACCGCTATGGCTGGGTAAAGAACCATGAGGGAAAATGGTTTTATACCTTATTTGTAGAACACGGACGGGTACTCGATATAGAAGGATATCCTCTAAAATCGGGGCTGTTGAAAATTGCTGAAACCGGAAAAGCCAATTTCCGTTTTACCTGTAATCAAAACCTCATCCTTTCTGATATTCTCGAACAGGATAAACCTGAAATTGAAGCATTGCTTAAAGAGTCAGGAATATTCACTTATACTGACGAAGCCAGTGCCCTGCGTAAAAACTCGGTAGCCTGTGTAGCATTGAATACCTGTTCATTGGCTTTGGCAGAAGCTCAGCGGTATTTACCCTCTTTAGTCACAAAAATAGAACCCGTCCTTGAAAAGTACGGACTTCAGAATGAAGATATTACCATCAGAATGACAGGCTGTCCTAATGGATGCGGAAGATCGCCTAATGCTGAAATCGGATTTGTAGGCACAGCGTATGGCAAATATAACCTTCATATCGGCGGCGACAGGCTGGGTATGCGCCTGAATACAAAATTTAAAGAAAACATTGGTGAAGAAGAGATCATAGAAACCCTTGACCAGCTTTTCGGAATCTATTCGGAAGAAAGATATGCAGAAGAAACATTTGGTGATTTCTCTTACCGCTATTTACAAACCATAAAATAAAAAAATATGACTAACCTCCTTTACCGGTATACAAAAGCCGGAAAATATTATCAGCGTCTTTTAGGGCTCCGAATGTGTATGTGCTGTTCATTAATTGACGACGCATAAAATCATTTTTCAACCCTAAAATTAAAAACAAGTGAAATCCGCACACCATCTATATTTTAAACAGAAAATCCATCTTATACTATTTACTCTTTCCTTTACTGGCTTAGTACAGGCACAGCAGCTTATTGAGGTAAGCGGAACAATCAGACATACAGACACCCAAAAAGGAATTGCCGGAGCAAACATCCTGGTAGAAAATACCCGGGATACAGCCATTACCGATCAGGATGGAAATTTTCAGCTCAGAACAAGGGTGAAAATACCCTTCAGAATTGTTATTGCCAAGGACGGTTTTGCCAGCCAGACTACTGAAATATTGTCATTGTCCAGTAAAATTGCAGTAGAATTGAATCCTCAGAACACAATCATTAATGAAGTAGTGATTTCCGCTTCACGTGTTCCCGAAAAAATACTGAGATCGCCGATTGCCATTGAAAAGATTGATATAAAAACCATCCGGGAAAGCCCGGCGGCCTCATTCTACGAAACATTGGAAAATGTAAAAGGATTGCAGCTTTTAACCTCAAGCCTTACTTTAAAAGTTCCCAATTCCAGAGGATTCAATTCTCCGAATAACTTCAGATTCATGCAGCTGGTAGACGGTGTGGATGTGCAGTCTGCCACGCTTGGGGTTCCATTGGGAAATGCCATAGGTCCGACGGAATTGGATATCCAGTCCATGGAAATTACTCCCGGAGCCGCTTCTGCCCTGTATGGGATGAATGCCGTGAACGGACTCGCCAGCCTGCAGACAAAAGATCCCTTCACTTCAGAAGGCGTGAGCCTCTATTTCAGGGGCGGCGTGAACCATGTCGATAATGTGGATCATAAAACAGCTGCCTTAGGAGAAAGTGCCGTCAGAATTGCAAAAGTTCTCAACAAGAATTTTGCCGTAAAGATCAATGCTTCCTATTTCAGCGGGGTTGACTGGATCTCGGATAACCGTACAGACCAGAATCCCAATTCAATGATTACTGCCAACCCAAACTTTCCCGGGACCAACAACCCGGCTGAAGATCTTTGGAACAAATATGGAGACGAAAGAAACAACCGAACGTCTGTAAAAGTGAATTACAACGGAAAACCAACTACGTTTAACATATCAAGGACGGGATATAATGAAAAAGATCTGATAAGTCCTGAAGTGAAGAATGTAAAATTTGATGCCGGATTATACTACCGTTTTGGAGATCAGTGGAAAACCTCTTACGTTTACCGCTACGGGCTTCTGGATGGCACCTTTCAGAGAGGAAATAAAATCCGACTTCAGAATGCAACCGTACAGAATCATAAAGTAGAACTTACAGGGAAAGAATTGACATTCAGGGCCTATATGTCTGTAGAGAATACCGGAGATTCTTATAATCTTAAACCTCTGGCTGATAATCTGGACCTTACCAATCTTTCCAACACCAACTGGAAAAACATTTTCCAGACCGTTTTGCAGGACAGGCTTAATTCCGGAGTGAATCTGAATGACGCTTTTATTTTGGCAAGACGGGAAGCCGATAAAAACAGGGTGATTCCGGGAACGCAGGCTTTTGAGCAGCTAAAAAACACAATCATAGGCATTAATAACTGGGACTCAGCCAATTCAGGAATTGCCGGAGCACCGGCCACCGGAGGAGCAAAACTTGAACAGAAATCCCGTTTTTATCAGGGCGAAATGACTTACGATTTAACAAGGTTTGTGAAGGTTTTCAATCTTCTTGTCGGGGCAGATTACCGCCTTTACAGCATTACTCCGGATGGAAATAACTTTGTTGATTTCGACAGGCCTGTCAGCGAACGGAATATTCCTTTACCAGATGGTACTTTTGGACACAATGTCATTTACCGGAAATATGGAGCATTTGCCCAGCTGACAAGGCTTTTTTTCGACGATAAACTAAAAGTGAATCTGGCTCTTCGTGCAGACCGAAATCCTGAGTTTGAAACCAAATTAAATCCAAGGGTAAGTGTAGTGTATTCTCCGGTTAACCAACATAATTTCCGGGTTTCCTTTCAAAACGGGTACCGTTTTCCTTCTTTATTTGAAGCCCTTTCATTCGTTAATAACGGAAATGTAAGAAGAGTGGGAGGGTTGTCGAAAGCCAATGAAGGATTGGGTTACCTTGAAAATTCATATACGCTGGCTTCTATTGACCAATTCATTTCTGCTGTCAATAAAGATGTGGACGGAGGCCTCAGTCAGAACCAGGCTGCATTGAAAAACAGAAACCTGTTGTCCGCTGCCAATCTTCCTAAATTACAGCCTGAAAAGGTAACGTCTTTTGAAATAGGTTATAAATCAGCTTTATTCAACAGCAGACTGATTATCGACTGGGACTTTTATTATAATGTTTACGAAGGATTTCTGGGACAGGTAGAAGTAGCGGTGCCTAAAAATGAAAATATAGGCAGTGACAATGCGGTTTTAGCGATGCTTGACCGAAGTAAGCAGGACCGGTACAGGGTGTATACGAATAGCAACAGTCAATACAAAAGCCTCGGAACGTCTTTGGGAATCCGTTATAACCTGGTGAAAAACTATAATGTGAACGTGAACGTTTCGTATAATGACCTGGTTTCAACTAACACTTCAGATCTTTTTATTACAGCTTTCAATACCCCTAAATGGGCCGTCAATTTAAGTGTTGGCAACAGAGAGATCATCAAAAATATAGGATTTACGGTTGCTGCGAGATGGCAGGACAGTTTCTTATGGGAAAGCCCATTGGCCTCCGGAAATATTCCTTCCTATTATACCATTGATGCACAGGCAACCTGGAGAATTCCTGAAATAAAGGCAAGCATTAAAATAGGAGCAACGAATCTGCTTAACCGACGGTATTTTCAGTATGCCGCAGGACCCGAGATCGGAGGTCTGTATTATTTAGCATTTACCTATGATCTAAAACTTTAAATAGATGAGTAACTTTTTATATCCCATATTTTTAAAACTCGAGGAATTATCACTGCTCATTATTGGCGGCGGCAATATTGCCCTGGAAAAGCTGGAATCTGTTCTGGCTAATTCTCCGGGAGCGCGCATCAGGCTTGTAGCACTGGAAATAAGTGATCAGGTTAAAGAACTGAAGCAGAATTATCCCAACCTTACCTTACATGAAAGGTCTTTTACGGATAACGATTTTAACCGTGCAGATCTTGCCATTGTTGCGGTTAATGATATTTTCGTCGCTGAGCAGATCCGTGACAGGGCTCATCAAAATAATACACTGGTGAATATTGCCGATAAACCGGATCTGTGTGATTTCTATCTGGGTTCCATTGTAAGAAAAGGAAACCTTAAAATTGCAGTTTCTACCAACGGAAAATCTCCGACGGTAGCTAAACGGTTACGTGAGATTTTATCGGAAACAATTCCTGATGAAGAAATGGATGGGCTCTTAGACAATATGCAAAACATCCGCAATCAGTTAAAAGGAGACTTTACTTACAAGGTAAAAGAACTCAATAGGCTTACAACACAGTACCTGGATGAAAAAAAGGACCCGCCCGCTGAAACGAAACTGGAGATGGAAAAATTAATCAACATCACCAAAACAGTACAGAGGAGGGCTAATATTTATTTGGGAATCATAGGTGTCCTGACACTTATAGGTGTATTGGGGCTGATTATTTACCAGTTTAACCTGTCTGAAGATATCCAGGGTTTTCTCAGTAAAGACGGGCATATCTTTTACTGGATGCTGCTGGCCGGATTTCTGGCAGAAATTGTCGCCGGATCCATGGGTATGGGATATGGAGTGATCTGTACAACAATCCTTCTGCTTCTGAATGTTCCGCCTCCGGTGGTGAGTGCAAGTATTCATTCGGCAGAATCATTTACATCGGCAGCTGGAAGCATCAGCCATTATAAACTGGGGAATGTGAACAAAAAAATGGTCTTGGTTTTGTTTCCTATGGCGGCTGTGGGAGCTTTTACCGGAGCATTCGCACTGTCTCATTTCGGGGAACACTATGCCCATATCGTAAAGCCGGTTATTGCCTGCTATACCCTTTATTTAGGAATCAATATCCTTAGAAATGCTTTTAAAGGTAAAAATAAAAAATCAGGAAACAGGAGACAGAAAAAGAGAACCAACCTCAGAATATTGGGATTGGCAGGAGGTTTTATTGATTCTTTCGCTGGAGGAGGCTGGGGACCGCTGGTGACCGGAACCCTGATTAAAGAGGGAAGAACACCGCGGTATGTAGTGGGCAGTTCGACTATGGCTAAATTTTTACTGACCGTAGTCAGTGCACTGACTTTTATTTTCACCATTGGGATCCATCACTGGAATATTGTGCTTGGTCTTCTTTTGGGAGGTGTTTTTACAGCCCCTTTTTCAGCAATGTTTGCCTCGCGTCTTCCTGCCAAAAAAATGTTTGCGGTAGTGGGTGTGGTGGTAATTGTCATGAGTCTGATTACGATTGTAAAATCATTAATCTAGCTGTTTTTTGAATCATCATATAGAAGATCAACAAAGCTTTCCGTGCCTGGTCTGGTTTATCCGGAGCTCCATATCAGTTATCGAAATTTTAAATTGAATATAAATATTTGAAAATCAAAATAATGTTAGATTTGTATGCCTCATCTGTAAACTTGTTTAGTTTTATTATATTTGAGAAAATCAAAAAGTAAAAATGTTTCTTACTGAATGTCCTAGAGATGCCATGCAGGGTTGGGGAGAATTTATCCCTACCGGCAAAAAAATAGATTACATCAACTCTCTGATGGAGGTTGGCTTTGATGTATTGGACTGTCTGAGCTTTGTTTCCCCGAAAGCAATTCCACAGATGGCCGATTCTGATGAGGTAGCTCAAAATATTGATAAATCCTTGTCCAATACAAAAGTTTCCGCAATCATCGGGAATTACAGAGGTGCTGAAAAAGCATTAAAACATCAGAGTGTAGATATTTTAGGCTTTCCGTTCTCTATTTCGGAAACATTCCAGCACAGGAATACGAACAAAAGCCAGGAAGAGGCTTTTGAGGAGATCATCAGAATGCTTGAGCTCGTAAAAAGTGAAGGAAAGCAGCTGAATATCTACTTTTCTATGGCCTTTGGAAATCCTTACGGGGAAATGTGGAAATGGGAAGATGTAGATTTCTGGGCCAAAAAGTTTTCAGAAATTGGAATTAAAGATGTTTTGCTTTCAGACACCACAGGCGTGGCCACTCCTGAAACGATTGCTCTTTTATTCGAAAAAATTCCATCCAAATATCCTGAGATCAATTTCGGAGGGCATTTTCATAACCGCTATGAAGATTCCTATTCAAAACTGAAAGCAGCTTATGATAAAGGCTGCAGAAGATTCGACAGTGCAATTAAAGGAATCGGAGGCTGCCCTATGGCCAAAGATGATCTGGTAGGAAATATGCCTACAGAACAGGTAATCAACTTTATGAGCGTAGAAAAAGCAGAGCACAAGCTGAATCTGCTGAATTTTGAAAGCTCATATAATAAGGCTAAGGATATTTTTCATTTTTAATAATGAACATGTAGTAAATTACTGCAGATTGCACAGAATATAAATAAGTTAGATAATATAATAATCTTTGTCATCCGTGAAATCTGTGGGAACATAATCAAATAGGAGCGGGTTTTAACCCGCTCTCTTATATTAAAAACTCGATCGGCTTTAGCCAAAACTTATCATTTAACACCAAAATAAACGAAATGTCACCAATCATCTCACCATCCGAACTAAAAAGTATTTTTCAGAATCCAAATCTTATCATCCTTGATGCCAGAGCAGGAAAAGATGTGTATCAAACCTATCTTGGTAAGCATATCAAAGGTGCCCGGTTTATAGATCTGGATAAAGATCTTGCCGAGATTGGGGAAAATGCCGCTTTTGGAGGAAGACACCCGCTTCCTGATGTTACAAAATTTGCTGAAACATTGTCAGATCTCGGAGTTTCAGAAGATGCTCATATTGTTATCTACGATGATAAGAACGGAGCCAATGCTGCAGCAAGAGCCTGGTGGATGCTGAGATCTTTCGGCTTTGATAATGTCCGGGTTCTGGATGGGGGCATACAGTCTGCCGAGAAAGAAGGTATAGAATTTTCGTCAGGTGAAGAAGCTTTTGAAAAAACTTCTGTGATCAAAAAAGAAGGCTGGCTTCTCCCAATTAAAAGCTTGGAAGCTGTTGAAAATGAGCTGTTAAACCGTTATTCAACTGTTGTTGATGTAAGAGATGCTTATCGTTACAAAGGTGAATCGGAGCCCATCGATCTGATAGCCGGGCATATTCCGGGAGCGATAAACATTCCTTTTTCGGAAAATCTTGATGAGACCGGAAACTTTCTGAAACCAGAAATTTTAAAAGAAAAATATACAGAGCTCTTAAAAGACAAACCTCAGCATCTGATCATCCATTGCGGATCCGGAGTTACGGCCTGTCATACCATTTTAGCATTGGAGTATGCGGGTTTTCCTACTCCTGACCTCTATGTTGGTTCATGGAGCGAATGGAGCCGTAGAGAAGGGAAAGAGATTGCGAGAGAGATTTAAAGGCTGGAAACTGGAAGATAGGGGCTGGAAGTTATATTAGTCTTATTATTTCTGATAGCTTGTTTTTAAAAACTATTATCTGAACTTACAAACAAAGATATTTAAATAGAAAAGCCCGGAAATTTCCGGGCTTTTTTATTGTATTAGTATAAAAAAGAGAGTTTTATATTGGAAGAGAGTGGCTTTACGAACTCTAAAAACTTCCATCCTCCCGCCTTCATCTTCCTTACTGAGTCTAAAGCATTCCCAATTCAAACTTCGCCTCTTCACTCATCATATCCTTGTTCCAGCTTGGCTCGAAAGTCAGTTCTAAGTCTACACTTTTCACGCCTTCCACTTCTCCTACCTTGTCTTTCACTTCCTGCGGCAGGCTTTCTGCAACCGGACAGTTCGGGGTAGTAAGGGTCATTATAATTTTTACATCGCCATCCTCGGAGATCTGTACATCATATATCAGTCCTAATTCGTAAATATCTACCGGGATTTCCGGGTCGTATACGGATTTTAAGACGCTGATGATTTCCTCACCAATGTCAGCAATTTGATCGTCTGTAAATTTCATTTTTTAATCTAGATTGATATTCCTTTTCAACAAATCTTCCTGACGCATCCGCCGGAAAACATTTGCCAAAGTTAAGACATCTTTTTCACAATAATCAACTATTCGCTGCAAGTCTTTTTCTATGTAGTAGATTGATGAAACCATTGAACCGTCTATATCATCTTTGGGTGTAGGAATTCCGAAGACATGAGCCAGCAATTCCAGGGAAACAAAACTTTTATAATCTCCGAATTTCCAAAGCTCCATCGTGTCAATATGCGGAATTTCCCAAGGCTTTTTTCCAAACATCTGGAATGGAATCGGAGGTTGGATGCCATTAATCAGGTATCGTCTTGCAATCCACGGAAAATCAAATTCTTTTCCGTTGTGGGCACAAAGGATCACGTTATTCAGTCTCGGGCTGTTAAAGATTTCTCCGAATTCCTGAAGTAATTTTTTCTCATCGTGGCCCGAAAAGCTTTTGATTTTTAAAGTTTCATTTTTTTCGACCATTCCGATGGTAATGCAGATGATTTTCCCAAACTCAGCCATAATGCCGGCACGGTCATAAAACTCTGCGGCAGTAACGTCTTCCTTTCTCTGGAACCTTGTTTTCTTGTCCCAGAGTTTCTGTTCTGTTTCAGGAAGTTCTTCCCATGATCCTGATCCCGGAACGGTCTCAATATCAAGGAATAAGATCTTTTCTAATGGAATGTGCTGTATCATATGTGTTTGTGTTTATCCTATTGGCATTCCGTTTTTTACGGGTAGTGAAGGAGTTAAAAGAGTAACTTCTTTTTTATCTTCACCATAAACTCCCATCACAAGACACTCACTGAAGAAATTGGCGATCTGTTTTCTGGGAAAATTCACGACGGCCATTACCTGTTTTCCTATCAATTCCTCCTTTTGATAAAGGGAAGTTATCTGTGCAGAGGATTTTTTAATTCCAAGATCACCAAAATCAATTTCCAGTTGGTAAGATGGGTTTCTTGCTTTCTCAAAATCGTTAACTGAAACTATCGTTCCGCATCGCATGTCTATTTTTTCAAAGTCTGTCCAGGATATTTCCGGCTTTATCGTCATGGTAATGAGTGGATTAAATGTTCTACTTCTAATTTCTCTGCTTCATATTTTTTCTGAAGTTCCGATCCTTCGCCCATTCTCCTGTAATATTCCAGTGCCTGGCCTCCAAAGAATTTCTTATAGTGATCCGAGACTTCCGGGATCTGCGGGAAAACTTTATGGAAAAGCATTTCATAATAAGCCTGAAATTCCCGTTCGTTTTTGTCTTCGATGACCTGTCCGGGAGCTTTCTGCCGTACATGGAGCATCTCATGGGCGACCATATTCAGGACAAGGTTCAGATCAAAATCAAATAAATTTTTCGGAATCATTACAGTTTGTGGGCCTCCCAACACTCCTTCTGCCGTCAAAAGCATAGAAGTGGGGGAAAGCTCTTCCCGGAATCCAAAACCTGCAAAGTTTTCATGCTCCAGGTCAAAGGAATGGATTAAAAATTTGGCGGCATCCAGAATTTGGTCGTGTTCTTTATAAGCCTCAAGATGTAAATTGATCTGCTCGAAATTCATTCAGAATATGTTTTAAACAAATGTATTAAAATATTTATAGTATTAGTTTCTCAAAATGAAATTTAGAGAAGGTTTGTCCGTACTGTTAATTCCATAAGAAGCGAATAATTTACAATGTAAAATGATAAAATAATAAAGGTGAAATTAATCAAATTGTGGTTTTTGAAATATAAATTACTGAATTATAATAATTTATTATTAAAATATTATGCATAATGACAAAATTAATTAAATTTACAAAAACATACATTATGAAAATATCCATTCTCTCGATTTCTTTATATAAGAAAACCTCAATTGATATTACTCTTCAATCCTCTAAACCTTAACCGTAGGAAAAATCTACAGGCGTATCGAAATATATCGATATGTTATCTTTTGATTAATTGCAGAAAAACAACAATTTTGCACAAAATTATTCTCGATAGTTGGAATTAATAATTGCATTAATAAAGTAAGATTCTAAAAACACATTAAACTAAAAGAAACTCAACTGTAAAAGCTATAATTTTTTAAGTATTAAAATGATGTATTGATGTAATCTAATCTTGTTTATTTGGATATAAATTAAGATTAACGGACTATTAAATTTAATTATTACTTTAAATTTTAAATTAAGAATATGAGAAAAGAAATACGCAAAATATTGATACTTCCCGTTTATTTCATTATCAATATATTTAATGCACAAATTGGCATTGGTACAAGCAATCCACAAGGGATTCTACATGTAGATGGTGCAAAGGATAATCCGGCTTCGGGAACATTAACACCAACACAAATTTCCAATGATGTTATTGTAGATAAAGCAACAGGTTTTATTGGAGCGGGGGTTCTGAATCCTCAGGTTCAGCTGGATATGAGATCAGCAGGAAGTGAAAACTCTCTTGGTTTAGGTACAACCACTATGTCGGCAGCAACAGCGGGTGCAGGGGCTACACGATACGACGTAAATAGTGTACCGGTAGGCGCTAAAATAGAAGTGTCTGACGGGGTAGCATGGAACAAAGCCTATATTGCCCCTCAAAAGGCGGTGGTTGTTCTTCGTAAAGTTTCAAGTCAGTCAATACCAACAGCTACTGCTACAACTATTATTAACTGGAACGAAGTACGTGACATGAGCAATAGTTTCGATCCCACTTCCGGTGAATTTACGGCTCCCCGGGACGGAACCTATACTTTCTTATTAACATTTAATTTTAACGGTGTAGTGATTAATGACGGTTCCAGAGTTGAATCCCAATTTTATAATCCCACTACAAGCACTGTTCTTGCCAGTGTATATAAAACTTTCGGTCAGTCTATGACAGGTACAGCAGATGACGCAAATTCTACACGTTCAACGCAGGCTGGAGGATCGAGTACCGTTACCCTTACTTTGACTGCAGGGACTAAGGTCAGTGTGAGGTTATATCAAAACCTTACTTCAGGTGCTATCCCACTTAGGGTTACCAGTAATGCTTCGGATCCTGCAAACCCGGATGATGGATTTAATAATTTAACCATAATAGAACACTAAGATATAGATCATGAAAAAGCAAATCGGTATAACTTATAAACTATTCGCTTGTATTTTATTTTTTTCTGCAATTAAAGCAACTGCACAAGTAGGTTTTTTTACTTCAACTCCTGCGCAACCTTTACATATAGATGCGGGAAAAGATAATGGTTCCGCTCCCGATGCAACAAAAATATCTAATGATGTTGTTATTTCATCAGAAGGCCAGATAGGCGTTGGCCTTTTAAATCCAGTTACTAAAGTTGACCTCCGTTCTTCGAACGACCAGAGAATCATTGGTTTGGGCAGTAATACACAGAGCCCTTCCGCAGCAGGTGGAGGAGCAATACGTTACAATGCCGGAGGATTTTTAGAATATTCTGATGGCGAACAATGGATAGCGCTGCCTCTAGCCCCTCCGACCAAAGCATTGGTGAATGCCAGCAAAGCCTCTGCACAAAGCATTTCAAGTGCTACTACAACGGTCATTACAGGCTGGACGGAAACCGTTGATTTAGGCGCCGGCGCCGGTGGGGACTTCGATCCTGTAAACGGAATTTTTAAAGCTCCACGTGATGGTTTCTACCTTGTTTCTTTTAACATTACCCTGGCTAACGGAAATATACCCAAAAATACATATATAGAAACTGCCATAGAGAGCAGTCAGAGCACTAATAACATCCCTGTTTTTAAAACTATAAATTCCTATCCTGCTTTTCAAGCTGGTGCAGTAAGTAATTTTATAGGAGGCAATTGTAACGCTATTTTCAATCTTAAAAAAGATGATACTATACAATTTAGTGTGAGACATAATATAGGGAGTGCCCGAAACACTCTAAATGACGGTAAATTAAATAATTTAAGTATCAGTGAATTGTAAAAAATATATGATGATAGGACCAAAAAATAGAATAAAAAGATTGATCAGTGTCTTTATTGTTTTACCAATTGCAGTAACACAGATAAATGCCCAGATAGGAATAGGAGGGGTATCCAATCCCACCAATCCTGTCGAAATTAAAACAGATGCAGGTAATATTATCATTACTAATTCCGGAAGAATAGGTGCACTGACAGCTAACCCAAAAGTAGCCCTGGATTTACGGGGCGGTATCAATAACGGGACTATAGCTATTGGAAATACTACAAAAACAGCTGCTCAGGCTGGTGCCGGTGCACTACGATATGTGGCCAGTCCTGCCATAGGGGTAAAGGGTTATTTAGAATTTTCCGACGGTACAAATTGGGTAAGCTTTTTCCCTAAAGGAAAACCACGTATTATAGTAATGGCAAGTAAGACCACTCAGGATACCTATGTATTTGAAAGTGCAACTCCTTCAGAAATAGGTCCTAAATCTGGTATTGTCCAGAGAAGGTCTTCTTATTTAACCAATTGGACAGAAAAACTAGACTCTGATTCGGGTGTTCCAACTTCCAACTTCAATCCTGCCACAGGTGAATTTATAGCACCGCGTGACGGTGTATATTTTGCGACTTTTACATTTGCATTACAGTCCAGTCAGGTAAATACCGGTTCTAATAATCAGACAGAGGCGATTTGGGAAGTCAGAAACTCGGCAGGCACCATCACCCAGAGAGTAAAAACAAATAACGGATATTCTTCTGATACCGGAGGAAGCCCCAATGCCGTACCAGTAGGTTCAGCCTGTACTGTGAGTGTTTATTTAAATAAAGGCGACAAATTAAGACCTTTTACCTGGATTACAGTAGCATTTGATGGTACAGTCAGTCAGTTTGATGTCTCAGGAAGTGGGGTTTACAATGCGCTTACAATTGTTGAACAGTAAAATCATTTGAATAATTTAATTATAGCGGAAATGTTAATCATATGAATTTAATAATGCGTTGAGCTGTGACTTTTCCGATTGATACTACTGACTTTATCAACAATTTCTTTAATTCCTATATTTTAAAGTATCAGTTTGAAGCTCGCGAAACCAACGATATAGAAAGAGCCTGGCACAAAGCCAGGCTCTTTCTTTAGTAAAGATAATAAATTGGTTATGGATGTTCGTTTCTAGCTTTTATAACAAGATTGACAAGATCAGAACCACCACTTGCAAAGTTTTCACTTGGGTTATGAGCACTTTGAGTTGCTACAGCATAGGGAGCTCCATCCCAATATCCCCAGAACGGGCCACCGCTTTGTCCGGGCCAGATATCTGCTTTGTGGGTCATGCTTTCATTGTCATCGGCACTCCAGAAATCACCGTCTAAGGCAATACCGGTCTGATAGGTTGGTCTTTGGGTTCCCGTTAAGTCTCCGGGATAGCCTGCATGCGTCCAATAGGCGCCACCATCCCATGAATCGGAATATGATTTTGCCCCCAGCCATCCAGTACTGTTTCCGATAGGCCTGTCCAGCACAATCACTACATAATCATATTGAATTTCTGTAGAATCTATCGTAGGTCCGGCTACTTTGTACTTATAATAGGTTAATGTTCCCCAGGCGCTTCCGTAAGGAGCACTTCCGTTATAATACATTGGCGTAAATTTTAACCAGCCGGTGCTGTTGTTAGGTTGCCAGTCTACAATATGGGCACAGGTCAGGAGGTGTCTTGGACCAATCATTACCCCGCTTCCTGAGCCTAAAGCACTTTCTACTCTTCCCACACATCGCCACGGATAGGCTGTAGAATTATATACTTTTCTCTGATCGGGACCGAATATAGTTTTTACCCCTTCTGCGGATAAGAAAGATTCTCTGTCAATGAATTTTGGTTTACGGTCCTTCCTGGCTTCCAGTTTAGGCTGGTATTCAAAATCTGAATGGGTAGGATAGAAGTGATCGGTTTCCAGAACTGTTCCTTCTGCAGCTTTTTCAGTGGCAGGCATTCCGATCGATTTCATTCCTTTCGGGAAAGATCTACCGTTAATGATTTCCATGGCAGGTCCCTGGTTGGTTAGTTTTTCGGCATTTGCCAGTTTTTCAGTTGATTTTGCTTTAACGGTTTTAAGTCTTGATACTTCTTCCGCTGTCATTGGTTTGGTATTGTCGGTTTTAGACATGATGATTAGTTTTTAATCAGTTTTTTCCTACTCTTTGGATGGCTTTTCGGATTCCGCCAGTGATTTGATTTATGAGAATATTTTTTGAGAAAATTCTGCTATAATGCTTTCTGTCTGATTGATCTGGGCTGCTCCCATCGCAGCTAAAGCAATAGCGATTTGTTTATCAAGTGTTTTTCTGACAATATTGCCATTGGTTGCCCGCAATATTTTACAGAAATGATAAGTGAAGTAGCCTCTTATCTGGCCACTTATATTTCCTTCCATGGATACCTGATTGTCTTTGGATGCAGCCCATAAAGTATGATTCATTCCGGCAACGGGAACCAATGCTTTGGTCATGGAGGTTGCCTTTTTAGAATTTTTAGAGGACTGCATTTCGCTGGCATAGGTCATATAAAATTCATCTTCCAGCATAGGCGGAATGAAGCGGGGCGTCTCATAGGAAAGCTCTAAATCCAGTCCGAGTTCCATTTTTCTGGTTCCTGTTCCGGAATGGCAGCAATCGAAAATCACTTCCAGGTTAACACCTGCTTTAAGTTTACTGAGAACAGCTTTGAAATCATCATCACGGATTACGCCTGCACTTGCATAATCGTGAGGGCAAATTGCTTCATCCAGACCGTCTATTTCCAGATCTGTCCCGATATTGGCCACTCTGGTTCCGTGCCCGGAATAATAAAAGACAAGTGAATCTCCTTTTACACTGCTGTTGACCAATGCTTTCAGATAATTCAGTATATTAGCTCTTGTGGCGTTCTGATTGGTGAGGATTTTAATCTTTGCCGGATTAAATCCGCAAATCACCAATGTATTTGCCATATCCCGGGCATCGTTCACACAGCCGTTTAAGTCCGGGCCGCCTGATCCTATGGGGGCATAGTCATTAATTCCTATTACGAGTGCTTTTTTCATTTCTATTAGTTTTTAAATTTTTCCCTACTCTATTTTGGCTTTTCGGGTTCTGCCATCATGGATTAGTTTTACAGGACAAAATTCTATAATTCAACAGAGCGAAAACAGAGGGAAAGGACTGATTGTGTGGTAGGTAAAACCCCTTTTTTGATGAATTGAATGAGATGGTGATCTTTGTAGGTAAAAATTCATTTTAACGCAAAAGACCATTTAGGTAGCGCTTAGTTTTGAGGAAGGCAAAGGGCTCTACTTCCGTCTTTGATGAAGCAGCCGGATAAAACATGGGCTTAACCGAATCAATGAAATTGATTCTTGCTTTGCTTCTTTTATTCTATGACGGCACCAAAATCCGGCTTTGCGTGGAAAAAATAAAGTATGCTTTTCTACAACTGAACCATTTTATAACGGATAAAGGGAAAACAAAAAATCCGGTAAATTTTACCGGATGAATGATTGAGTTGTTTCGGACTATGTAAGTTTAAAAAGGAAAATTCACATTAGCACAAGTCGTGTTTTAGGGCAAAAAGCACCAGACCAACCCTGTTTTTTATTTCTAATTTCGTGAAAACAGAATCCCTGTAGCCGTCAATAGTTTTTGGACTGAGGAACATTTTGTCAGCTATTTCTTTGTAAGTAAGTTCACTGCAGGCCCATTTTATAAATTCTCTTTCCCTGTCTTTTAATTCGGAAAGGAGAGATGCATTTTTGATGTCTTCTGTTTTTACCTTTAATAATTTCTGGGCGACGAAATCAGTATAAAAGCTTCCTTTGTCAAAAACGGTATCTATCGCCTGAAAAAGAATGGAGGGCTGCATATCTTTCAGCAGATAGCCTTTTGCTCCTGCCTTCAGCATTTTGATAAGTACTTTTTCATCGTCCTCCATAGTCAAAGCTATTACTTTTATGTTGGGATGATGTTCGGTGAGCCATTCTGTAGTTTCTATACCATTTTTATAAGGCATATTGATGTCCATCAATACTACAGCGGGTAATTCTGAAGCTTTTTCTATGGCGGCAATAAAATCTTCACCGTTGGGATAGTTCATAATTACGCTGTACTGAGGATTTTCCATGATCATATTTTCCAATGCCTTGGACATTAACGTATGGTCATCAACGATAGCGATGGGAATAGTTTTCATATGAAGTGTTTATAATAAATTATTGAGGTCTGTGTTCCTTTATCAATTTCCGACAGTATGGAAAATTCTGCATGGATAAGCTTTGCTCTCAGCTCCATATTCTTCAGTCCCGAGCCATCCTGTATTTTAGACGTATTAAAGCCTTTTCCGTTATCTGAAATATGGATGCGCAAGGCTTCATGATCGTCTTTCAAACGGATAGATACATTTTTGGCCCTGGAATGCTTTAAAATATTATTGATGCTTTCCTGAATGATCCGGAAGAGGATCAGCCCATGTTTGGGAGAAATATCAATGTCCTGTTTCTGGGTGATGAATTCTATTTTTAATAATTTTAATTTCTGTATTCTTTTTACTTCTCTTTCAATAGATTCCGTCAATCCGAAATGAATGATCTGCTCCGTAATCAGGGTTTTAGATAGATTTCTGATATCCTGGATACATTCACCCAATAATTCACTCAGTTCGTTCAGCTCTTCTTTTTCTGTGTTGTTCAGTTTGGTAATAAGCTGGTTTTGTCTCAAGCGGACCACGGAGAGTTTTTGACCAACATCATCATGTAATTCCTGCCCGATGTAATTCAGTGTCTGTTCCTTTATTTCTACCTGTGAGGTTGCCAGTTCTCTTTCAAAACGCATGTCTTTTTCTTTCTGCTCGATCAGAAGGGTTGTTTTCTTTTTGATAAAGACCACATAGATGAAGATCATCATCAAAACGACAATAAGTAAGGTAATAGTAAAGGTAATGACCAAATTATTTTCTTCCATACTTTAAATCTATCTAGGTTTGTTTGGTCTGTTCCATATTAATCCCAGCATGAGTATCCCGTTACTGATAAGGTTCAGCATAAATAATATAAAAAAATAGATATGCTCTGAAACGGTAGTCCTGAAATACAGGATCGGAATACTCCCGATAAAAAGAATCAGCAAAGAGACTGAAATCCAAAAAGGTAAATAACTGTTGATTTCCAGTATTTTATCAGAATTAAAGGTCTGGTATAAAAATAAAATAATGGAAAACAGTAACAAAAGGATATCGGTATACAGCATATTAAAAGAAAAATGATGCAGCAGGTCCTTTTCTGTATAAAGCATTACAACAATATTGGCAATAAAAAGGATTAAAAGAATCAGCTGTAATTTTTTTAAAACGGGCCAATACAGCAATTGAAAATAATACAGCAAATACAGGAAAAATACAATCATTAAAAAGCCTATCACAAAAAATATTTCAGTAGACCGGTGAGTAGATTTAAAATAGAAATAGCAAAAAATATCAATCAGAGAAAATAATATATACCCTGCAATAAAAAATAAATTTTCTTTTCTGATTTTTCTGTATTTAATGATCATCAAGACTATGACTACAAGGGATATCGCCATAGATATTTGTTTCCCTATTTCTATATTCCAGTTCATGGCTTTATTTTTTACGGCATATCTGCAGTGGACACTTTAGGTGGTGGGGCGAGATTGGTCATATTCAACACTTCCATCTCCTTTACATTTATATTTTCATCTGTGGATATCATTGCTCTGGACACTGTTGCTGAGTTATCTCTTTTCATATTTTGAGCAGTAGGAACTAGGAAGATGGTCTGATAACCGGCATATTCCGGTTTTGCCATTTTGTTTTTTGGATGATTCATAGGGTATTTTCCCATATAAATTCTGATTCCCGGATTTTTCAGGTGCTGTTTTTTGGCAGTTTCTTTTACATACTTAAGATACCCTTCCATATCTTCTAAAGAAAACCAGTACCAGCGTGAATCTGGTTCTCCGTTTCTGTATTTTGTAAGAACTGCATTGTTGGTTCTGGAATATTCATCATAAAGTATCCGCCCTTCACGGTAGCTGATCAGTTTCTTTTTATAGCTGTCGCTTACAGGTTCTTTGGGCGGTTCGGAGCAGCGTGTGCAGCTTAGCATACAAAAACTTAAAATAAGCAGAGCAAGAAGCAAGCTTAGATTTTTAAATAAAAAAGGAGTTTTCATTTTTATGGTTTTTAATTTTATAATACAAAATTAGGGAACTGCTCAGCTCTATAAAAGGGGGAAAACACTGTTTTTTACTTAATAAATTTACGACTTTTTTGATTTGATTTTCAGTAATATGGGCATTTGTTGATCAATTTTCGTTTGTTATTATCCTTAAGGTTAAATTTCTAGGCCCATAATTAATTATATGGCTACTCTCTGGATAGATTTTTTAATAAACTAAATGTTTAGTTGGTGCTAAATATTTGTTCGTAAGTCATATGACGATACTTAACTATACTCTAATGCATTATACTTATAGCTGCCAGTTTAATCTTATTAAGTTAAATATTCAATTTTAAATTCAAAAAATATCTAAAAACTTATTTTCAATACGTCAAGTTCTGTCGCTTTCGGCTCTGATATTTGCTTCAGAAAACAAACACAAATGAAAATAGACATTAAAAAGCTTGGTGGATATCCATTAGCGGACACCACCTTAAAAAATAAGGCTAAAATGGCAAATCATAAGAAAATGATTTGCAACCTATCATTAATTCATACAAATTATCAAAATCACAAAAATGAACAATATTGAA
This sequence comes from Chryseobacterium sp. UF-81, assembly GCF_058245105.1. Lineage (NCBI taxonomy): Bacteria > Pseudomonadati > Bacteroidota > Flavobacteriia > Flavobacteriales > Weeksellaceae > Chryseobacterium > Chryseobacterium sp. UF-81. Next base: position 109,522 of record NZ_JBSIBX010000011.1, on the reverse strand, counting down.
AACAATGCTGCCGAATTACCAGCAGAAAACACACTAACGCAGACCCTTTTCAGGTTCGCTACCATGCGTAATGCTGAGTTATCTGATCACGAAAACAAAGAAAGAAGATTTATTTTCAGAGATTATACCACTCAAAAAGGAGTCATTGATCCTAGAGTTGAAGCTGGCGAATCTTTGCGGAAAGTCTGTGAAGAAATTACAGGTCTAACAATCGAAACTGAAGAATCTTTAAAAGCTCAGGATGTAGCATTCTATGAACTTGCCGTTTGGGTGGCAAGAAATAAAGCCAAAGCCACTAAAGAGGAATTTGATGCTAAAATCAGCCATTATAGAGAATACCAGCAACAAATTATTCTTATCGATTCTAAAATCTGGGATAACCTTGTTTATCAGGTGGTTACTCAAAAAGATTTTTACGCGAAAGAAACATTAATGCAGCTTTTACATTTGGATCATATCTTAAGATATTATGACGGTTTTAATCAGGCCCGATATGAATATGTGATAAAAGCAAAAGTAGTTCTTCCAAAAGAACTTTTCAAGGCCGGAAGCGGCTCCCAGGCAATGAGTTTCTCCAGGATTGCTGTCGCGGCAGAAGGAGAGCTGGGTGAACCTTTCTACAACGAACAAGGCCAGAAGTATACAGAAGCAGTGGGTAATCTGCATCTGAACCAGGATTTATCAGCATCACTGAATAAGCTGGAAAAAGTTTATCAGAAACAATATCAGGAAGCCTATAAAGTCGCCTATGAAAGTTATCTGAAAGAAGTAAAGCCCATTCAGGCCGACTATCAGAAACAGTTATCAGAAACAGAGAACAGAAAAAAAGTTATTGAAAACAGAGTTAAATACCTTACCGAGCTGAGCATTGCTAATCCTGAATTATTTGATTCAAATCCGGACTCAAAAGAAGAGTTATCCAGATTGAATGAAGAGCTTTTAAGCCTTCATGTATCTCCACTTAACTTACCGGAGTTTAGCTTTGAATTCAGGCCGGAAATCAATCCTGAAGAACTGGAACGTGCTTTAACCGATGAAAACAAGTATGCATTAAGCAGAATCTTCGGAGCAGAATCTGTCAGTGAGGCTTTAGAAGGAGTTTCTACTTTTGCAGAAGTTTCCGGAGCCGTTACACAGGACAGTCAATTACAGCAACAGCAGATCCTAAACAATACAGTGCTTAACCAGCCTACATTTACCAATATGGGAGGCATTTTAGTTCCTGTTACCAATTCACTGAATAATAACGGAGTTATTCCCTTCACGACAACGACTCGCAGGGTTCCGCTTATGCCTGGTATTGGACATTCAATAGCTGTTACTACGGATATAAACCAGCCCAAATCTATTATTAGTGGAAATTATCAGGTTAAAGTAGGCGGGCAGACCATTGCGTCAGGTTCCGGTACCGACCCGTGGAGTGGTGCGGCTAACGTAACTTCCCTTTTTCACAATAATAAAATTCCCCATGTGGATATTGAAAAGATAGAGGTTATAGAGCTGGAAGGAGATGTTGTCTTAAGTGACGGGCTTTCCTATACGATGCAGGCGACATTAAACAGGACCAATGATGATGTACATTTATTTCAGGGACGCGGAATATTTACCCCTAAAGACAGGGTTACAGATCCGACGGACCCGGAAAACCCCTCCAATCCCAATACCCCTGAAGGCCCATTTATTCCCTCAGGCTTCGGGATGAAAAATATCGGTATTGCCGACTATCGAAAAGTAGAGCAAAGTACCTATTGTTATGTGGAAGGAGATGTTGCACACATCGAAAACATTATGGCGAGAGAGTATAAAGAAAAATCAACACGAAGACTTAAACGCAGTGAATCCCAAACCACCAGATCATCAGAATCTGAAAAAGAAAAGCTGACAGATACAACTTCTACCGAAAGACATGAAATGCAAAGTGAAGTTTCCAAAATACTTCAGGAATCCAAAGATTTTGCCACACAGGCAGGCTTTAATGCTTCATGGGGGGCAGGTGCTTCATATATGTTGAGCACCGCAGCAAATTATGCCACCCACAATTCCAAAGAAGAAAGTAACCGTCAGGCAGTCACTGATGCCAAAGATATAACAGCCCGGGCGCTGGACAGGATTGTTACCAAGGTGAAGGAAGAGCGTATTGATAAAATTCTGGAAGAATATGAAGAAAATAACAAACATGGATTTGACAACACCAGAGGAAGCAACCATGTGGTGGGCGTTTACCGATGGGTAGATAAAGTGGTGAAAAACCAGATCTATAACTATGGTAAGCGTATGATGTTTGAATTTATGATTCCCGAACCGGCAAAGCTCCACAATTTAGGAATGAAAGCCAGCAAAACCACGGAAAACCTATTAATAAAGCCTATAGACCCCAGGACATCCACCGTGAATAAGATGGAGAATTTTGCATCATTGGATGGAGCTTCAGGAGAGCAGATTTTGAAATACTGGTTAAGCAAATACAAGATAGATATTGATAAAAAACCAGAAGAAATCATTTATGTAGGTAAGGCTTTTTCCAATACAGCCGCGGATTCAGACGGAAGATCAGAATATGATGAAGCTATCGCCGGCGGTGCAGAAATCCAAATCCCTGAAAACTATGTAACCGTTGCGGCTACAGGAGTAATACAGACAGGAGGAGAAGGAGTATTAGGCCATTATTTAAGAATTGGAGGAGTTTATATGATTGGCTCTGAAATGCCAATTAATAATTTTTATCAGGTAGTTCCTGTTTCCTTCTCATTGATTGGAGCTCATGCAATTGATGTCAATGCAAGTGTAAAATGCAAACTGACTACAGAAGCTAAAAATGAATGGCTCCAGAAAGCTTTTAATAAGATCATTGAAGCGTACGAAATAGAATTAGGCAAATATGAAGCTGCTTTAGCAGATGCAAAAGCATTAGGTGCCCAGATTAAAGGTTCCAACCCAGGCTTCTACAGAAAAATAGAAAATACCATCCTGAGAAGAAACTGTATTTCCTATATGCTGAATCAAAATCCAAATGCAGAATTAACATTCGGGAAAAATAAATATTACCAGACAGATAATTCTACGGAAAGCTTTACCAATACCGAGATAAAAGTAGATGAAAGCCTGGACAGATATGCAGCCTTTGTAAAATTCATGGAACAGGCTTTCGAATGGGAACTCATAAGTTATTATTTATACCCTTATTATTGGGGCAACAGAGCCAATTGGGCGGATCTTTATCAATTTGATGATAATGATCCTGTATTCAGAGCCTTTATGCAGTCGGGGATGGCAAGAGTGATCGTTACGGTAAGACCGGGATTTGAAGAAGCGGTAAGACATTTCTTAGCTACAGGACAAATCTGGAACGGTGGAGAAATTCCGGTAATTGATGATCCGTTATTCTTGTCTATTGTAGACGAGTTGCGTTCACCAAAAGGCACAAAAGAAGGAGAACCATGGAGGGAGAAGATTCCTACTTCGCTTACTATACTTCAGGCAGATTCTATCGGTTTGAAAGTGGAAAAAGCATTACCGTGTAATTGCGAACCAGGAGTGAAATTCGATGATAATCTGGGAGAAATGTGTGAAAGCAATTTTGAAACCAATACGAATCTTCTGGGCGTTCAGGAATCAGGTACATCTTCTGAGCAAGTGATTTCCGGAGATTGGGCCGCGCCAATTAATTAATCACAATTAACCAAAAAAATAACAATATGTCTAATATAGGAAAAATTATTAGGGTAAATGCATTACCTCCGCAGGGAGAAAGAGAAACAAATGTCATTTACCAAGTAGCTGCACCCGGTGCAGCTACTTATACAGACTATGCCATCGATGAAAACGGGGATATGAAAACTCCGGCAGCAGATCCTGCTGCACAAAACCTTAGTGATGACCGCGTTAAAATTACTGATCCTGATCTGGTGTCCGAAGGATTTTTAAACCAGGCGCAGTTCAATCAAAATATAAATGAAGAGCTGGATCATAAGCTCAATGCCCCACTGATTGACGGTAGCCTGCAGGATTTTACAAAAATTGTAGGGCTGGATGTTAATGGGAATACGGCAAAACTGCCTGCCGGGGATTTAGGAAAAAATGTTGCCAATTCCTCTCTTACTACAGTGCCCGGTGCCGGATTAACATTGGGTGCCAACTGGGAACTGAATACTTCAGGACTTTATTATTCGATAACCGGATTAGCTGATGCTTCGAATGATACGACTTTCAATATGTTATTAGCTCAAAATGCTTCGGGCAGAATAGGAAAATCAAACGGGAAAGGAGCATTTGTAAGCCTGCCCAACCAGTTAACAGAAAGCGAGAAGATAGCTTGGAAGACAAGTATGAATGGGGGGTGGACTACAAACACAATGAGTGTAGCCGTTATCTTGCCACCAATCGTTGATAAACAGGATAGAGATTACTTTATCACATTAAAAGGGGCTAACTTAAATCTAAATCCGGCCAGCTTTTCCGTGGAGATTATGAATAGTACAGGTACAACCGTGATAGCTACCGTACCGAATTCACAGGTACAATTGTATACTAATGGAATTGATCTTGTGTTTTACTACAACTTTAAGAATTTACCTCTTGGAAATTACAAAATCAGATTATGGAATGGGGTAGCTTACTACGTCACCAATCCTACAATCAATGTGATCGACTTGCTTACACCTGTCAGTTTATCTGGGTTAAGCTGGAACATGCTAAATAATACGACAATATGCCCTGTCGTAGATCTTACAACAGCTTCGGGAACATCAATACATAGGGCGCGAAATACTAATGAACAATTTGTAGGAACAAATCAGGATGCGGTTTCCTTCAAGAGTGAAGTTCTCATTCCTTCAGCAATTGCGGATGGGGATTTCTACCTTGAAATAACGAATACGACATCTGGTGTAAGCTATTATGATGGGGCATTTGGTTATGATTATGGTTTGGTAGATGCAGCTCAGCCACTTTCTCATTCTATGCAGATCCTGGCAGGAATAAGAAGGAATTTCTTCTTTGATGAAAGAATTCTTCCGGATAATATTTTCGTAAGTGGAAGTAATACCAATACCTCAGTAGGATTAAATAGAACGTCCAAATTATACATTACAAAAAAGGGTAATATCGTCAGCATGAGCAGCATTAATAATGGTCAGCTTACCACGGTTGTATCCACGTGGTTTCAACCTAACGGTGTAGACTTGGCCTTTTTCGCGAATTTTAATAGTTATAACAATAGTAATAGCAATAACGGAGCGAATATTCAAACGGATATTTACATTAACACACTAATCCAATTATAAAATTATGAACGAACAATTAAACATATCAACGCAAGTACAAGACTTAATCAATGACATCGAAAATGTTGAATTAAATCTTGCAGAATTACCATTATCTGAACATCCTAAGCTTCCGCAATTCAATAGAAGTATTCGTGTTCTGGATATTGATGCCAAATCTAAACAGCAGTTTATCTGCTTCAGATATGAACAGGTGCTGAAAGACAAAGAAACCGGTGAAGAGATCAATATATCTCTTCCTGCCCCGGAGTGGGTCATCTATAAGGAAACATGGAGCTATCTCCGTGATAATTACGGCGAACCAATTGAGCTGCCTTTGGTTGAACCTACAGATGACATGGCAGCCGACAAGGTGAAAGTTCACAGTTATCAGTATATGCTTTGGCTGCTGAAGAATAAGAAGGTTGGCTTTACGGAGCTTCTGGCTTCTTACCTGGATGAATTTGTGAAAACCCACAAAGAAGCACTGGACAAGCTTTCCTAAGAAGTATTAATGAATGGCAGAGCGTAATGCTCTGCTTTTTTCAAAAAATGGAAAAAATTATGGAAACACTTGAACTTAGAGAAATAACCAGTAAAGATTGGCGTACCGATGATTATATAAGAAAGCAGCTGTTATGTAACAAATTAAAATACAACAATGAGTTAATCAGACATCGTATTCTGGACTATAACATAAACGACTATGATGGAATTGCGGAAGAAAAGTATATAAAGGATAATAAAGAAAATATCATTCGGTTAAAAACTTACCTCAATAAAAATAAGGAAATTGTAGATCTCGTGCAGCAGCAGTGTGAAATAAAATTTATTATCAATGCTTCAAAAGAAAAAATTTCCTGCCAGCTTATTTATTTTTATCACAGAGATGCTAATAAAGTAGAACTCAGGAGAAAGAAAGCAATTATATTGGAAACCTTTTCTTACGAGGAATTCAGGAATTTGGTAATACATGTCGGCTATGATGATTTTGAGAATTATACTGAGTATAAAAACTACTTCACGGAAATTTTTAAATCCAGTTTTCTAAAAGCAAAAAGTGCTCTGGAACTAAAATTCCTTTATACCCATACTCCTGAATTTATTCTTAGGGGAATGGCTCTTCAAGATGAAACTGTATTTGGGCATTTGCTTGCCTTAACCAAGCTTGATGATACAGGGGTTTTCAGCGGGTGGAAAGACGGCAGCTCCGCATTGGTAAACGTATTAAAAACTTTTTCAGGACATACTTTTCTGCTGGAAAAATTTAAATCTGATCCTGAGCTTTGTAATAAAATCTACTATGGCTTAGACGGGATAAGTTATATTGATGGAAAACCACAGCCAAACAGAGTGATTTTTGCTAATATCCTGCAGCAATTCTGTTTATTTTCCCAAAACCGTCCAAAATCAGGAGCATCGACGTTTCTAACAGGGAAAGGTTACAAAATTAACACAGATGTAATGGAGCTATCTGGAAACTGGTTGGGTTTCGGACAGTCTGATTCTAAAACATTTTTCCTGCAACAGCAGCAGGAATACATTTCCGATGAGCCGGCAGAATATGAAACAGATGATTTAGGAATTACTACTACTGTAAAAAGCCAAAGCAGGATGAAAAATCTGAATGATGGAGCACAATATCATCCATTGGAAATGGTATATTTTGTAAATGAAAAAGAAAAATACATCAATCCGGAAACTGGTGAGCAAATGCCACCGGTAACCATGATTGTTCCTGCTATTTATGTAAAAGCAATGGCTGATGCTGAAAAATGGGAAGAAATAAACTACTTTATTCGTATTACAGCAGATATTTTGGCGGTTACCCTTGGAATTGTTACATTGGCGACCACAGGAAATCCATATCTGATATTGGCTGCTATGGCAGATCTTAGTTTGGCAGGAATAGATCTTACTGTACAGGCGCTTCGACAGGAGATTGCAAAATTACCCGGAGGGGAGCGTTTCCTGAAAGACTGGGATCTTATTTATGGAGTCGGGGGTGTTATTATTGCCGCTCCTCAGCTTATAGTATCTGCTTACAGAGGTATTTTTGTACTACTCCCAAAAGCAGCACAAAATGTGCAGCAAGGTTTGAAAGCAATGGCAATTTCCTTATTTTTGGATTTGAATAGTGGAGTTTTTCAAAGAAAAGACCTCCGTGTGTTTAGTCCTACAGAATGGGTAATCCCAAGCGCAGGGTTCTTTTCAAAAACGTCGGAATGTGATGCTTTAGTTCAGAATGGTGCATTCTTTATGGAACTGGATGCGGCTGCAATTATGGAAAACATCAACAAAGGAATTAATCCTGATGTAATAGGAGCCATTGGCAGTAATAGAAAATTTGGACTAATCTATAATGGTGAGATTGTTGGACAAGGAAGCCGTTATGATAAAGCATATCAAAAAATTTTACAAGACTTAAAAAAAATAAGCTACAGTTCTGAAGAAGTCGGGAAATATTTAGAAAGCCTATTTAACAGAAGAAGAATTGTTTCCGTAGAAGATGCTTCACTTTTAGGAAAAGCACCAGAAAAAGGAGTAAAAATGTCTTTAAATTTGTTTGATGAATTTGGAAATAATATAGGACAACTTGTAAGATCACCAAATAAAAATGAGCTTTATTATAAGTTAATTTACAGAGGTAAAGAAACAGATATTAAAAGTATGATTAAACTTTTGGACGATAAATATAAATTGAATGATCTACCAATAAAAGATGGTGAACATTTGCTATATGGAGATCTGAATATTCCGAAAGAAATCACGGATAAGTATTCTGGTTTGGGACAAATTATCTATGAGGATGGATTAAGGTATTTCTTAAACGCTAAGAAATATGGTAGAGTAGATGGAACGGTAAGTGTTTGGATAAAGGCTGATATTTATACAGACTATGGTGGACAATCTGTAAACTTGGAGCAATTCTGGAGAGCAGTTGATAAAGGAATGCCTTATGAACAAGCCGCGTTTGAAACTTTTGCTGGAAAACAAGCCAAGAAGTTTGGATTTTCTAAGGTAAGGATCTTAGATGATGAAAAAATAACTAGAAATTATGTAGAACTTAACTTTTTAAAATAATTTACTTATGCGAATTAATATACATAACACTCCTAAAAGTAATAAAACAACAGATGAATGGATAAGAACTGATGAATACAGAGGCTCATCGTGGAGAAATTTTGCTTTTGCAGAAGGCTTGGCATTAGATTTATTTAGAGAAAAACTATCAAAAGTTCCGTTTAAAGATGATCCTTTAAGCAAAGAAGAAATACAAAAATTAAAGATAATTCTTGAAAATAAAATTAAAGAACTTTTGTCTACTAGAATTCCAGAACCTGACCAAAGAATTAAAATAGAGTTTTTAGGACAAATAATAGGTTTAAACGGAACTCCAATGGGTAGGAATGTCCAAGATAACTGGATTAATAATTTTTTTAGAGCTTACAAAATTTGTGAAGAATGTTTGGAAGAAAATAAGCCTGTTTATTTGAGTATTACAGAGGAAGATTAGTAATAATCCGCTCAAGCAGTTGAGCGGATTATTCATTTTATGTTTTATGAATAACGGAACGCTCCGCTTATTTCAAATGACAGAATGGGTAATCCCAAGCGCAGGGTTCTTTTCAAAAACGTCGGAATGTGATGCTTTGGTTCGGAATGGTGCTTTCTTTATGGAACTAGATGCGGCGGCTATCATGGAAAACATTAATAAAGGAAATGGGATTAATCCGGATGTTATAGGTGCAATAAGCAGCAATAGGAAATTTGCATTAGTCTACAAAGGGGAAATTATAGCTCAGGGAAGTCGGTATGACAAAGCTTACCAAAAGACTTTAATGGATTTAAAAAGAGCAAGCACTAATGCAGAGAAGGGGAGAAAATATTAAAGGATCTTCTATTTGAGAGAATTTATATTAAATATGAAGGTCAGTTTAAAATTAAGTTTCATCATCACTTTGACGGAGAAATTTTAATTAAACAAAAAAGTGGAGAAGATGTTTTAGAACTTTTCGGAGCACATAACCACGATGTGGTAGGGACTAAAATACAATTAGGTCCTATAAGAAAACCACCGGGGATAAACAGTTTTCATGATTTACCAGATGATATTCCCTTCAAAGCTAATGTAGAAATGAAATATGGAAGTGGTATTGTGAAAAAGAAAAATACATCTTCTTTCTTTCCAAAAAACTGGGATATTAAAAGGGTTAAGAAAGAAATTGCATTGGTATATAATGAAATGCTGAAAAGTGGGAAAGTATATGATCCAAGAGCTACAAATAGAAAATTTGACTTTTTATGTAGTAATGGTTCGTTTAGAATTCAAATTGAATTTGACGAGCTAGGAAATCTTACAAGTGCATATCCAATTGTTAATTAGCAAAATAAATATAAAAATGAATTATAAATTTAGAAAAGTGAGTTATAGTGCTCCTAGTATAGAACCTCTTTGGCAATATGGAGTAACAGTATCAAATGAAACAATTTCTGCTTTAGAACAAATTGAATCTTGGGCTTGGACATCCGAAGAAGTTCAAAGTATGCTTGATGAAATCAATTCAATAACACCAGGAAATGATTTTGAGTACTCAGTTGAAGGGGGACATTTATTAATAGTTTCAGATAAAGAAGAAACACATTTGTTTAATCTTCTTAATAGATCTCAAAAAAAAGCAGACATTATTTGGCCAACCGAAAAATTTATTCAGTTTTTAAAAGAGTTCAAAGAGTTTTTAATAAAAGAAGGAAAATAACTTTAATTAACGGCAACTTATGGTTGCCGATTTTGTTTTTAAGATCTTTGTTTGTTTCAACAAACAGAATGGGTAAATATAACCGCTCAATTTTGAGCGGTTATATTTTTTTGATACCATTTCAATTTCCATAGTTTTGGATCTGAATAGCGGAGTTTCGAGTTCATCTAAATACTTGGAAGCCAATTTTAAATATAATTATTTTACAAAAGAACTGTTTTAAGGACTTTATTTTTATAATCAAAAATAAATTTTAATCTATAGAAACGTTTTGAACTTACTTTATCGTCAATAGAAGTTGGAGGAAATTTAGCTGAAACAACGAGTCGCTTTAGCTCATTTTTTATTTTTTCGCTTTTCCCTTTTTCAATCTTGATATTAGATACATTTCTATTTTTTTCTACAATAAAAGAAAAAACAAAAATACTTTCTAAAGGTATTTTATCATTGCCCAAAATAGTAAAATCAAAGGAATTAGATAGTTTGTCAATTTTAAAATATACTATATTATCATCAACATTATAATTTGCAGGTATTTCCTTAAGATTTTTTGATGGCGGTGGCGGTGGGTTCTTGCCATTTCTTTCCTCTTGTCCATAAAATAGAAAACTATAAAAAATAAGAAGTAAAAAAAGGATTTTTTTCATGAGAATTACTGTACTTATTCAAATATACTGATTTTTAATATATAAGATCAATTTCCGTATTTGAACGCCGGAGGGTTAAAAAAAAGATCTTCGCTTGTTTCAACAGACAAGAATGGGGTAATCCAAAGCGCTGGGTTCTTTTCAAAAACTTCGGAATGTGATGCTTTAGTTCAGAATGGCGTATTCTTTATGGAGCTGGATGCAGCAGCTATTATGGAAAATATAAACAAAGATATTAATTCGAATGTTATTGGTGCAAAAAAAGAAATAGGGAATTTGCATTGGTTTACAAAAGGAAGATTAGATTACATTAAATCCCCACTAACGCAAATCCTCCGTCGGTTTTTTATTTCCAAAAAATAAATTTCAAAATTTTATTCACAGTAAACCAGCGTATTATAAAATATTTTCATTCTTTTTTCAAAATCCCACGCAAGATTTTCCAAAAAACGGATTTTATAGATGAGTACTCAATACAATTAATGTTTAATGTAAAAAAATAATGAAATGAAGAATTCAATAGTACTTAAGGTTATTACGACCGTTTTAATTTTATCAATCATCTTCTCCCTGTTCTCGTGCATGAACGAGGACAGGATAGAAGTACCACCCGTAAAGCTGGAAGACGTTAACGGTAATTATAGAGGAAGGCTTATCACAGTGCAGGGAGAGTTTAGGTCGGAAAAAGTTGTAGACTTTAAAATAAAAAAAGATACCCTCACATTTCCGGAATTTCCTTTAAAAGAAATTGTAATGGCGGTAGTAAAAGATCCAATAAAAACACAGAGCGCCATAGCGGCAATGGGAAAAGTGAAATATAATCTGAATTATACAATGGTATTAAATGCTGATAAAAACTGGGTAGAACTCACTTTTGCACCAAAAGTTCTTGAGCTTCAGATTCCGGTAGATGGAGTGACCAAAAAGACAGTCGTAACAATCGCGGCAAAGCAAAAAGGATACTTTGTGGGGCTGGACCATACGCTGAGATTTGCCTTGGCAGCAGAAAAAATAACAGTAAATGGAACAGAATTGAGTCCTTTCGAGGCAATTAACTACAATTTCCCATACTGCATAAAAACTAATTGATAAGATAATATAAACAATAGATTGTGGTTTGCCGGATGCGGTCTATTTTTGCGTTAAAATTTTAATCGGTGCTAAACCGGACCTGGTCGTACATGGAAGAAAACAAGGAGCAGATTTTAATAAGACGCCTTCTCACGAAGGAAGAAGCTGCCTGGAAAGAACTTTTCGGAAACTATTCCGGAAGCCTTGCCGGGGTCTGTTCCCGTTATCTTTCAGGAAAAGACGATGTTCATGACGTTCTTCAGAACAGCTTTATCAAAATGTTCCGCTCCATAGCAACATTTGAATACAGAGGCAACGGTTCTTTGAAAGCATGGATGATCCGGATCACCGTAAACGAAGCTTTAAAGCATATAAAACAGCATTCCGGCATAACAACAAATGATGATCTCACAGAATTTCCAGACATTCCCAATGATGAGGAACCGGATCTCGAGGAAATTCCCCAGGCAGCCATTATGAAAATGATACGCTCTCTTCCTGATGGATATAGAACCGTTTTTAACCTGTTTGTATTTGAGAAAAAAAGCCATAAAGAGATTGCCGGGCTTTTAGGAATCGCAGAAAATTCTTCCGCCTCACAGTTTCACAGGGCAAAAGGACTGCTGATCCAGAAAATTAAAGAATTTAAAATGTCAAAAAAAGCACAATATGAATAATCGGTGGCTCAATGATCTGCACAGGAAAATGGAAGACCACGAAGAGGATGTTCCGGATGGGCTGTGGGAAGATATTAAAGATGAACTTTTTTCCGGAGAGGAAGAGAACAGAATGGCCGGGGGGATGATGCTTGAAGCTGATGATAAAAAAGAAAGTACAACAACTATTTCTGTAACTAAAAAAAGCGCTCTGTTCTACCGTATTGCTGGAATGGCTGCTGCTATTGCCATGCTCTTCTTTACAGGAAAGCTTTTACTGGAAATGAATGCAGAAACAGAGCCTAAGATAGCAGTACACTCTGAAAATACCGGTCACATTAAAACAGAAAGCAAAAAAATCACAGAATCAGTAAAGGCAGGTACAAATGAGCAGGTCATTACCAACTCAGGTGAAAAACATAGCGGTCAGGGAAATATATTAATAAGCAATGTTCATTCGCGCACTATTTTAGAAAATATATTTAACAGAACCATTGATAAGGAAATACCCGTGCTTGTGGAAAAGCAAAATAATTTAATCCCATTGTCAAAAAAAGAATCACCTCTTTACAATATATCTCCTTCATTTGGTGAAAGTCCGGAATTAAAAAACAAACAGGATGACGGAAAAACTTTTAATAACTATGAAAATAAACTTCCGGAAAAGTATGCCGGCAGCGATAAACCTAAAATTTTAGGTCGTCAGTCAAAAAAATGGATGCTGAGCATGCTTACAGGAAATGTTTCCTCAAATTCTTCCGAACAGAAGTTCCCGGGCTACACCTCTATGAGCGGAAGCCCCATGACTTTTAGTGATTTCTGGATCTCCGGTACAGAGCCTGATCCGCTTACAGAAGTTCTGCTGGCTAATCAAAGCAAAGAAGTTGAAGCAAGGATAAGACATAAAATACCCGTTACATTTGGTGTTTCCGTGTATTATAACCTGGGGAAAAAATGGGGAATAGGAGCAGGTATTAATTATACAAAACTTACCTCAGAACTGCACTCCGGAAGCAATTCAAATTATATAAAAGGGGATCAGAGCATTCATTATATAGGCATTCCGGTGCAGCTAAACTACAATGTCATTCAGAAAGGACGCTTTACAGGATATGTTACCGGTGGGGTACTTGCCGAAAAAGCTGTAGCAGGAAAACTTAAAACAAAATATATAGTAAATGATGAGGTGCAGGACGAACAGGATGAACGGCTTGATGTGAAACCTGTACAGTTTTCAGTGAATTCGGCGGTAGGGCTGCAGGTAAAAATTATTGATAAAATCGGCATATATGCAGAGCCGGGAATAGGATATCATTTTAAAAATGACAGCCAGCTTAATACCATTTACAAAGAAAAACCATTAAACTTTAATATGAAGTTCGGAATCAGACTGTTACTGGACTGATATCACTGAGTAAGACTAAGATAAACCATTAAATATTTAAATATGAAACCAAAACTGATTTTTTTGGCTTTTCTGTTCATGACCATTCTGAATATAAAAGCACAGTGTAACCCAACCATCACAAGTCCCAGACTGGGCGTAAAATTTCCGGATAAAATCCTCTTCTGCAATACCGAAACCGAGGTGCTTTCTACACAAGCTTTCGGAAGCTACCAGTGGTACAAACAGCAATGGACCTGGCAAACGCCTAATACCAATCCCTGGACTCCAATTCCCGGTGCAGTTTCACAGACTCTGACTATCAATGGAAATGATGATCAGCTTTATTATTTTAAAGTAGCAGTTACGCAGGGAGATTGTGTGGCAGAAAGTCCAGCTGTTATGGCAGACGGATTCATGTATGCGCTTCCTGCAATGATGAGCACCTTTACACCCGGAACTTTTTCGCAGGTAGGACTGGGAGAATATAATATCTGTGCCGGGGCATCCGTAAAATTTGATGATGCCTTTCCAGATCTCTATGGCAACCATGTATGGTATAAATGCATTCCAGCCAGCCCGCCGCCTTCCAATGGTGACCCGTGTGTTATAAATGGTGCTACTGGAGATACCTATACCGCAACAGAATCTGGAGAATATGGATTCTATGCCTGTACAGAGTACTGCCCCGATCAGTGTGAGTTTTTAGGGACGGGAAATTTTGTAAAACTGAATTTTGGAAACTGGGAGTTCTGCAGCCTCGGAACAGATGAAACAAAAGGCAAGGAAAAAGACCTGAGAATATACCCAAATCCTACAGCCCAGTTCCTTTATATCGGAAAAGAATCTGATAAAACCTATAAAGCGATTTCTATTATTGACATGACAGGAAAAGTAGTTCTTCAGAAAAATGAACACCATTTTAATGAAGCTATAGATGTAAGCAGGCTCGTACCCGGAAATTATATTATTCTTTCCAAAGACTCGGAAGGAAATACCTATAAGAATAAATTCATAAAGAAATAATAGCATACGATCAATCCTTAGTTAGTTTTTTTTAATCATGATAAGCCGGTACAGAGATAGTCTGTATCGGCTTGTCTTTTTTAAGAATAATTTTTTTTAAACGCATTTTAAATTAAAAAACAATTCATGAAAAAGCTGATTTTTTAAAATATCATATTATTTATTTTTACAAAAAAACACCAATCATGTTAGTTAAAATTTATGGGAGCGCCATCTTCGGAGTCGCTGCACAAACCATTACTATTGAAGTAAATGTAGATACAGGAGGAGTGGGGTACCATCTTGTCGGGCTTCCGGATAATGCGATCAAAGAAAGCAGTTACAGAATCTCTGCCGCTCTGAAGAATGTAGGATACAAAATTCCCGGTAAGAAGATTACGATTAATATGGCGCCTGCAGACCTTAGGAAAGAAGGGGCTGCATACGACCTCTCCATTGCAATAGGCATCCTTGCAGCTTCAGATCAGATCCTTGCCGAAAATATCCATCAGTATATTATCATGGGTGAGCTTTCCCTTGATGGAAGCCTGCAGCCCATAAAAGGAGTACTGCCTATAGCAATTCAGGCAAGGGAAGAGGGTTTTAAAGGGATCATACTTCCTATACAAAACACCCGCGAAGCTGCCATTGTAGATAATCTGGAAGTGTATGGTGCAGAAAATATCAAAGAAGTAATTGATTTTTTTAACGAAGGAAAGCCTATTGAAAGAGTAATACTGGATACCAGAAAAGAATTTCAGGAAAAAATGAATGATTTTCCATTTGATTTTTCTGAAGTTAAAGGACAGGAAACAGCAAAAAGAGCAATGGAAATAGCTGCTGCGGGCGGGCATAATATTATTCTCATCGGTCCTCCCGGAAGTGGAAAGACAATGCTGGCCAAAAGAGTACCGGGAATACTTCCTCCATTAACTCTCAAAGAAGCTTTAGAAACAACAAAAATACATTCTGTAGCCGGTAAAATGGGTGCCGAAACTTCTCTCATGACCGTGAGACCTTTCAGGTCGCCACATCATACCATTTCGGATGTTGCACTGGTAGGTGGCGGAAGCTACCCCCAGCCTGGAGAAATCTCACTTGCTCACAACGGGGTCTTATTTCTTGATGAAATGCCGGAGTTTAAAAGGACCGTTTTGGAAGTTATGAGACAGCCTCTTGAAGACCGGGAAGTAACAATTTCCAGAGCCAGATTTACCGTAAACTATCCTGCCAGCTTCATGCTCGTAGCCTCTATGAATCCAAGTCCCAGCGGCTTTTTTCCGGACGACCCGGGCAATACCTCATCTGCTTACGAAATGCAGCGGTATATGAATAAACTTTCAGGCCCTTTGTTAGACAGGATTGATATTCATATAGAAGTACAGAAAGTTGAATTTGAACAGTTGGCAGAAAAAAGAAAAGGAGAAAAAAGCTCAGATATCCGGGAGCGGGTACTTAAGGCACGCAACATTCAGAATGAACGCTATAAAAATCTCAATATCAGCTATAATGCTCAGATGGGGCCTAAGGAAATTGAAGCATTTTGCAGTCTGGATGAAACCTCTCTGCACCTCATTAAGCTTGCTATGGAAAAGCTGAACCTTTCCGCAAGGGCTTATGACCGTATCCTGAAAGTGGCCAGAACTGCAGCCGATCTGGAAGGAACTGAAAATGTATTATCACACCATATTTCGGAAGCCATACAATACAGAAGCCTTGACCGGGAGTTTTGGAATGTATAATTGAAGAACGTCGGTACAGCTCTTGAAAACATTCTTTATAATCTGATAGTTTTTCATTTTCAAGGTGAAAAATTGCATTCTTATTTCCTTCAACTATAAAGGCTAATAGCATAAATTTAATTCTCTTTTTTGGGAAAAATAATCAGAATTTGATTTTTTATGTCGGTTATTATGTTAAATTTGATTGCCGAATTATTAAAAATATTGCATTATGAAAGAAAAATCAATGAACACTACTTAGTATTTTAATTGGAAAGATGAGAGTACAGAATCTACAGTATTCTGAGCTATTTGCCTGTACTAGATATGTAAAATATATCTAAAGACTGCCAAAAGCAGATCATTTGACCCAATTATCACCAACCAAAACAAAAACTAATATGCCAAATACACTATCAACGCCATCGGGGCAGCCCGCTGGTGTACCGGTTCTTTTATCATCTGAAGACAAAGAAAAGCTTCTCAACGACTTTAATAAAACAGACTGGGACTATCAAAAAGAAGAAACACTGGTTTCCCTTTTCAAAAGACAAGCACTCCTTCATCCCGAAAACCTGGCTGCTGTTTATCAGGACAGCAGGATCAGTTACCGCGAGCTCGATCAGAAAAGCAGTCAGCTTGCTAATGTCCTGTTAGAGAAAGGAATACAGGAAGGAATGTTTGTTCCTGTATGGCTGGACCGTTCTTTAGAGTGGCTGGTGGCCATTCTGGGTATTTTGAAGACAGGAGCAGCTTATGTGCCTATAGATCCCGCTTACCCTGTAAAACGTGTAGAATACATCCTTGCAGATACCTCAGCGGAAATACTGATTACAGATACTCACCGGGGAAATTCATTGGTAAAAGGAATTAACACTGAAATTTTTTATCTGGATCATACAGAAAGCCTGTCTCATTTATCTGCTGAACTGCCTGATATTACTATAAGTCAGGATGCATTGGCCTACACCATTTACACATCCGGTTCAACAGGAAACCCTAAAGGAGTCATGATTTCCCATCACAGCATTCAGCATCTGGTTACATGGCACAACCAGTATTTTCATGTTGATGATACATCACATCTTACCCTTGTTGCCGGATTGGCATTCGATATCTCAGTATGGGAAACATGGTCGGCGCTTATTGCTGGCGCTGTAATGTATATCGCAGACAATGAAGATAGGGTGGAAGCTTCAGCGCTTGTGAATTTTTACCGTAAAAACCGGATTACCCATGGATTTGCCCCTTCTGTTCTTGTTCCTTCCGTTGTTAAAGAAACCCGTAAGTACAATGACCTTGAACTTAGATACCTCTTTACAGGAGGAGAAAAGCTTAAACCCGTACTTACCAGTGAATTAAGTTATGAGTTAATTGACTATTACGGGCCCACTGAATGCACGGTTTATGCCACTTTCAAAAAGGTAAAAGACGTAAATGGGCAATATGTTTCTTCAATCGGAAGACCAATAGCCAATGCACGGGCTTATATTTTAGGAGAAAACAGCGAGCTGTTGCCGGTAGGAGCTGTAGGAGAACTGCATATAGGGGGAAACCTTTTGGCTAAAGGTTATCTCAATAATGAAGAACTCACAGCTTCAAAGTTCATTAATAACCCATTCAGGGAAAACGAAAAGCTTTACCGTACCGGGGATCTTGCCCGCTGGAAGCCGGATGGAGATATTGAATTTTTAGGAAGAATAGACAATCAGGTGAAAATTAGAGGCTTCCGAGTAGAATTAGGTGAAATCGAACGTTGCCTTGCCCGCCTGGAAAGAATACAGGAAGCCGCTGTGATTACAAAAGACCATGGAAGTAATAAATATATTGCAGCCTTTATCATGGTAAAGTCCGGTGAAAAAGCAGATACTGCATGGGTGAGACAACAGCTGAAAGAAGAGCTGCCCGGCTATATGATTCCGGCTCAGATCATCAATGTGGATAAAATACCACTCACGAGCAATGGAAAAACAGACACTCACCTGTTAAGGGAACTTGCAGACAGGGAAGCAAAAGAATTAATTTCTACTGAACCCCCTACCAATGAAACCGAAAGAATTATAGCAGATATCTGGGCTGAAGAGCTGGAACGGCCGGTGATTAATATTACAGATAATTTCTTTGACATCGGTGGAAACTCACTTCTTGTCGCTATAGTTGCAACTGCCCTGAATTCAAGATTGGATACCCGGGTTTATATGAGGGATATTTACCAGTTTCCGGTCCTCAAGGAGCTTGCCGATGAATTGATCACCAGGGCCAAAGAAGCCCGTGAAGCAATCCCTGAAGAAGATGTAGAGCCTTATGTTGCGCTTCAACAGGATGTTTACCTGGCTCCGGGAACTGTTTTTGCAGGAGGTTTTGATCCAAAACAATTGGAAAATCCTGAAAACATATTTCTGACAGGAGTTACCGGATTTGTAGGAATCCATTTGCTTCAGGAGCTTTTAGATACTACAGCTGCAGATATTTACTGTCTCGTAAGAGCTCAGGACGAGTTTCATGCTGTAGAGAAGATAGACCGCTGCTATAAACAGTACCATATTGATAGAAAAGAAGAGCAAAAACCGAGAATCATTCCGGTAATAGGAGATTTATCCCTTCCATTATTAGGTCTTTCCGAAGAGAAATTCAAAAACCTTGCAGCAATGCTGGATCTTATTTATCACTCTGGAAGCTCCGTTAATTTTATAGAACCCTATTCTTATATGAAAGCACCGAACGTAGAAGGATTAAGGGAAATTATAAAACTTGCCGGTGCCGAAAAAACCAAATGTCTTGCCCTGTTATCTACCATTTCTGTTTACAGTTGGGGTCATGTTTTCACAGGCAAAAAAGTAATGCTTGAAAGTGATGATATTGAACAGAATATTATGTCAGTAAGCAAAGATATTGGCTACGTAAGAAGTAAATATGTGATGGAGGCTATTGCTGATCTTGCAGCCAAAGAAGGATTGCCATTAATTACTTATCGTCTGGGCTATGCTATGTGCCACAGTGAAACAGGCGCCAGTGCTCCTTATCAATGGTGGTCAGGTCTAGTGAAAAACTGTGTCGAATTTAAATCCTATCCTTTGCTCACTGAACTAAGGGAAGGACTGATCACAGTAGACTATATGACCAAGTCTATGGCTCATATCACGAAAAATAAAGATGCGGTTGGTAAAAAGTTCAACCTAATTGCAAGGCCGGAAACCAACCTTACCCTGGAAAATTTCTTTGCTCTGTTGAAGAAATATTATCCGCTTACCCTTGAGGGTCTTCCTTATAAAGAATGGAGAAAGCAGTGGGAAGATGACAGTAAAAACCGTCTTTATCCATTAACAAGTTTATTTAAGGATAATATGCATGAAGGTCTGTCAACAGTAGAGTTGTATCAGAATACTTATGTCTGGGATTGTTCCAATGTCATCCGGTTCCTGGAAGGATCTGGTATTGAGGAGCCGGTTTTTGATAAAAAGATGCTGGATTCTTATCTGAAATATCTGGGAATTCTGGAATAAATAAATTTTGAAATAAAAGAGCCGGGATTATTGCCCGGCTTTATTTATATGCCTTTTTTGCCATTCAAAATCATTTCAATCATCTTGATCTTTCTGTTTTCCCTGGTTTCGGGCTTCTTTGCTTCTTCAATCCAGCGGATGTATTCTTTCCGGTGGGTATAGCTCATTTTGTCGAACAGGTTCTTTGCATCGGGATTTTCATTAAAAATAACGGCGATGTCGTTTGCAATTTCAACAATTCTTTCCTCTTGATCTTCAATAAGGCTTACAACAACCTCATCACCAAATGTTTTCCCCAACTGTTTTCGGACTTCCTGGGTCAAACCTAAAATATGGCAGTCAGATTTCATTTTAGCAAGGCTTCCACGGTATTCGACCTTACCGTCAAATGTTGCTTTAATTTTGACCTGTCCTTTTTTGCCGAACAATTCTTCCGCAGAAAAAGGAAACTCTACAAAAGCGGCGTTCAGGGCTCCATTTTGTTTTATAATTCCGGTAAATTCTATTCTTTTCATCACAAAGATTTAAAGTTCAAAAATAAAAAAACCGTGAACAGAAATTCACGGTTTTAAAAATTTATAAGGAAAAGATTATTTTACCTTTTTTGCTTTCTTAGGCATTTGAGTAGTTCCTGAATTTTTAGACTTAGTATCAGGAGGTGTATTTTCTCCTCTTACAAGCTTTAATTCATCGATCAGCCTTCTTGCTCCTGCATATTTGTCGATCGTCCAAAGAACGAAACGTACATCTACGTTGATCGTTTTCTGCCAGTTCTGTTCGAATACAATATCACCGCTTAATGCTTCGCTGTTTCCATCGAATGCAATACCGATAAGGTTTCCGTCTCCGTCAATTACCGGAGAACCGGAGTTACCACCTGTGATATCGTTGTTAGAAAGGAAGTTTACAGGCATATATCCTGCAGCATCGGCATACTGTCCGAAATCCTTAAGATTATAAAGGTCGATCACTCTTTGCGGAAGATCAAACTCTTCATCTCCTTTCTTGTATTTTCCTACAAGACCCGTCATATCAGTATAATAGTTGTCCGTAACGCCAAAATAGTTTCTGTCATTTCTTACAGGAAGTTTATCTACCGTTCCGTAAGTTAATCTCATGGTAGAGTTAGCATCCGGATAGAATTTTTTCTCAGGCATAGCCTTCATTAATCCGGCTAAGAATAGACGGTTGTTCTTGTTGAAGTTATCATCAACTTTAGAATACTTCTCCACGCTCATTTTCTGGTCAGCAACAATTCCGTTGGCGATTTTCCAAAGCGGATCAGCATCAAGTTTCAAGGCGTCTGGATTTAATAAGAAGTTTGTAGCAGAAGTCTTATTTGCAAAAATTGAAGAATAAGCTACATTGGAAAGCGTCTTAGAATCCAATCCTAAAATAGTAGCAGATGCCACCTCTTTATTAGTTACTCTTGACTGGTAAAGACCAGCCATAGAAGCAAGCATTTCTCCTTCCAGAGATGGATTGAAGTTTTCATATGCTTCTTTGATTGCAGTTTCAGTTTTAGCTTTCATGGCTAATCTTCCCTGCATATCCTGAGCAGCATAAGCCTTAAGAACAGAACCTGCCTGCAAAGCAAGGGTGATATATTTCGCATTTCTTGAGAACTGTGAAGCATAGTTTCTTTCAACATTTCTGTCGGAAACCTGCTTGTAATAAGCCCCGATATCTTCTAAAACACCATCATATTCTGCGTTTCCTGGTAATGCAGACCATTTTCTGTAAGTATCCTCAATCTTTTTCTTGTCGGCGATCGTTCCGTTTTTATCTACCGCGTCGATCGTTCCCTGTCTGTTTTTCCAGTAGTTAGCCACAGAAGCATATTGAGACGCGTAATTAAGCTGAGTAGCTTTATCCTTGTCCATATACTTTTTCATAACATCCATAGCCAGTTTAGAAGCTTCCACCCAAGCCGGATAGTCTCTGTTTACCATCTGCTGAATTCCGTAAGATGTCAGGTAACGGTTTGTTCTTCCCGGATATCCTAAGATCATAGAGAAGTCTCCTGGCTTGATCCCTTTAAGAGAAACCGGAAGGAAATGCTTAGGTTTCAACGGAACATTGCCTGGTGCATATTCTGCAGGGTTTCCTGCTGCATCCCCATATACTCTGAATACTGTGAAATCAGCAGTATGTCTTGGCCATTCCCAGTTATCTGTATCACCTCCGAATTTACCTAATGATGAAGGTGGTGCACCTACCAATCTGATATCTTTGTAATCCTGGTATACAAAATAGTAGAATTCATTCCCGTTGAAGAAATCTTTTACCACTACTGTATATTTTCCGTTTTCAGAGTTTTCAGCCTGGATTGCTTTTGTTTCAGCATCAATAATTGCTTTTCTCTCTGCTCCGGTCATATTGTTGTTTAGCTTGGAAGTGATTCTCTGTGTAGCATCATCCATTCTAACTAAAAACCTTACATAAAGATCTTTTGCATTAAATTCGTCTTTCTGCTTCATGGCCCAGAATCCGTTTTTCAGATAATCTTTTTCCGGGGTAGAAGCGGCAGCTACGGCACCGTAACCACAGTGGTGGTTCGTGAAAATAAGTCCTTTGTCAGAAACAATTTCCCCGGTACAGAAACCTCCGAAGCTCACGATAGCATCCTTTAAGCTTGAATTGTTTACTGAATAAATTTCTTCAGGTGTCAAATGCAGTCCCTCTTTTTGCATGTCGACCCCGTTAAGTCTTTTGATGAGCATTAACAGCCACATCCCCTCATCCGCCCTCATCTGAGCAAAGCCCAATAAGAAAGTGAACAGTAGAAATAGTCTTTTCATTTTATAAAATAATTTTTGTGTCGCTAATTTACTAATTTTTACGATATTCTGCCCCGGAATGGTATGAAAATGGGAGGATAATCCCCATGAAAAAAATACTTGTATCATTTTTTGCAGTTTTGCTTTTGGGAGTTGTGATCAGTTGCTCTTCAGTCCCGCAAAAAAATCCGAACCTTCAAAGGCAGTGGATGCTCGTTTCTTTTGATAAGTTTTCTAAAGAGGAATTGGTCAGAAATAAGGCAGAAATCAACCTCACAGGCGTAATGGAAAAAGGAAAAATTAAAGGAGGAGCCCATATGGGATGCAACACTATGTTTTTTACTTCTGAATTTAAAACCAACGGAAAAGTAAAGATCTCAGAAGTAGGAAGCACCTTGAAGGCCTGTCAGAATATGGAACTGGAGAACGCTTTTATCCAGAAATTCGATAAAATGACCAATTATTCCATAGAGGGGCATTTCCTTACCTTATCCGACGACAATGGAAATTCTATGAAATTTGTAGCCGCGGATTGGGATTAAGAATATTGTTTGATAAAGCAAGCTTAAATAAGATTTTAATTAAATTATAAAAATATAAAAGTCCGCACTGGAGCGGACTTTTGCTTGAAATCTGGTTGTGGTTATCAGTTTTTTGGAATCGTTTTCTTTATTTCTTCTAAAGTTGCTGTATTGGGCAGGCCCACGACATTGCTGTTTGTGTTCCCGGAATTTATACTGGTTCGGGATGCTTGTCTGTTGGGAATAGAGGCTTTTATTTCAGCTAAAGTTGCCGTGTTGGGAAGCAGTTTTCCCGAAGCATTATTTGATTGGGTTTGAACCTTGGTGTCCTGCTTTTTTACTTTAAGACCCTGTTCTGAAGCCAGTGTGGTTACGTTTTGCTTTTCAGGAGCATTTTCCTGAGATGCTTTTGCCAGCTGAGCCTCCCGTTCTCTGAGCTGTTTCACGACCTGGGCCTGATCCTCAGATTCAGGAGTTTTCTTGTTTTCCTGAGCATAAATGGATATGCTCAATGCTAAAAATGCTGTGATATATAATGATTTCATGATCGTTTATTTAATATTTACCAATACCTGGATTTTTCCTGTTCCATTCTGATTATAATCCTGAAGAGCTTTTCCGATGACCTGTCCTATTTTTACCTTTTTAGGATTGGCTTTCATGGCAGTTCCGGATTTCGATGAGGTTACCAAAAGATCTCCTCTTTTAATTTTACCGCCTTCCAGACACACCTTGGTTGGAATAACACCGATAACTCCCATAGGAACTTTACCGGAAATATCAGAATCTATATGTTCCTCAGTGAGCAATACCCCCGGTTTGGTGGCGTATACTCCTGCAACGAGAGTAGAATAGGGTTTGGAAGATCTTTCGACAGTCCTATCTGAATTGATGGAGATCACAAGGATATCCCCGGTTTCATATTCAGAAATGCTTCCTTCCACATCAAATGCTTCTGCCACGTCGGCTCCACTGCTCTGTGTCCCTCCGTTAAAGAATCCTCTTCCTGCTTTATTGATACGTGCTACGTTTGCTGAGGCACTTTGGTAAACCGCAATATCACCTGAGGGTCCCTGATGATTAACAAGTAGGGTAGAGCCTGTACCAACAGTCGTTACATGTACCACCGGCTGGCTGTTTGCATCGTTGAAGTTGGCGAACCTGCCGGCTTTACCAGTGCCAAAATTAGGAATAAAGCCTGAGATGGCATTTCCGTTCCCATCGCATGATGCTTCCACACCATCGCCACTACCGCCCGCATTAGCTGTAATACCATTTCCGTTACCTTCAGTAAGGGCCAGTACTGCGGGTCCGTTGCCGCTGGCATTGGAAGAGTAGAATAAACCTGCGTAACCTCCTGTTCCTGAGGATATACCATAAATTCCAGCAGTTCCGAAATTAGCAAACTGCGAATTTACTTCCCCTTTCACGGCAGGAGACGTGCCCGTTACCCTGTCTACCTTAAAATTTCCGCCGGTACCGTTACCCACTGTAGTTACTGTTATTACATCACTTGTATTGGCATCATTAAAAATGTTAAATCTTCCTGCACGCCCGGTTGAAAAAGTAGGAACCCATGCATACAGGGCGTTTCCGGATCCATCGATATTGGTCTCAATACCATTTCCGTTTTTACCCGCATTGGCAGTAATGGCATTGCCGTTTCCATCAGTTAAAGCAATTAACGCAGCTCCGTTTCCTGCAGGATTTGATGCGTAGAATAACCCTGCACGTCCTCCTGTTCCTGACGATACCCCAAAAATACCTGCAGCACCAAAGTTTCCGAAAATGGTATTCACTTCACCTCTTACCGCAGCTCCCACGCTATTTGTATTATCAACTAAAAAAGAAGATGCATTACCCTGGGTGTTATCCGGAATACTTCCGTTACCGATGGTTTTTACCTCTAAAGTATTAAAATCATTTGTTGCGTTCACGTTTTCAAATCTTCCTGCGCGTCCTTTTCCGCTATTAAGTCCAACCTGTCCGAAAACACCTACTGAAGTTCCGGTCGTATTACCGCTTACAAATCCTCTTACTCCGTATCCCCCGCCATCATTACGCCCTACTACGGCCCCGGCAATATCACTGGTTGTCCTGCCGACTACCGCTTCGCCGGCTCCGTTATTATCCCCTATAATACCGGCAGAAGTCTGGGCAGAGGTAATGCCGTGTACCGCGAAACCGTTTCCTGTTGAGCTTAAAACACCTGCGCCGTTTCCGGAAGAAGAAACATTAATAACTGTTCCGTTTCCAAGTGTATTGGCATTCAGGACATTATTGTTATTGGCATTGTTAAAAATAGATATACTGGCTGCGATTCCGTTGTTACTGGTAGCAGTAAGACCTGTTCCGGTATTACTGTTTGCGTACACTCCGGTTCCGTTGGCACTTGCATTTCCATAGACACCTAATCCGTTAGGCGTAACACCGTAAACGCCCCATCCACTTCCGTTCTGGCTTCCCCAGACACCGACACCCAAACCTCCGGTTCCATTGTTGATACCCCGGACACCACTGGAAAATCCGCCTGGTGCCACGTTGTTTACAATACCCCGAACTGAAGCAATGCTGGAAGTAGTTGTATTGTTGACACCTTCCACGGAAGCTCCGTCACCGTCATTGATTAGCGAAAATAGAGTAGATGCATTATTTATTGTATTGGTATACGGAATTGTGAAACTTCCGCCCGTTACGCCGGCAGACTTAGCGTACATAGCATAAGGTACGCTTAATAGCTGGCTTGTTCCTGCTATTGTGTAATTGGTACCTCCGGCCGGATCAGTTTCAGTTTTTAAATAATAGTTCCCCGTTGGCCAGTCTATAGTAGAAAAAGTTCCCGAAAGCACGGTTCCTGTTCCTATTTCCATGCTGATGAGTCCATTGACGTTTGTGTTGCCGGTCAGTCTTTCAGAGTACACAAGTGTTCCGGCAGGAGAGCCTTGGAGTACACTTACTTTAACAGCAATGCTTTGATTGATCAGCAGCTGACCGGATCCGTTTCTCATAACGGCCTGGTAGCTCATTTTTTCCGGAGCCTGGGCATACCCTAAAAAGAGGCCGAGCATGATCCCCAGAGAAAGTAATATTTTTTTCATGGCTTATTTTTTTATGACTTTAAAGGTTTTTAGATGTTCTCCATTCTGATTGATTCTGATAATGTAAACCGCAGAAGGAAGAGAAGAAAGATTAAGTTCGGACTTTGGCTGTAAGATCACGTCCTTTATGATCAGTTTGCCCTGAGCATCGAACAGCTGATATTCCGATCCCTTATACGGAGCAGAAGAAAAATCTATGTACAGATAATCTCTGGTGGGATTCGGATAGAGTAAAATGCCTTCTTGCTTTGTTGTGGTTTCGCTGGCAGAAAGTGTCGTTATTTCATAAGCCTGCTGTACGCCCTCCAATACCTGGGAGCCTGCTCCCTTGTACATATAAGCGGTCTGACCAACACTATAAGAAACCGAGCCGTTGCCTCCTGATGCATTTGTTCCCGTGGCCAGAACTGTCGATTGGGCACTCAGAATACTGACGGAAAAGGTGAACAGAATGAGAAAGAAGCAGTGAATAGATGTTCTTTTCATGTAAAATATTTTTGTGGTTATTAATTGGTTTTCCAAGTTTTCAAGAGAAAATTTGTGACCACTAAATTACCACATATCGCAACCGGATTGAAGGAAAATAGACTAACGTCAAAAAAAATCGACCAACAGCATTTTATAGCAAAAATGTTGGTATTCAGTGCTTAAGGGTTGAGAAAAGAGAGGCTTTCTTTGTAAGTTCTGCCAATGGGAAGCCTGATCTGATGGATCAGCTCTATTTCATGGCTGCTTTTTCCCCGGATGAAATGACGGGGTACGGCATAGCTGCGATGAATTCTTATGAAAGAATCGAAAAAACTTTTATGAAGAAGATTTCCCAGGGAATCCAGAATACAGTGTTTCTTATCATGGGTAACAAGCCGGGTATAATCTTTTAAAGCTTCAAGATAAAGAATATCTGTAAGTCTGATTTGGGAAATATTACCGTTTTCCTTTACTTTAATACAGTTTTCACCGAGAAGGGCATCGAAGCATTCACATTTTTTTTTCATTTCAAAAAAATTGAAGGTTTTCTCTATAGAATGCTGGATACGCTCTGTTTTGAAAGGTTTTGTAACAAAATCCAAAGCCTCAATTTCAAAAGCTTTTGCAGCCAATTCCGGATGAGAACTTACAAAGATACAGGCAGGAATCTTATAGGCCAGCTTCCTGAATTCCAGCCCGCTCATGCCGCCAAGTGTAGTTTCACAGATCAGCAGATCAATTGGGAATTCCAGGTAGGGAACTGCTTTTTCCGCCGAATTAAAAGAGGCAACAATCTCTATATTATCGTATTGCCTTATATGATGCTGAAGAACCAGTCTGTCCAGTTCGTCATCATCAATAATCATACATTTAATATGGGAATTCATGATCTTGGTGTTAGTTTTTACGGTATTTGTAAATTTAAATGTTTATTATTTACAAATAAGCGTTATAAAGGTATTAATTTTTTATAAATGAAAGATATTGTAAACTTAAATTAACATTAAAAAATAAGGAAAACTAAAAATGATTTTGTTTTTTTTCCTGAAAATTGGTATCTTGTGAAAATCACAAACATAGACAGAAATTAATGCTAGATAAGAAACAACATAATTACGAGAGAGCAGTTTTGGTGGGGGTTATTACCCAGAATCAGGATGAAGACAAGCTTACGGAATATATGGATGAACTTGAGTTTTTAGCCTTTACAGCAGGCGCAACAGTTCAAAAACGTTTTACTCAAAAATTAACTCAGCCGGATTCCAAAACTTTTATTGGAAGCGGAAAGGCTCAGGAGATAAAAGAATATGTAAAGGAAAACGAGATCGGGACCATTATTTTTGATGATGAATTGTCTCCTTCCCAGCTTAAAAATCTCGAAAGGGAAATAGAAGTAAAAATTCTGGACAGAACCAACCTTATCCTTGATATTTTTGCACAGAGAGCTCAGACTTCCTATGCAAGAACACAGGTAGAGCTGGCACAATACCAATATCTTTTGCCACGTCTGACAAGAATGTGGACTCACCTTGAACGTCAGAAAGGGGGAATTGGGATGAGAGGTCCGGGGGAAACGGAGATTGAAACTGACCGTCGTATCATCCGTGACAGGATTACCCTTTTAAAAGACAAACTGAAAACCATTGACAGGCAGATGGCTACCCAGCGTAACAACCGTGGAAAAGTGGTGCGAGCCGCTTTGGTGGGGTATACCAACGTTGGAAAATCTACGCTGATGAATGCCCTTTCCAAATCCGAGGTTTTTGCAGAAAATAAATTGTTTGCAACCCTGGACACAACGGTAAGAAAGGTGGTTATTGGCAATTTGCCGTTTTTGCTTACCGATACGGTAGGATTCATCAGAAAACTTCCTACACAGCTTGTGGAGTCTTTTAAATCTACGCTGGATGAGGTTCGGGAGGCGGATTTGCTTATTCATGTGGTAGATATTTCCCATGAAAGCTTTGAAGATCAGGTAGAATCTGTTAATCAGACGCTCATGGAGATCAATGCCCATCAGAAGCCGATGATCATGGTTTTTAATAAAATTGATGATTTCAGCTACGATAAGAAGGATGAGGATGATCTTACCCCATCTACAAAAAAGAATATTTCTCTGGAAGAATGGAAAAAAACATGGATGGGTAAATCCAAATATCCCACTGTTTTCATTTCTGCCTTAACGAAAGAAAATTTTCCGGAAATGAAGAAAATGATCTATGATGAAGTAATGAAGATCCATATCTCCAGATTCCCATACAATGATTTCCTTTTCGAATATTTCGACAACGACGAGGAAGAAGAAAACGACAATTAATGAAATATCACTTTTTCCTGATATTGGTTTTCTTTTCGGTTTTCGGTTTCAGCCAGAAGTCAGGAATTGATTTGAAAAGCATTGAGAAAAATCTTAAAAATCCGGATTCTCCCTACAATTATGAGAAACTGATTTTTAAATACAAAGGATATCCTAAATCCCTGGACAGTATTGAGGCTCAGTATCTTTACTATGGAAGGAATTTCAGAAATGATAAAGTTTCTGCAGTTGATGAGAGTTTCAAAAGTCTGACGGATGCTTTTAAGCAGGGTAATTTCGATGAATGCATCAGGCTGGGCAAAGTTCTCTATGGTAAAGATCCTACCAATCTGGATATACTTCTGGTTCTTCTCAGGGCGTATGATTCCCGTAAAGACGGAAATAATTTTGTCCATCATCTGAGCCAGTTCAGATTGCTTACCGGAGGCATAAAGGATTCCGGTAACGGAACCTCTGAAAAAACAGCCTATTTAGTTAATTCTGCAGGAGATGAATATATCCTGCTTAATATTCTGAATATCGGAAAAGATTATGTAAGGTCATCACAGCCTGCCAAAGACGGGATGTTTGATATCTGGGAAAAAGACGGGCGCAAGCTCTATATTAAAATACTTTATTCAGACCTTAATTAAAAAAATACTTTAGTGGAGTTATATTATTCATTTTCAGCCTTAATAGTATTAGCATCAATTTTTGCATATCTCAATTACAGATTTCTGAAACTTCCAAGTACCATTGGGATTATGGTCATTGCCATCGTAGTTTCTATTTTTCTGGTAATGTTTGGAGAAACAGTGCTTCCGAGAACTTTTGGGCATCTTAATAAGTTAATGAACAGTATAGACTTTACAGAAGTTCTGATGGGTGCAATGCTAAATTTCCTTCTCTTTGCGGGAGGTATCCATATTAATATCAATGATCTCAAGGAACAGTTCAGGCCGGTTCTGATATTTTCTACGGCCGGAGTGGTTATTTCCACATTTGTAGTAGGGTTCGGAATGTTTTACCTGCTGCCTTTTTTAGGGATTCAGCTTCCGTTTATCTTCTGTCTGCTTTTTGGAGCGCTTATTTCGCCTACCGATCCGGTGGCTGTTTTAAGTATTCTGAAACAGGCCAATGTTTCTAAATCACTGGAAACAAAAGTGGCTGGAGAATCTCTTTTCAATGACGGTATGGCCGTAGTGGTATTTACGGTTGTTTTACAGCTTGCCATCGGAAAAGAAGTGGATCTCGGTGTTGAAAGTATCGGATTGCTCCTGATGAAAGAGGCCGGCGGAGGAATCCTGCTTGGGGTTTTGCTGGGGTGGATCACTTCCAGGCTGATGCGTGAGGTGGATGATTATATTATTTCTGTCCTGGTAACGCTTTCCGTAGTAATGGGAGGGTATCTGGTTGCAAGGCAGATGCATATTTCCGGCCCTCTGACGATGGTTGCCGCAGGTTTGTTCATGGGTAATTTTAATGTAAGGTTCAAAATGAAATCCATTACCCAGGATTACCTCATCAAATTCTGGGAACTGATCGATGAAATTCTTAATGCCGTGCTATTCCTGTTTATTGGGTTTGAGCTATTGATGATCAAAGACTTAAAGCACTTTATGGTTCCCGGCTTACTGGCGATTGCGGTCGTTTTAATAGCCCGTTTCATTTCCATCTGGGTACCTACGAAATTTATGTCTCTGCGAACAAGATTTAGTCCGCAAACGGTAAAAGTTCTCGTCTGGGGAGGAATCCGTGGCGGAGTTTCTATTGCATTGGCCATGTCTATTCCTAAAAGTGAATACAGTGAGATTATCTTAAGTATCACTTATTGTGTAGTTGTGTTCTCGATTATCGTTCAGGGACTTACCATTGCAAAAGTAGCCAATCCGAAAGCAATCGCGAAAGAAGAGGAAGCACAGGGTATTGTGACGGATGAGCATGCTTAATTAAAAACACGAACTGGAATGAATAAATTACTTCAAATTATTTTTATTCTGTGCTTTGGTTTATACTTTTCTCAGATCAATGTTGAGGAAATTAAAAAGAATGTTACAGAGAACCCTCAGCAATACAATACTTATTTGGAGACCTTCAAAAAAGATCCCGAAAGCCTTACCCAGCAACAGATGAATTTGCTTTATTACGGGAGCCGTTTTATGAGCTCCGGTCATGAAATGTCAGATTATAATAATGATTACAAAAAAATCTGGAAAATTGCAGAAAAGAAACCTTCAAAAAGTAAAGCACAGAAAATCCTGGCTAAAGCCGAGGCTGCCTATGCAAAAGATCCGTTGAATAAATCGATATTGAGCAATATGGCACATATCTACGATTCTTTAGATGATAAGGCCAGAAATGAACTGGCTGTAACCCAGTATAATGCTATAATTAATACCATTAACAGAAGCGGAGACGGAAGTTCAGAAGATTCTCCTATCTGTGTGATCTTGGCTGGCGATGTTACTGCCCAAATCGATAATTTGGTAGGCTATGGAACTGTTGCAGATTTTAAACAGAATATGAAATTTTTGCCGGATGGAAGCATGCTTACTGTTTATTCAATGGGATCTAAAAAAATATTTGTAAAACTTGTAGGGGGATTCAGATGAAAGGAATAATTAAAGAAATAGAAGAAGCATTAGCTGTTTTGTCCATTCCCGAAAAAGCAGAATTTTTTCCGAAGTTCTTTAAAACAGGAAAAGGGGAATATGGAGAAGGAGACCTGTTCTTAGGGGTAAAAGTTCCGGATCAGCGATCTGTTGCTAAAGAATATTATTCAAAGATAAGTTTACAGGACCTCAGTCTTCTGTTGTCTTCAAAATACCACGAACACAGGTTAACTGCGCTCTTTATGCTGATCTCTAAATTTGAAAAAACGAAAGACCAGGCCGTGAAAGAAGAGATTATCCGGTTTTATCTGGACCATCTGCCGCATGTCAATAACTGGGATCTGGTAGACTCAAGCTGTTATAAGATTTTAGGAAGATATGCTTATGAGAACGGAAGGGAAGAACTGTTGAGAAAGCTTTCGGATTCTGAGGAAATGTGGCATAAGAGAATTGCCGTTGTAGGTACGATGCATTACGTGAAAAAAGGATCTTACGAGTTGACTAAAGAATTTGTAGCCAAAAACCTGAAACATACCCATGACCTCATGCATAAAGCCAACGGATGGCTGCTTAGGGAAATGGGGCAGAAAGATAAAACAGAGCTTATCCGCTTTCTGAATAAGCATTATCAGGAAATGCCGAGAACCTGCCTGAGATATGCTATCGAAAAACTTGATGAAGAAGTAAGACAGGATTATTTGAAAGGAAGAATCTGAAAAAAGCCCCTTTCTTTCTTAAATAACTCAATATGTACGTATTTTAAGAAGAGAATTGAGTAATTTTGTTTTTTAAATTCAAATATGAAAAATTTTCTAAAGCTGTTCGTGCTGATTTTTCCATTATTATTGTTGACAAGTTGTTTTGATATTTTAGATAAAGTTAATGTCAAAGCCGACGGAACAGGAGAATATACCATTATTCTTAATGCCAGCAAAAGTAAGACAAGACTGGCTTCCATTTCTAAAATGGAGACTATTAACGGAAAAAAAGTTCCTAAAAAAGGTGAAATTGAAAATAAAATCAATGAAGCCGCCAGAATTTTTAAAGCAACTCCGGGAATCAGCAACGTAAAAACTTCAATGGATTTTGATAATTATATCATCAAACTGAGCTGTAATTTTAAAAAGATTGAAAATATTAATGCCGGACTGGAGCAGCTGAAAGCCAAAAATATCCTCGGAAAAATGATTCCTACACAGATTTACAGTCAGAACCTTCAGAAAAAAACATTGATCAGAAACAAAGTCAATACCTTCAGAGAGGATTACGACAAAATGGGTAAGGCAGATAAGGAGATCTTCAATAATGCCCGATATACCTCAGTAATGCAGTTTGAAAATGTGGTGAAATCCCAGACCAACAACGCGTATTTACTGGCTCCGAATAAAAAAGCAGTGAAGCTGGAAGCCGATATTTTAGACCTTATTTTTCAAAAGAAACAATTACAAAACACGATATTATTTCAATAAATTTAATACTCCACCATGAAATCTCTATTATTAAAAACACAAATAATAACTTTTGTACTTTTTGGTTTTATGCTCGTTTTTGCACAAAAAAGCATGAAACTTCCTACCGATGCCATATTTTATATGGAAATCAACGGGAAACAGCTGAATCAGAAAATCAACTGGCAAAAGCTTAATCCTTTACTCCATGAACTAAGCAAGAAAAATAAAGAAAAATCTTCATGGAATGATTATTCCAAAACGGGCATTAAATATGATGCTACCCAATATCATTATGCCAGTTTTAACGACTCGATACAGACGTATACCACTCATTTTATTGTAGATAACAAAGAAAAATTCCAGGAATTCATCAATTCTACCAAGAAAAAAGGATTGGAGATCTCAAAGAAAAAGAATTATTCTTATGTGGATATAGATGATAATGTTTTTGTTGCCTGGAGTAATGACCGTGCTGTTTTAAGTATGGTAAACTATACCAAACCTTATAAAGATACCTGGTCTAGTGTGGCAATAGACAGTGTTGCAACTGTTGCGGACAGTGTGGCTGTTGCTACTGTGGACAGTGCTTATGTCACAGAGCCGGAAAAACCTTTCGACTACAAAGAAGAAATAATAAGTCTGAAACAGGACATTAAATATTTAAAAGACAATATCAGGGAGAATAACAAGGAAATTGCCAGAATTCAGAAAGATATCAAGTATCTCGAAAAAAATCATAAATATCCGAAAGAAAATGTAGACACCCAGCATTCTGAAGGTGAAGCCGAAGTGTATCCAAGAGAAGAGGAGTATGCTGAAGCTGAAATAGATACAGCATACCAGAAAGAACTGGATTCTGTGCGTATTGAAAACTTCAAGATTGTAAAGAAAATTGCGGAAGACCGTTTCGACCGGTATTTCAGCTCGAATTTAGAGATTGAAGTGCCGAAAGCCATGCTTACATTCAGAGATCCTAATTCCGATGCTTATGTTTATACAGATTACGGAAGAATGGTCAATGATGGGATTTATGGAAAAATGATGAAGCGTTTCGAATTTGGACAGTTTTTAAGAAATGCATACGATTCCAACTCCTATTACAATTTATATTTTGACAAAGACAAAGTAAAGCTGGTCAATAACTATCAGCATAAAAACCCGGAAATCCAGAAAACCATTTCATCTGTTTATAAAGGAAAGAAAAACAAGAAGCTGGCAGCACTGATCAATGAAAAAAGCATTGGTTACTATGTCGTGAACGTCAACGGAGCCAAGACTTTTGATATGATGTACGACCTTCTTCAGGACACAGGAGACGGCGAATATAAAAAAGAAATGGAGCTGATGATGGAAACCATGAAAATTGTTCTGGATGAAAAAGCCATCACTAAAATAGCCCCAGGAAACGGAATCTTTGTTCTGAATGAATTGAAATCCAAAAAAGTAGACTATACAGATTATGAATATGATGATGATTATAATGAAAAGGAAGTAAAGAAAACCAAAGAAGTGGCCGTTCCCAATTTTACCTTTGCTTTTGCAACAGAAAATGAAGGCTATTGGAACCGTGTTTTTAATGTTCTGTCTACCAATAAGCATTTGTCCAAGAAATTCTCAAAAACCGGAAACATGTACTCCTTTAAAGATGAGAAAGGCGACGGATATATGGATCAGCTGTACTTCATTGTAAAAGATGGTATCGTTTATCTTACAAGCTCTACA
Organism: Chryseobacterium sp. UF-81; assembly: GCF_058245105.1. Classification (NCBI taxonomy): domain Bacteria; kingdom Pseudomonadati; phylum Bacteroidota; class Flavobacteriia; order Flavobacteriales; family Weeksellaceae; genus Chryseobacterium; species Chryseobacterium sp. UF-81. The sequence continues at coordinate 74,566 of NZ_JBSIBX010000011.1, read as the reverse complement.
GAAAACCTTACCACTCAAAGTCAGTCTGATGTTTCTAAACAATGGGCTAAAGATTCTTCTAAATACCCATTATCCGGAAGGCTGGATGTTCAGAAGCTTTTAATCGGTTTAGAAAAAGAATTTAAAACACCTTCTGAAAGAAAATCATTGGATTTCTTCAGAAAAAATGTGGGGGAAATGTATTATAAAACTGAGGTGAAGGGAGAAAGCTTAGAAACAGAAATAGACTATAATATTAAAAATTCTTCAGAAAACAGCTTAATGTATTTCTTTGACCTGTTCGATGGAATTTATAAAATTAATGAAGAAGAAAAAAAGCCTCAAATACTGTAAATGAACAAGAAAAAAATTATTGTCCCGTTAACTCTTTTATTCGCTGCTGCGTTCTATTTTGTATTTTTCTATAAAAACAAAACATTAAAATTTGTTCCTGAAAATGCAGATGCCGTTGTTTTGATCGATGTGAAAAGATTAACAGGACAATATATTTCAAGCCTCATTGCCCACCCCTCAAAATGGACAGAAACTAAAGAAAAGGATAAAAAAACGATTTCATTAAAAGATTCAGGAATTAAAATCCCGGATTTTTTACAGATTTTCCACCTCAGGGGCGCCAAGTTTTCAGAATGGTATAGCGTAGTTGAATTAAAAGATCCGCAAAAATTCTTAAATTATTTAAAGAGTCATCGGTTTGTAGGCAAAGGAAAAAATCTATTTCAGAAAGATCAGATTTTTGTCAAAATAGTTGGTGAAAAAGGGATCATTGGAACTTCCGCATCTGCTTTTGAAAACATCGGTCAACAGCTTTTTCAATCTTCAGAAAAAAAGGCTTTGAATGCGGACCAGTTTATCAATAAGTCTTTGGGAAGTGTTTCTTTCATTTCAGGAAAGACCATTCAGAATTTTTCTATTGAACTGAATGCTGATGAAATTGAAATAAAAAATACGGAAGAAGTGAGAACTTTTACATCACTAATCTCTGGCATACAGAAAAAAAATCACTTTTTAGAAGCAGAATTAGATGCCCGGAATGTGAAAAATTATGTTCGCGTTTTCAATAAAAATCTCATGGATTCTGCTCAGATCAATTATTTTAAAGCAACCGCAGATCTTGAACAGGTGAATGATACCATAATCAGCTACGGCTATGACGATAATTTTAATGAAATAGAGAAAAAGACCGTTCAGAAAATTATTCAGCCTAATTATGTGATTAATCTTCAAAGTTCTTCTCCTGAAAAGACATGGGAATATTTTCAGCATAAAAAATGGACCAACACCAAGAATCAATTCACAGCAATCCCTTTTCAGCCTAATCAGATCGAGAGAAGTAAAGAAGGTTTTATTATAAAATCTACCAGAAAGCCTATCGGGTTATCTCCAAATCTTAAAGAAAATTATATCTTCGTCAGAAACAGCCCTATGCTGATCTCTTCATTAAGCATTTTATCACCGGCAGAGAAAAATTTGCTTTCCGGTATAGAGTATATATTTTATGGGAATATAGCCCAGAACTATTGGCTGAAGATTAAAGCGAAAAAAGAAGAGCTGCCTTTAATTTTAAGATGGTAGAAATCCTTCAAATTTGAACATAAAAAGTATTAATGGGACCATCTGACATTGCACTGCTGAAAACTTTTACACATTATTTTTTACATCTGGTTTTTCCGGTTTTCATTGCCCTTATCTTTTTCCGTAAAAACTGGAAAAAAGCTTATCTCATTATGTTGGCTACCATGCTCGTAGATCTGGATCATCTTTTTGCCCATCCTGTTTTTGATCCGTCAAGAAATAGCATAGGCTTTCATATTTTACATTCCTATTATGCTATTGCGGTGTATTTTTTGCTGCTCTTTTTTAAAGGAAATATCAGAATTGTGGCCATTGGTCTTTTGTTTCATATGCTGACGGATTTTCTGGATTTTAACCTGTGGATCCATTAGAAACAGCGAAGATGGAAAGAGGGAGGCTGGAAATTAATAGCCGGTTTCAATATCAATTGAGATGATAATAAATTAATAAAGTAGGATTTAAAAGGATAAAAAAGTAGGTAGGCGTCATCACTTATGACCTCAATAAATTCCCTCTTCTAACTCCCGGCTTCCTTACTTTGTTAAATTAAAATATGATTAATATTTTCTTTTGATATTTCAAATTTCATAGATTTTTTGTATTTTGTAGACACTTTATGAGATTAAAAGAATTTTTACATTATACGTATATTTTCCCTGTCCTTGCTGTGGGGTATTACTTTTCCGGACTGATGGGAACCGGAATTTTATATGATGTTCTTGCAGGAATCCTGCTCACCGGAAGCGTCTTATCCGCAGTGCATCACGCAGAAGTGGTAGCTCATAAAGTAGGAGAACCTTTCGGAACCATTATTCTTGCCCTCTGTATCACCATTATTGAAGTTGCGCTTATCATCTCACTGATGGTTGCCGGCGGAGATCAGGCGATCACGCTGGCCAGAGATACCGTTTTTGCTGCCGTAATGATTATTCTTAACGGGATTCTGGGGATTTGTATCCTTATAGGCGGTGTAAAATATCATGAACAGTTCTTCGCAAGAACTTCCGCTACGACTTACCTGGTAAGTATTGTTTCCATTCTGGTGCTTACCCTTGTTCTTCCCAATTTTACCTCAAGTGTCAACGGACCTTTCTATAACGAAGCCCAGCTTATTTTTATTTCCATTGCCTGTCTCGTGATCTACGGAATTTTCCTGATGGTACAGACCGTGCGCCACAGAAGCTACTTTATCGTTCCTGATGAGCATCCGGAAGAACATTATATTCCTTCGTTGAAAAAGACGCTGATAAGCTTCGGTTTTCTGGTAGTATGCCTGATTATTGTTGTATTGATGGCCAAAGGTCTTTCCGGAACCATTGAAGGAATGGTACAAAGTATCGGTGCACCGAAATCTTTGGTAGGGGTAATTATTGCAGGGGTAGTACTTCTTCCTGAAGGAGTAGCCGCTATACGTGCCGCAAGAAGCAACCAGATACAATCCAGCCTAAATCTGGCGCTGGGATCTGCTTTGGCAAGCATCGGGCTGACGATTCCGGCGGTGTCTACCGTTTGTATCATTTATGATATCCCGCTGGTCTTAGGACTTGATAAAAAAGATATTATCCTGCTGTCATTATCCGTATTTATTGTAATGCTTTCCTTAAGCCGAGGAAAAACGAATGTCCTGTACGGAACCGTTTTATTGGTGAATCTCGCTGCCTACATTTTTACGGTTATCGTCCCATAACATTTCTCACTGACAAACTCTCAAACCCCAAAACTCTCCAACTTGTATCACAGCCTCCTCGCCATTTCCATTTTAAAAGCCATCAGCCTGGCAATATTTTCGGATTTATAAATGGCCATATCTGCATTTTCTCCGGCAAAATTCTCCTCAATGGTTTCTCTCCAAAGCTTCAGCCACTGATCAAAGTGTTTCTGTTCCATAGCCTGAATTTCATTGATCGGAAAATGAACAGCCATAGGATTTCCTTTGTAGCTCATCTGTCCAAAAAGAATAGATTCCCAGAACGAATACATTTTAGGAAGATGTTTATCCCAGTTTACTTTGGCGACATCATTAAAGAAAAACCCAATCGTTTCATCCTTAACGACTTTGGCATAAAATGAATTGACAAGATGCTGAATATCCTCTCTTGATTCCAGTTTTTTCATAATTCAAATGTACTGCAAAATCAAAATATAAATTCAATCGGCAGCTTGATAAATTTCATGAAAACAATAATTTATCTTTGCATCGTAAAAGAGGCAAAATTGGCAATAACAATTTGGTTTATTACAGTTAACGGACAAAATAAATTATTATAAGATGGCAAGAGGATTCAGACAGAAGATCCGTCAGAAAAATACCGAAAACAGTGGCTTTGGCAGCAATGCATCCGGAAGGTTCATCAATAGGGACGGGCTTCCGAATGTAAAGCGGAGAGGAGTGAATGTATTCAACAGGCTCAGCTGGTATCACACCATGCTGAATCTCTCAACTTTCCGCTTCTTATCTTATCTGGTGATCGCCTATATTCTCATTAATCTGGTATTCGCACTCATTTATTATCTCATTGGTGTAGAGCATCTTACCGGAATTGATAAAAGTGACCCCCTGAACGAATTCATTGATGTGTTTTTCTTCAGTTCGCAAACCTTTACCACAGTAGGTTACGGAAGAATTGCGCCTGTAGGTTTTACGGCGAGCTTGGTAGCCACCTTTGAAGCTTTTCTGGGATTGCTTACCTTTGCCATTGCAACCGGACTTTTTTACGGAAGATTCTCCAGGCCGAGAGCTTACCTCCGGTTTTCGGACATTGCAGTTATTGCTCCGTTTAAAGAATCAAGGGCTTTGATGTTCAGGCTGGCCCCTTATAAGAACAATGCCTTGACGGATGCAGATGTTATTGTTTCAACAGCTATTGAAGTGATTGAGAATGGAGTTCCGAAAAGTAATTTTTATTCTTTAAAAACCCATCTGAGCAAGATCAACACTCTGGCGCTGAACTGGACGGTAGTTCATGAAATAAAGGAAGACTCCCCATTTTATGGCTTTTCTGAAGATGATTTTAAGAACACGGATATTGAGATTATCGTTCAGGTTCGGGCATTTGATGAAGTCTTTTCCAATACGGTGGTTCAGAGATCTTCCTATGTCTCAGCTGAAATTGTTTACGGAGCTAAGTTTGCTCCCATGTACTATCCGGATAATAATGATCAGACAACCATATTGGACCTGGATAAAATTAATGACCACCAAAAAGCAGATCTTCCGGCCGTGCCGGAGATATAAATAAATGAATTTAGACCTTTACAAAAAGCAGGCTTTACAGAAGCAGAAAGAGCATAAAAAATTTCTGGACGGGCTGAAAAAGAAACCGCCCAAAAACCTTGATTATGTAGTTCAGGAAACCCATGATGAAGTTTTTGATGAAGTGGATTGTCTGCAGTGTGCCAATTGCTGTAAAACAACAGGGCCTTTATATACCGAAAAAGATATAGAACGTATTTCAAAACACCTGCGAATGAAGCAGGCTGATTTTGAAGCTAAATTTTTAAGGGTAGACGAAGATAACGATAAGGTGCTTCAGAATCTTCCGTGTTTTTTCCTCAATAATGACAATACCTGCTCCATTTATGAAGTAAGGCCGAAAGCCTGCCGGGAATATCCGCATACAGATCGTAAAAAGATTTACCAGATCAACAGTTTAATGCTGAAAAATACTGTTATATGCCCGGCTGCATTTGAGTTCGTGGAAAAAATGATGAGGAATATTTCAAAATAATCCTTCGTATAAAATATCATAAATAATTATAAAGTACGTTAAATAAGACTGTTACACATAATTTAGTAAAGAGAGTGTCGTTTAAGTTAAACAACCATTTAAAAATTATATTATGAAAAAGTTAGTTTTAACTGCAGCGTTTACTTTAGTCGGCGTAACCGCAATATCGGCCCAGGCACAGACACAACCGCAAAAGCCAGCTGATACCTCTAATAACCAGACCACTCAGACTCAACAGCAGAATACGCAGCCGAGCACTACTACAGAGACCAGTACTCAAACACAAAATACCACAACAACCTCTACGGTGGATGCAACAACTCCGGTTGCAACAACTGATGCTACCGCTACAGTGAATGCAGAGACCGCAACAGATGCTGCAAAGCCTGCAGAGGCAACAAAAGAAGGAAGAAAAGCTAAGAAAAAAGCAAAGTCATCTAAGTAGTAGATATTGAGCAAAGTAGAAAGGGAATCCTGAGATGAATATCTCAGGATTTTTTATAGGTAATCAATTTAATCAAAGTATTATTTATGTATATTTCCTGTTGAGTAAAAATATAACCGAAACCAACCAGGCCAACAGCCTTTTTATTCAATGAAAAGATTAAACCCTTCGATTAAGCATCATTTACTGATAGGAATCCTCCTTGGTATCTGGCTTTTTATCTTCGCTTTTCTTATAAGACCATTTGATGATGGAACGGTAAGTTTTAAAGCCTGGGTTCTTATCAGTATAGGATTTAGCCTAATTGCTTTTCTATGTTATGGTGTACTGGCCATTATTCAGAAAAGGGTTTATTATAAACAGTCAGGATGGAACAGTGGATTTGAAATAATGAGCCTCATTTTTTTTCAACTTTTTTATGCGATAAGTACGTATGGGTTTTATAAAAGTCCCGCTTTAGATGGAGGATATGATTTCCTTGAATTTGTAAGCACAATCACCCTTAAATTAGCCTTAATTTCCACACCAATATTAGTTTTGGCCAGGATGTATGTTGTGACATTAATTCCTGCCAAGGACGATCATATCATGATCAGAGGCGAGAATAAGCTGGATATTTTAAATATTAAAAAAAGTGATTTAATCTGTGTTTCCAATGCACAAAATTATGTTGAAATTTTCTTTATAGATGGTAATGATTTAAAAACAAAGCTTATTCGAAGTACTCTGAAAAAAATTCAGAGTGACTGTGATTTTTTGATTCAGGTTCATCGTTCCCATTTGATAAATCCTTCTCATTTTAAGGCCTGGAAAAATCAGGATACCATTTCTCTTACTCAACTTGAAATTCCCGTTTCTAAAAATTATAGGGAACGTTTATTATCCTTATAATTTTCGTACCTAAAACCGCACATTTCATCCCTAACTCCTCAAATCAGATGGTTTCGGGGAGCATTTGTACTTATTTTGCCTTTCAAAATAAAAACAAATAATTTATGAAAAAGCGCTGGGTCAGGAGAGTTCTGTATGCTGTTATACTATTGTCAGGCATTCTTATTGGTGGATTTATGTGGGCAGATCATGAATTAAATAAGGTCTTGGGTAAGAGTACGAAGATTGTAGATTTCTCTTCGATGATTAAACCGTCAAAAATAATTCAGATACGGAATGTGAATGTTCTGTCAGAAGATTGCAGTCATTTTATTAAGAACCAGAATGTCCTCATTAAGGATGGTGTGATTGTCGGATTAAGTGAAAATCAGATAGTGAATGAAATGGCTACCAGTATTGACGGGAGCGGACAATATTTAATTCCGGGCTTCGTAGACAGTCATGTCCATTTAAAAGAAAGCAGGAACGATTTGTTTTTATACCTGGCTAATGGGGTTACTTACATTAGAGAAATGGCTGGTCAGCCGGTTATTTTAGAATGGAGGGAATCAATACGTAAAAACGGTCTCGGGCCGCGAATGTTTATCGCATCTCCACCCATATTTAGTGAAAAAGGATTAGCGGGTTATTATTATGGCTGGACGAGACAGTCTATTAATTATTCCAATAAAGACGATGCTCAAAAAGCAATCCGTAAAATAAGTAAACAAGGTTATGATGCCATTAAAATGTACGGTTTTGTGAATCCTGAAATGTTTAAAACAACCATAGATATGGGCAGGGAAAATAACATTCCGGTCATTGGACATATCCCATTGGTTAATCTAGATACTTTTTATCAGTCAGGCCAAATTGAGGTGGCTCATATTGAAGAAATTACGGTCAAGACGATCGATGAATTTGGGAAATCCATTTCTGAAAACCCGGATGGCTACCTCAGCTTTCTCAAAATACGGTCAGAGCAGATAGCAAAAAAATTGAAGGATCAAAACATTAGTGTTACTTCAACGGTTTGGTTATCTGAAAGTTTTATTACTCAAAGATTTGATTTAAAGTCTAAACTTAAAGAAATTGAATTAAAGTATGTCAATCCTCCCATTATTGAAGGAACTCCGCTTTACAAACTGGGCTGGTTACCGGGTAAAAACGGATACGAATATGATGGAAAAGATGAACCTGAAGCAAAGAAACGGTCATTGATTTTCTGGAAGACATATGCAGAAGCGATCCACATGATGACAAAGGCGTTGGTAGCTCATAAAGTGACCATTATGGCCGGAACGGATGCTAATGTAGCCACTGTTGTTCCCGGGTTTTCTCTTCATAATGAGCTGGAGTCTTTATCTAATTCAGGGATGACCAATTCACAGGCTATTTATTCCGCAACTGTTGCGCCGGGCAATTGGATGAAAAGTAAAACAGGAAAAATAAAAGTGGGGTATCATTCAGATCTGATACTGCTTAGCAGGAATCCATTAGAAAATATTAAAAATACAAAGATTATCGAATACGTGTTTTTTAATAAGTATGTAATTAACAAGAAACAAATCAAAACCATTCTAAATGCTATAGAAGATGCAAATAACGAAAACAGGAATATAAAAATAAGTGAATACTTAAAGTAATGGGTAGCAGAGCTTCTCTGAATCAGCTGGTTCTTTAGTCCTGACAAAATAAAAAAAGCGCTGTACATGTACAGCGCTTTCTCCTTTCACTTTTTACTTTTTTCCCATTATCCCGGGAACAGGCTATATCAAAAAAGGCTGGGAATTTCCCAACCTTTATTTATTTTATACCACTCCCTGAGCCAGCATTGCTTCCGCAACTTTCACGAATCCGGCAATATTTGCCCCTTTCACGTAGTTTACGTAGCCGTCTTCATCTTTTCCGTAGTCTCTACAAGCTTTGTGGATTCCGATCATGATCTCCTTCAGTCTTGCATCAACTTCTTCAGAAGTCCAGTTAAGACGGATAGAGTTCTGCGTCATCTCAAGACCTGAAGTAGCAACACCTCCGGCATTGGAAGCCTTACCAGGTGAGAACAATATTTTGTTATCAAGGAAATAATTGATGGCGTCTAAAGTAGAAGGCATATTCGCTGCTTCAGTAACACAAAGACATCCGTTTTCTACCAAAACTTTAGCATCTTCAAGATCCAGTTCATTTTGGGTAGCAGAAGGGAATGCTACATCACATTTCACTTCCCAAGGACGTTTTCCTGCGTGGAATTCTGCAGAAGGATATTTTTTAGCATAATCTTCAGCTCTGTTGTTTCCTGAAGATCTCAATTCTAATAAATAGTCGATCTTTTCGCCGCTGATCCCATCTTTATCATAGATATAACCGTCCGGGCCAGAAATTGTTACTACTTTAGCACCAAGCTCAGTTGCCTTTTTGATTACTCCCCAGGCTACGTTTCCGAAACCTGATACACTTACAGTTTTATCCTTGAAAGTCTCGTTGATGGTTTTAAGCATTTGCTCTGCGAAATAAACCACACCGTATCCTGTAGCTTCAGGACGGATCAGTGAACCTCCGTAAGCAAGACCTTTTCCGGTAAGTACTCCGGTAAATTCGTTTCTTATTTTTTTGTATTGCCCGAAAAGATATCCGATCTCTCTTGCTCCTACACCAATGTCCCCTGCAGGTACATCTGTTTCAGGACCGATATGCTTACAAAGCTCAGTCATGAAAGCCTGGCAGAAACGCATTACTTCCATATCAGATTTTCCTTGCGGATCAAAATCTGAGCCTCCTTTACCTCCTCCCATTGGAAGAGTGGTCAGTGAGTTTTTAAATACCTGCTCGAAAGCTAAAAATTTAAGAACTGAAAGGTTTACTGTAGGATGGAAACGAATTCCTCCTTTGTATGGCCCGATCGCAGAGTTCATCTGAATTCTGAAACCTCTGTTTACCTGAATCTCTCCTTTGTCATCAACCCATGGAACTCTGAAAATAATAATTCTTTCAGCTTCAGCCATTCTCTCTAGAAGTTTCATTCCTGTATATTCCTTTTTGGTCATAATAAACGGAATTACAGTCACAGCTACTTCTTTTACGGCTTGTAAAAATTCTGGTTCATTAGGATTTTTTGCTTCAATCTTGGCAATAAACTCCTGGATTTTCTGGTCAATATTATATTGTTCCATATATTAGGGTTGAATATTATTGTCAACAAATTTAATTTTTTTTTCAAGATTCACAACACCATATTTCAACATTATTAAAAATTTAATAATAATGTTTCGAAATATTATTAAATTAATAATTTATGTTCAAATTTTGTTAAAAATTAAAAGTTAGGTCGCAAATAATGCAATATTAAGAAATCGTTAATTCTCAAATTGCCATGAATTGCCTCCCGGAAAATGATTTTACTTTCCCTAAAAGTTCCAATTCCAGAATTACAGGAAGGATTTTATAAGACGGCACCGAAATCATCTGTGCGAGATCATCCAGAGATACCTGAGGATTGGCTTTTATCGATTGATATATGCTTTCCTGAGTATCAGTAAGTTGTATAATTGTTTCACTATAGGGAAACAGTTCTCCGGGTTTCTCTTTTGGAGAATTGAGCCCGATTGAATCTATGAGTCCCTTAATGGTGGAAATGGCAGCTGCCTTATTCTGGAAAATCAGCTGATTGCATCCCTGGCTGTATGGATCCGTTATCCTTCCGGGAAGGGCGAAAACTTCACGGTTATATTCGTTGGCGAAGGATGCAGTACTTATTGATCCACCTCCAAACCCTGTTTCTACCACTATCGTTGTAGGAGAAATCCCGGCTATAATTCTGTTTCTTTGAATGAAATTTTCGCGGTCCGGTTTCCGCGAAGAATTAAATTCTGTTATTAAAGTGCCGCCCTCCTGCAGTATTTTTTCAGATAATTTCCTGTTTTTTGAGGGGTAAAGTGTATGAAAACCATGAGCAAGAATTGCCATGGTAGGAATTTTAAACTGAATAGACTGCTCGTGAGCCTCTTTGTCAACGCCAAGAGCTAATCCGCTGACGGATATGTATTTAGAGGACTTTGATGCTTCGAAGAAATCTCCGAGGAACTGCTTGCCGTAGGAGGTCATATTCCGTGTTCCTACAATGCTGATTTTCGGTAGGGAATCGTCAAAATTTCCTTTTTGATAGAGAATTGCAGGAGCATCGTCGCATTCATTAAGCAGATATGGAAGTTCTTTGAGATGTCGTAGCCTGATCCGGATATTGTTCTTTTCGCAGAATCTGATCTCGTTTTCTGCAAATTTCAGATACTCTTCATTACCGATATCAGCTACGGTTTTTTTTCCTATGCCATCTGCTTTGCTGAATTCCCTTTTGGCTTTTTTCCATGCTTCTTCAGCGCTTCCAAAGGTCCGGATAAGTTTTTGAAAATTAACATCTCCGATCAGGCTGCATTCGCGTAGGGCGATTGCGTAGAAATATTCTTCATTGATCATTGTGTGTTTTTTTTCAAATGTAATGAAATAAGTTTTTATTTTTTTCTTAATTCATCCAAATGATCCCAGATATCATCTCTTTTTTTATAAGGGAGTTCGAGAAAATCCTCCGGATGGTTTTCTTTATACTCCTGCCACAGTTTATCGTCTTTTTCGCTGTAATAGTTTGGGAATTCCCAAATGTATTTCTTTTTCCTGTCGCCCACATTTTTAAACGCAAAGGCAATGACACTTCCCACAACGGCTCCCGAAAGGTGAGCCTGCCACGATATTTTGCTCGGTTCCTGAAGATTGTAGAATAATTCCTCCGGAAACATACCCCAAACTAAACTACCGTAATAAAGAACAACAAGCATTGATATAGTGAGAAGCTTCATATTCCATTTGAAAACTCCGCTGAAGAAGAGGAAGAATGCAAGGACATATACCACTCCGCTGGCCCCAATGGTGCAGGTATATATATAATCGCCGGTAAGAATGTCTATCGGAGGCAGCAGCCAGACCAGCAGTCCTGTTGCCAGCCAACCGATAATAAAGACTTTATTGGCCACCAATGGATAAAACTGATATAAAAGAAACAGAAGTACTGCTACCGGGATAGAGTTGCTTATGATATGATCAATATTTCCATGCAGAAGGGGAGAAGTAATGATTCCCAGTAAGCCTTCCGGCAACAGAGGTATTATAGCCCCAAAACAGCTTTGGAAAAAGCCCTGCATCTGCAGAAAGTAGCCGAACCACATGGCCGAGAGCATCAGCAAAGGGGTTATAACAGCTCTTTTGGAAATTATATTTTTAAACATGTCGAGGTTACGTCAAATCAAAAGCCAATGATAAATTTCGGAAAATTTGTCGATGTATTTCAAAGAGCAGAGGTTATTTTAGGACAAAAGGTTTCAATTTTTAAATGCAGGACCTAATATTTTGAGATTGAATGTATTAAACTGGCCTGTTTTTAGCTGTTGAAGAGATTTTAATCTGTTTAAAGCTTTTATAGGCCAATATTCGTATTAAAAAAATTATATTAATATTTTTGTAATGATAATCATATAAATAATGAAGAAGTTTTTATTGATTCTTTCCTTTTCTATGGGGATTTATGCAAGTGCACAAGAAGAATTGAAAAAAGATTCAGTAGTTGCAGATACGGTAAAATACTGGTCGGTACTAGGGAAAAATACCCTGATGATCAATCAGGCTGCATTCTCAAACTGGGTGGGCGGAGGCGCCAACAACGTAGGATGGCTTGCAGGGGTAAATTACAATATAACTTATGAAAAAGATAACGATCTCTGGGAAAACATTATTGCCCTGGATTATGGACAGAATGATACCAAAGGGCTTGGCGTAAGGAAAACACAGGATGTTATGAATATTTCTACCAATTATGGGCGTAAATTCTCGAAAAGCTGGTATTTTTCTGCGGGAGTGGGGTTACAGTCACAATTTTATAAGGGATATGAAGACGGGAACAATCCGGCCGCTAAAAAAATCTCCAATTTTATGGCTCCCGGTTATCTGAACCTCGGTATGGGTATTACATACAGGCCTAATGATAATCTTACGGTAACCATGCGTCCTATCAACGCCAGATGGACTTTTGTTCTGGATAAAGACTTGCAGTTTGCAGGAAGTTATGGTTTGAAAAATGACGGTGATACTTCACTTTTGCAGTTCGGTTTTCTGGGAACGGCTTTATACAAAGTAAAACTGATGGAGAATATTAATATAACCAATACTGCCTCTGTATTCTCCAATTATCTGGACCATCCGGAACGGCTGGTTCTTGCTTATGGAGCTGTTATAAATTTCAAGGTCAATAAATTTATATCATCCAATGTCACTTTGGATCTGCTCTATGATCATAATCAAATCCAGAAAACGCAGCTGAAGCAAACGCTTGGGATAGGATTTGCCTATACTCTGAATAACGGGGTAAAGCGTTCTGACCGTAAAGACAGCCAGTGGTGGATCAAAAAATAGACTATACATTCAGTTTAATAACAAGGCGCTTCAGTATTGAGGTGCCTTTTTATGATATGGTATGTGATTTTAAGTAGAGATAAGTTCATTTTGACTCCTTTCCGGATGTATTTTGCAGTCTTTTAATGCATTAAATACTAATTTAATATTTCAATTTTGAGTGATTAGTTTTTTAACAAAAATTATATGTATATTTTTGTAACGAAAATCCTTATCTATGAAAAAACTTTTATTGGCCGTTTCCATTTCTGCCGGAATCACCACAATGGCTCAGGAAGCCAAAACTGATGCTGCTAAATCAGATACTGTAAAAGCATGGTCTGTCCAGGGACAAAATACATTAATGCTCAATCAGGCTGCATTCTCAAACTGGGTTGGCGGAGGAGCCAACAATGTAGGATGGCTTGCCGGAGTTAATTATAACCTTACTTATGAAAAAGGGAAGGATCTCTGGGAAAATATCATCATTCTGGGGTATGGGCAGAATAATACAAAAGGCATCGGAACCAGAAAGACACAGGATGTGATCAACCTGTCGACCAATTACGGACGAGAGTTTGCCAAGAACTGGTATCTTTCAGGCGGTATTGGCCTTCAGACACAATTTGCCGGTGGTTATGAAGACGGAAATAATCCTGATGCTAAAAAAATCTCCAATTTTATGGCTCCTGGATACCTTAATATCGGTGCAGGGGTTACCTACCGTCCCAATGATAATTTTACCATGACGCTTCGTCCTGCTAATGCAAGATGGACATTTGTTCTGGATGAAGATCTCCAGACCGCGGGAACTTATGGACTTAAAAATAACGGTGACTCTTCTCTGTTTCAGTTCGGTTTCCTGGGTACGGCTATTTATAAGATCAAGATCATGGAGAATATTAACCTGACCAATTCTGCGTCGGTATTTTCAAATTATCTTGACCATCCTGATCATTTGGTTCTTGGGTATAGCGGAATCCTTAATATGAAGATCAATAAGTTTATTTCTACGAATGTTACGCTTGATTTACTGTATGATCATAACCAGATCCAAAAAACACAGCTTAAACAGACTTTAGGAGTAGGATTCGCGTATAATATCGATAACGGGAAAAAACGCTCCGATAGGAAAGATAATCAGTCCTGGATGAAATAATTATAGGGTTGGAAGCTGGGGGAGGGAAGCAGGAAGTTACTACTGGGTTTATATTTCTGAAATTAAAGAAATTAACTCTTTAACTAACAATAAAGTATGGAGTTGACTTCCGGCTTCAAGCTTCCATCGTCCTTAAATAAAAAAGCACTTCAGTTCGAAGTGCTTTTTGGTATCAATTTATATTAGTCTTAAAATTCTATATCAACCTGAAGCTTTTCAGCTAAAAGTTTTGAGATTTTTTCTTTAAGCGGTTCAATGTCAATGTTTTGCATGGCATCATTGGCAAAGGCATATAAAAGCAATGCCTGAGCTTCTTTTTTGGAGATTCCTCTTGCTCTTAAATAGAACAGTGCATCTTCATTAAGCTGGCCCACTGTACAACCGTGGGAACATTTTACATCATCAGCAAAGATCTCCAATTGAGGTTTGGTATCAATAGTAGCTCCTTCACTTAGCAATACATTATTGTTCTGCTGGTAGGCATTGGTTTTCTGGGCAATTTTATTTACAAAAACCTTTCCGTTGAATACACCGTGTGCATTTCCATCGAAAATACCTTTGTAGTTCTGGTAGCTTTCACAGTTCGGGAAATTGTGGTGAACTGCTGTATGGTGATCCACCAGCTGATCTTTTCCAATGATGGTGATTCCGTTCATAAACGAATTGATATTGCTTCCGTTATGTATGAAATCCAGGTTATTTCTTACCAGTTTTCCTCCAAAAGAGAAAGTGTTCACAGTAGTTAAGCTGTCTTTTTCCTGTCTTGCGAAAGTGCTGTCAATAAGATATGACGTGTTGTTGTCATTCTGAAGCTTGTGCCAGTCTGCTTTTGCATTAGGAGAAGTAAAGATCTCCGTCACAGAATTCGTCAGCACATAAGTACTGTCGAAATTATGATGGCTTTCTATTACCTCTACTTTTGCCCCTTCTTCTACAATCAGTAAATTTCTTGTATTATAGAACGTATTTTCTTCCTGATTCTGAGAAATGTAGAAAATATGAATCGGTTTTTCGATCACTACATTTTTAGGAACCTTCAGGAAGAAACCGTATTTGCAATAAGCAAGATTTAAGTTTGTGAAAGCTGTATCTTTAGAAGCAATGGTATTGAAATATTTATCAAATACTTCTTTGTGTTTCTCATCATTCAAAGCATAGTTGAATGAAAGAAATTCTACATTCTCGATAGAAACTTTTGAAAGCTCTTTATGAAGCTTACCGTTCACAAAAACGATCCAGTCAAAATTTTCTTCACCCAGATGCAGCTGATCCAGCTGTTCTTTGGTAATATTATGACTTTCTTTAGGGAAAAAGTTGTAGTTTTTCTCTGTGATCTCTTTGATGCTGGTATATTTATATTCTTCGTCTTTTTTTGTCGGAAAACCTAAGTTTTCGAAATTCTGAAGAGCAGTTTTCCTATCTTCATCCAGAAATCTGTGACGAAGGCTCTCCAAAAATTCACTGTGATTGTCAATAATCTGATCGTATAAAGCCATTACTGATATTTCGGCCATCACACCTTATTTTATATATTTAAAAATAATACTATTTACTGCGGTTTTTCCGCATCTTCAGAAAGGATTGATAATCCCTGCCGAAAAGGTTTCTTTTTAGTTAAGAAGCCAGTCGTAACCTTTTTCTTCAAGCTCTAAAGCAAGGGATTTATCACCGGTTTTGATGATCTTTCCATTGGCAAGAACGTGAACAAAGTCAGGCTGGATATAATTAAGCAATCTCTGATAGTGAGTAATCAGAAGAACTGCATTTCCTTCATTTTTAAAGTGGTTCACACCGTCCGCAACGATTCTTAAAGCGTCGATATCTAATCCTGAATCTGTTTCATCAAGAATAGCCAGTTTAGGATTAAGCATCATCATCTGGAAGATCTCGTTTCTTTTCTTTTCACCTCCGGAGAAACCTTCGTTCAGTGATCTGGAAAGGAAATCTTTTTTTATGCCTAATTGTTCAGACTTTTCGCGGATAAGAGCAAGCATTTCTTTTGCCGGCATTTCATCCAGTCCGTTTGCTTTTCTTGTTTCGTTTAAAGCAGCTTTAATGAAGTTGGTTACAGATACCCCGGGAATTTCCACCGGATACTGGAAAGAAAGGAAGATCCCTTTATGCGCTCTGTCCTCAGGAGCATCTTCGCCGATATTTTCTCCCTGAAAAAGAATTTCTCCTTCCGTTACTTCATACTCCTCTTTTCCTGCAATTACAGAAGAAAGCGTAGATTTTCCAGCTCCGTTCGGACCCATGATCGCATGAACTTCCCCCGGTTTTATTTCAAGATTAATACCTTTTAAAATTTCTGCGCCATCTTCAATTTTGGCGTGCAAGTTTTTTATTTCTAACATTTTTATTTGCTAAACAAATTATTTTTGAATTCTATATACTAAACTTTCAGGCTGACCGGGAACATCGTTAAGCGTCCCTATCTGTGTCATACCTGCCTTTTCCAAAACTTTAACAGAAGCTATATTGTCAGGGCGGACAATTCCAAATATCTCTTCTTTACTGATACTGGTAAATCCAAATTCTATAGCTTTCTTTGTGAACTCTGTTGCATATCCTTTTCCCCATGCTTCCACAGCAAAGCGATATCCAAGATTTAGTTTTTCTTCCTCTCCATACATTTTATAGCTTAAGCCTCCAAAGCCGATAATACTCTTGTTTTCTTTTGCTATAATGGTCCAGCCTCCAAAATTATATTGATCCCAATGTTCCATCATTCTTTTGAATGTACTTTCTGCTTTTGCAGCGTTCATGGGTCCACTTGGATTATACAGATTAGTCTGTGGATCTTTATTAATTTCAAAAAACCTTTCAAAATCAGCATTTTCAGGTCTCCTTAAAATTAAGTTTTCTGTAGTTTCCATCCTTAAATTATCCAACAGAGCCTTCAAGAGAAATTTCCAATAATTTCTGAGCCTCAATGGCAAATTCCATGGGAAGCTTATTCAAAACTTCTTTACTGAAGCCATTTACAATCAGGGCAATAGCTCTTTCGGTGTCTATACCTCTCTGGTTACAGTAGAAGATCTGATCTTCTCCGATTTTCGAAGTGGTCGCTTCATGCTCCAGCTGGGCAGTAGGGTCTTTGATTTCAATATAAGGGAAGGTGTGTGCACCACATTCATTACCCATTAACAGGGAATCGCACTGGGAGAAGTTTCTTGCTCCTTTTGCAGAAGGCATTACTTTTACCAGTCCTCTGTATGAATTCTGAGATTTTCCTGCAGAAATACCTTTTGAAATGATCGTAGACTTGGTATTTTTCCCAATATGAATCATTTTTGTTCCCGTATCTGCATATTGGTGATTGTTGGTTACTGCAATAGAGTAGAATTCCCCAATAGAGTTATCTCCTTTCAGTATACAAGACGGATATTTCCAGGTTACGGCAGAACCTGTTTCAACCTGTGTCCAGGAGATTTTTGCATTTTTCTCACAAAGTCCTCTTTTTGTTACAAAATTGAACACCCCGCCTTTTCCTTCTTCATTCCCCGGATACCAGTTTTGAACAGTGGAGTATTTGATTTCTGCATTATCCATTGCGATAAGTTCCACAACAGCTGCGTGAAGCTGGTTTTCATCTCTTGATGGGGCAGTACAGCCTTCAAGGTAAGAAACATAACTTCCTTCATCAGCAATTACAAGTGTTCTTTCGAACTGGCCTGTTCCTGCCTGATTGATACGGAAATAGGTTGAAAGCTCCATCGGGCATCTTACGCCTTTTGGAATATAGCAGAAGCTTCCGTCAGAAAATACTGCGGAATTCAGTGCTGAATAAAAATTATCTCCCCTTGGAACTACTTTTCCAAGGTATTTTCTTACTAGCTCAGGATGGTTTTTAATAGCTTCTGAAATAGAACAGAAAATAATCCCTTTTTCCATTAAGGTATCCTGGAAAGTGGTTTTCACAGAAACGGAATCTATTACGATGTCTACTGCAACTCCTGAAAGTCTTTTTTGTTCTTCGATATTGATTCCTAATTTTGCGAAAGTGGCCAACAATTCGGGATCTACCTCATCTAAGCTCTCCAGTTCAGGTTTTGCTTTCGGTGCAGCATAATATTTAATGGCCTGAAAATCAGGTTTTTCATATTTAATGTTTGCCCAGGTAGGTTCAGCCATTTTCAGCCAGATTCTGAAGGACTCCAGACGCCATTCTGTCATCCATTCCGGCTCCTCTTTTTTCGCGGAGATCGCACGGACAATATCTTCATTTAAACCGATTGGAAACTCTTCATAATCTATCTTCGTTTCCCACCCGAATTCATATTTTTTATTTTCTAGATCGACTCTTAAATCGTCTTCAGTATATTTACTCATAATTTATTAAGAGATTCAGAAATTAAGGAATTTAAAAATTACTTAGCATCTAAAGTGCTCTTTTCAAGATATTTTATAAAATGATAAATCTTTTTTGTTATTTCCAGACACTCAGTATTAAGTGGATTGAAAATTTCATCATTGATTTTCTCTAAACTGTATAAAACAAACAGCATATTTCTGACTTCAGCGCAACTTCCTTTTGAAATCCAAAGAAATCTGATAAATTGTTTGTTACTTCCATATTCTGAGCCCTCCGCAATATTATTAGTTATTGATAAAGTCGCTCTTTTTAGCTGATCTTTGAGTGAAAATTCTTTTTGTAAATTTTCATTATCAAGGATTTTAAAAATTTTAACTGTAAATGCAATTGCCTTTTTATAAATCGGGAAATTTTCAAATGAGACAGTCATAATTTCTTAATCTCTAAATCTTTTAATCAGTCTCAAAGACTGAAAGATTCTCCACAACCACACGTTCTGGATGCATTAGGATTGTTGAAAACAAACCCCTTTCCGTTTAATCCTCCTGAGTATTCAAGAGTTGTTCCTGCTAAATAGAGGATAGATTTTTTATCTACAACAATTTTGATTTCATTATCTTCAAAAACCTGATCTGCATCTGTTTTTTTATTATCGAAACCCAAAACATATTCTAAACCAGAGCATCCTCCACTTTTAACCCCTACTCTTATATAATCCTCAGCAGCGTTGAAACCATCCTCTGTCATCAGCTGAATGGCTTTTGCTTTTGCTTGATCTGATACTTTTATCATTGTATTTATTTAGAATGATTTAATTATGCAAAAATACGTACAATAATTAGGAAATAAAAATCCGAAATTTTATTTTATCGATTTTTATTATTGATGGCTTAACTTTGTTAACCTTTTGAAATCCAAACAATAAATTTATTCTATAATGAAAAAAATAGGCATCATTGCTTTAGCGCTATTTATGCAGCATATTTCTGTACAGAACAATCGATTTGTTTATCAGGTCACCATGAAACCGGATGCAGAAAATAAAAGTGATATTAAAACTGAAAACGCATATTTAGATATCTCCGCGGAAAAGTCTCTTTTTTATTCAGAAAACAGGTATAAGAGAGATTCCATCCTGCAGAAGGCTTTCCAGGGAGGCGGAGGCAGAGGTTCCGTGAGCAGAGAACAAATGGAAGGGGTAAGAACCAATATCAACTATTCTGTAGAAAAAGATAAGGCCAGCCAGAAAACATATTTTAAGGACAGAATCGGGAGGGATGTCTATGTTTACGAGGAAGACCGTCCCCTGAACTGGAAAATATCTTCTGAAACCACTAAGATTGGAGGTTATAAAGTTCAGAAAGCAACAACAGATTTTGCCGGAAGAACATGGACGGCCTGGTTTACCACCGATCTGCCTTATCAGGATGGGCCATATAAGTTCGGGGGTCTTCCGGGACTGATCGTAAAAGTAGAAGATGATAAAGGAGACTATTCTTTTGATTTGATGAAGAATTATAAAATTGCTGAAATTGTAACGCTCAACCAGTTTGGAAACACTTTAAAAGTAAAAAGGTCAGATTATCTGAAACAGCAGGAGAAATTTAAAACAGATCCTATGTCATTCATGCAGAGTGGCGGTGGAGGAGGTTTCCCTGCACCACCGAGAGCTGGTGGCGGAAGAGGAGGAAATCAGAATCCTGCGGATATGAGGAAACGAATGGAAGAGAGAGTGAAAGAGGAAGCCAAGAAGAACAGCAACCCGATTGAACTGCAATAAAAAATAACCCCTGGAGAAATTCTCCAGGGGTTATTTTTTATTGTATAAAGAAGGATTTATTTTAAAAGTTGGTTAAAAGTATCTCCCTGTTTGATATCTCCTGTATTATACCCTTTCATAAACCATTCTTTACGCTGTGCAGATGATCCATGGGTAAAACTCTCCTGGTTGACATAACCCTGAGATCTTTTCTGGATATTGTCATCGCCCACAGCTTCTGCTGCTTCTATGGCAGACTGAACGTCACCCGGCTCCAGGATATGCTCCCTGTTGTCTGTCTGCTTAGCCCAAACACCCGCATAGAAATCTGCCTGTAGTTCTGTAGCTACTGAAACCCTGTTTAAATCTGCTTCGGAATATCTTCCGCTTCTTCTTAGGGCATCTACTTTCTGAGTGGTTCCTAAAAGAGTCTGCACATGGTGACCCATTTCGTGAGCCATTACATAGGCAATGGAAAATTCTGTAACCTGTGCACCAAATTGCTGTTGAAGCTCTTTAAAAAAGCTCATATCCATATAAACCTTTTGATCCGCGGGACAGTAAAAAGGTCCCATGGCAGCTTGTGCTGTTCCACAACCGGATTGCGTTGTACTTTCAAATAAAACAACTACGGCAGGTTGATATTGCATTCCGTTTTCAGCAAAAATTTTGGTCCAGGTCTGCTCATTTTCAGCAGTGACCATCTTTACGAATTCACGGATTTGAAGCTCATTGGCACTTAACTCTCTCTGTTCGGTAGGGGAAGAACTTCCGCCTCCGGAAGAAAGTAAAGATGAAGGGTCGCCCCCTAAAAAGAATATAATTGCGGCAATGATCAGGGTTCCCAATCCACCACCTACAAGAGCGCCTCCGCCGGATCCTCGTCGGTCATCAACGTTATCGCTTCTATCGTCTGTCCATTTCATAACAAATTTTTTTTGCCCTGTAAATTTAAAATAATATCATTACTAAATTACTACTTTTGTGAAAAATTACAGCCGACGTGAAAAAAATTAAACTTTGCCTGTTATCAGTTGGGATCATGGCATTTACAGCATGTAAAAAAGAAAAAGAAGATGAAGTAAATAATGTAGATAAGACTGGTTCTATTGAAACAGTACTTTCTGTTGAACATCTCGATACAGCAGATGTTCTTATTACGAAACACAAAATCTGGAAAAATAAAAAGCTTTTTAAGGAGATCATTAAAAAAGATACCATTCCTGCTTTGGGCGACACTCTTGTAGGAGGAGAAGACAGTGACGGCTATAACCATGTTGCCAAAACGAAAAAAGACTATGAATTTTTTATAACGGTTCAATAATGAAAAAGTCCAGTTCTATAAAATTACTTTTTGTAACGGGCGTATTGGCTGCCTGTTCTCAGGAAAAGCCTAAGGATCAAAAAGAAAAGAAAGTCTATATGAGGTCGGATACTACAGCTTCTTACACGAGGAGCCATGGCTTTCTGACGGGAGTCCTTCTTTATCATGCATTCAGACCGTATGGGGCTTATAGCTACGGATCTTATCAGAAGGCCGGCTATTATAGTGATGCGATAAGCAGCAAATCCAATATCGGAAGAAATAATTTCAAAGGAAATGTAGTAAGAGGACAATTGGGAAGAAGCGGTTTTAGTGCATCATCATAAAGTATGGAAAGAATTCAATCACAGTTCAGGAAAAACTGGCAGCATAAACTAGAGAATCTTGGCTTCGGATACCACTCCCTGGATGGCCTTTATTGGGATGAAAGTCATTATTACCAGTTTAGCCCGGAGGAAATTAATACAATAGAAAAGGCTACTGCAGAACTCTGGCAGATGTGTCTGGAGGCGGTGGATTATATCATTGAAAAAAATCTTTGGGAGAAATTCAATATTCCTGAATGGTTCCGGAAATATATCATTACAAGCTGGGAAGAAGATCATCCTTCCATCTACGGAAGATTTGATTTTGGTTTTGACGGAAAAAATCTGAAGCTGCTGGAATTTAATGCTGATACGCCGACTTCACTATATGAAGGTTCGGTGATACAATGGTACTGGCTTCAGGAACTGTTTCCCTATAAAGATCAGTTTAATTCCATTCATGAGAAACTGGTGGATTACTGGAAGCATCTTAAAAATTACATGAACCCGCATCATATTTATTTTGCTTCTCTTACCAATATTGAAGATGTTACCAATGTAGAATACATGCGGGACTGTGCTTCTCAGGCAGGATTCGATACGGAATTCATTCCTGTTCAGGATATTGGCTGGGCTGAGGATATTTCCGAATTCATTGCGGCTGACCGGTCGATTATGGAATATATTTTCAAGCTTTATCCTTATGAGTGGATCCTTGCAGACGGTTTTGGAGAGAAACTGGTTAAAAACGGTTTCCGGTCGCAATGGATTGAGCCTGCATGGAAAATTTTACTTTCTTCCAAGGCTCTTCTTCCTATCCTTTGGGAGATGTATCCCAATCATCCTTACTTGTTGGAGTCTTATTTTGAACCCAGACATCTGAAAGATTTTGCTAAAAAGCCTGTTTATTCCAGAGAGGGAGCCAATGTAATTTTACATAAAAATAATATTCCTGTTGAGGAGAATGATGGAATATATGGCAAAGAAGGCTTTATTTACCAGCAGTTATTTGACCTTCCTAATTTTGAGGGGAATTATCCGGTGATTGGCAGCTGGATCATCGGGCAGGAGCCTGCCGGTATTGGGATCAGGGAGAGTGTTCATCTGATCACCAATAACCAGAGCCGTTTTGTTCCTCACCTTATCGGTTGAGTTTTTTCTCTTTAAGCCAGAATGAAGTGGACTGATAGGCAGAAACAGCATCATTGACCAGTTTCTGATCAGGATTCTTCATCAGTTTTTCATTATAATACAGCTTGAATTCAGGAGCAAGGCTGCTGGATTCCAACTGTAAGGCATACTGTTTTACTTTTTTTACCGGAGAAATGATCGTTAAATGTCCGTCTTTTACCAAGCCAAGATCCTGGTATGTGGCTATATAAGCTTTTGGCTGGAATTCTTTTCTGAAGACATCCTGCCCAAGGAATTTAGATTGATAACTGAAATTCAGCAGTCCGAAAAGGGTAGGCATGATATCTATCTGAGACATCAGCTTATCAAACTTCTGAGGCTGGATGAAACCTTCTGAAAAAATCATCGCCGGAATTCTGTATTTGTCCACAGGAAGTTCTGTTTTCCCTGCGCTGGAGGCACAGTGATCGGCAATGATCACAAAGACTGTGTTTTTGTACCAGTCTTGCTTTTTAGCCATTTCAAAGAACATTCTGAGTGAGTAGTCGGTATATTTTACCCCGCCGTCACGGGATTTTGCTGTTCCGGGAATGTCAATCCTTCCATCAGGATAAGTAAAAGGTCTGTGGTTGGAAACCGTCATCCAGTGGTTGAAAAACGGCTTTCCGGACTTGGCTTCGGCATTCATGGTCTGGATTGCTTTTTTTGCCATATCTTCATCGGCAACACCCCAAACGTTGGCAAAAGTGATTTCTTCAGGTTTGAAATTGTTTCTGTCAACAATATCATATCCGTTTCCTGCAAAGAAGTCCTGCATATTATCGAAATAGCTGTAACCTCCGTAGAGAAATTTCACATCATAGCCTTTGGATCTGAATACACTTCCTGTGGTGAACTTGTTTTTATTGTCGTCTCTTTTGATGACACTTTCTCCTGCAGTGGGAGGAATGCACAGTGTTAAAGCTTCAAGTCCCCTTACGGTTCTGTTTCCGGTAGCATACAGATTGGTAAACATCATCGAACGGTCTGCCAGGCTGTCCAGGAAAGGAGTAATCTTTAAAGTACCCCCATAATGCTCCATAAAATCAGCGGATAAGCTTTCTATAGAGATAAGAACTACATTTTTCTTAAGTTCCGGCTGCTCCGAAACTACATTTCTTGGTAACGTTGGTTCTGAATATTGGCTCAAAAAATTCTTTTCAGCTTCCTGCTGTCCAATTTGAGGATAAAACTGGAAATAATCCAATTCATTGTGGGTAAAAGCCCAATAAAACTTGGGAAGCCCGTTATTTTCGATCTCATCAGCAAAAACATTGTCCGATCTGATCTGCATTAATGAAGATACTCCCAAAAGACTGAGGCTAACCAGCACCATAAAAGTCCCCAGCAATACCATTTTTTGTTTAAAGTTCGGCAGCTCTAAAAGCTCATCTTTTGTTTTTTTATAAATGAACCATGTAACGGCTAAAGTGGCCAGGAGAATAGCTAAAAACAAAGGAATAACAGGATAGCTTTCCATAATGTTCCCGATGACCTCATTGGTGTATATCAAATAATCTACCGCAATGAAATTATAGCGTACCCCGAATTCATTATAGAAGAAATATTCACTTACAGCATTAAAGATAATCAGAAGAACGTATAGTAATAACGTAATGAAATACAATGCATTACGGATCTTTACCCTCTTTGAAGGAAGGAAAAGCATCAGACCGAAGAAAAGGGTCTTGATTCCTACGAAAGCCAAAGCTACTTCTGAAACAGATCCTCCGTACTGATTGAAGATATTATTCGGAATCAATAAGATATAAAGGAAAAAGAGTACTAAGGCTCCAAAAATAATATATCCGTATGGCTTTCTGTATTTGGAATTGGAAAGAAATAAAAAGTAAACGGCCAATAAGGTACTGGCTAAAGTAAAAACAAAAATATCATTCAACAGACCAATTGACAAGACTTTAATGATTTCAAAGAACCCGAAAGTGGCCGTAGTGATAGGATGAAATAAAAATATAATCCGTACAATGAACGAAATAATAAGATAGAAAATCCCTAAATACAAGAATGGTTTTATTTTACTTGGAAACATGTAGGTTAGATTAATTCCGCAAAGATAGTTTTTGTATATAACTTTTAATGGAAAAAAGCAGAAACATGTTATTCCTTATCACTTTTTTGAATTATTAATGAAGATTTAACGTATTGTGTAATGAATGACGGGTAATCTAAAAAGTTAATGGCAAGCTGAATATCAATAAAAAAGGACTATTAAAAAAATAGTCCCGTATAATGTTAAGATGTATTAAAAATTAAGGATGTCCGAAACCGATGTTTCCTTTTTTATCAGAAAGATTTTTCTTGAAATCAATCATTCTCAGAGCGGTTACGGCTGCTTCTACCCCTTTGTTTCCCAGATCTCCACCACTTCTGGCAATGGACTGTTCCTTATTGTCATCGGTGAGAACACAGAAAATAGTAGGAGTGTCCGTTAAGACATTGCAGTCTTTGATTCCCTGTGCCACTGCTGAGCATACAAAATCAAAGTGTGGAGTTTCGCCACGGATTACACATCCGATAGCAATTACTGCGTCATATTTTCTTTCTTTGCAAAGCTGCATGCTTGCATAGTTGAGTTCAAAAGCACCCGGAACCGGAAAAAGCTTAATGTTTTCTGGTTTTACTCCTTCTTTTTCAAGAATTTCCAAAGCTGCATCACGAAGATTGTACGTTACAAAATCATTCCACTCAGAAAAAACAATGCCGATAGAAAATTCTTCGGCATTTGTTATATGAAGTGGCTTGTAATCGGAAAGATTAACTGTTGCCATTTTTTAAAAGTATTTAGTCATTTCAATATAAGAATCAGACATTCCGTTATCATAGTCCTGGTATTTCTCGTCAATTGCGGAGAAATATTTTTTAGCTTCTGCATTTTTCTTTAATCCTAATGCTACAATACCTGCTTTTCTTGTGAAATAGTAAGTGGTATAAGGATCATCAGAAGCAGTTGACGCTTTGTCTAATAAGGAAAGAGCTTCATCGTTTTTGTTAAGACCTGATTTTGCATCTGCCATAGCACCGTATTTCAATGCCATTAATGTTTTGTTGTCAGATGAAAATTTATCTAAAAGATCGTAAGCTTCCTGGAATTTTCCTTCTTTGAATTTTAACAAACCTGCATTATAAGCAGAAAGTTCACCAACCTTCGTATTCGAATATTCGTTATATGTTCCTATAAAACCTGGATTAGCTGCAGATTTTCCGCCTAAAGCTTCTTTATCTTTACCTTCCGTCTGTTTTTTCTGAGCAGCGAGGAAACTTTTTACAGCTTCAACATTCTTAGGAGCCACTACAAACTGTTTGTAAGCAAAGAATCCTAAAACACCCAAAACCAGTACCCCGAATACAATACCCAATTGCTTGGAGTATTTCTCAAGGAATCTTTCAGTGTTTAAAGCTTCTCTGTCAAGGTCTTTGAAGAACTCAACCGTTTCTTTACCTTCTTGCTCATTTGGAGCATTCTTTCCCAATTTTGCCATAAGTTTTTAAAAATTGAAATGCAAATTTAATTGTTTCTGAATGATTTACAAAATACTTTGTGAGTATTATTGTTATTCCCGGAAAAATTATTCTGTTTTATTATAAAATTTCAATCTGAAGATTTTATATTTTGTCCTTCTTTCTTTTGGTAAATGGATCTGTGAGATGGTGAAATACAAATTTCCGGCCTTATCGAAGGCAAAAGAATCCGGCCATTTTATTTTCGGGTCGCTGATGATTTCTGATAAAATTCTGTTTTTATCAATTCTGCTGATGGCATTTTTCTCTAAACTGCTTAGATACAAATTTCCCTTTTTGTCAAATATGATTCCATCATTGGCTGTGCTTTCTGCATATTTTTCTACTGTTGCCTGAAGTGAATCATCGGAGAGATTTTTATTCAATAGCGATGATATCGGTATTCTGTATATGTTTTTGCCCATAAGTGTGCAGTAATAGAGGTGTTTTTTATCAGGATCTATTGCAATTCCGTCAGAATGTACCGGATGTTTTCTTTCATATCCCTCTATTACTATTTTATCTGTTTCTGCAAGTGTGGAATAGTGATTGGAAAGTACTCTCCTTACATCAGCAGTTATCATATCCAAAACCACAATTCCGCCAACCTGCGAATCGGTAAAATAAACGGAGTGATTTTGATTATCAATCCTGAAATCATTTAAATAAGCCTTTGGGCTGATCTTCTCAACAGATAATGTATATTTTACTTTTAGATTATTATTTCGTAGATCAAAACAATATAAAAAGGCTCCTTTGGTTACATCTGTCTTTAAGTCATATCCCGTGTCTAAAATCCACAGCTGGTTAAGTTCGTCAATGTAAACACTTTGGACACAGATAAACTGGTTTTTGCTGTCTGCATTTTCATTCCATCGGTTCCATGCTGCATCCGGAAACGGGATGGTTTTTCCGTTAATGATTTCTGCCACTGAAACGGGAGTGTCTGCAGACCATCTTGGAAAATTCACAAAAACACGATTGTTCTTTGAAATGGCAATTCCTGTCCATTGGTTTTTGCTTTCTGCAAAAAGACTCATATGAACTTTTGGTGAAATGGGACTGGTGTTTTTTTTCTGACAGCCCACTGCTGCATGTATAAATAATACAAAAACAAGGATTATATTTTTCATGGAGAAGATATTTTATGTAAATAATTGAAAATACTATATGCCTGTAAAAGCCATTTTTATTGCCAATGCCATTAAAATACCGGCGATGGCCCAGTTCTGGACCTTTATCAGTTTTGGATTTTTACTCAGCCTTATCTTTGATTTCGACGCGCTGAAAATAATTAAAGAATTTATTAAGAGACTGATTGTAATAAAGACGGAGCCCAAAAGTAAAAACTGATGTCCTATGTCTCCGGATTTCGGATCCAGGAACTGTGAAAATACAGAAACAAAAAACAACGCTACTTTAGGGTTTGAAATGGTGGTTAGCAAACCGATGGCAAATAATTTTTGCGGCTTATCTTTTATCAAACTGTTGTCTGATTTTGTGCTGTCAAAAGAAGGTGCTCGTACGGCCTGATAAGCGAGATAAACCAAGTACAGGGCACCGGATATCTTTACTATATAAAACAATAAAGGAAATGAAAAAAGTGCGGCTGAAAGTCCGAATGAGGATAACAGGATGTAAAAAAGATCACCCGTAACAATTCCAAGCAGAGAAATCATTCCTGCTTTTTGCCCTTGCAGTAAGGAGCGGGAAATCAGATACAGCATTGTTGGGCCCGGAATAATGATCAGCACTACAACAGACAATGAAAAATAAATAAGTTGAGTAATCGGTAACATGTATAAACTGAATTGTATTAAAATTGAATACAAAGATCAGTTTATAGCATTGCGGGCAAAAGGAGCAATGTCACAATTATTTTGTGATGTATCTCACAATCTGGAATTTAAACGGCTTAGAGATTCTCTTGAAACTCCCAGGTAAGAAGCAATTATGGTTTTTGATACCCGTTGAAAAAGATCCGGGTACTGTGAAAGAAGAATTTCATAGCGTTCTTTTATATTATTTGACAGAAGGGAAAGCATCCTTTTTTGTAAGGCAACAAATCCGCTGTTCGCTTTTTTCCTGAAAAAATATTCTACTTTCTGCAGTTCAGAGCAAAGTTTTTCCCGGTTTTCGTAGGATAAACAATATAATTCGGAGTCTTCCAGGCAGTCAACATTTACAATAGCCTGTGTTTGGGTAAAGTAAGCCTGATAATCGGTGATCCACCAGTTTTCCATTGCGAACTGAATGATATGCTCTTTTTCTTTCTCATCTATAAAGGTTGCTTTCAGTAAACCTTTTTTTACCCAGTATGAATGATGTACATGATCCCCGATCTGTATAAGAAACTGATGTTTTTTTAATTTTTTTACAGTGAAGTAAGAAAGTATGGACGCAAATTCTTCATCAGTTAAATGAATGAGTTCTTCAAAATGCGCCCTCAGTTCTTGTGCATCGGAAATTTTGATTGAACTCATATTTTCCTGATTATCATTTAGTATTCTAAAATATGATAGATTTCGGCATTGAATTTTTTCAGTTTTTCATCTCCGTTCAAACCTTTCAGGCCAATAAGGAAACTGAATTGCGAAACAGTTGCCCCTTGTTTTTCCACAAGTTTTGCGGCTGCTTCGGTAGTTCCTCCTGTTGCTAATAGATCGTCATGAATAAGAATTCTTTGTCCCTGTTTAATCTGTCCTTCACGTGTTTCAATTATAGCACTTCCATATTCCAGATCATATTTTTCCGAAATAATGGGTGGCGGCAGTTTTCCTGATTTCCTGATTAAAATGAAAGGAACTTCCAGTGCTACCGCAATGGCAATTCCGAACAGATAGCCTCTGCTTTCTATTCCGCAGACTGCATCTACCTTTCCTTTGCTGAAGGCGGTAAGATCTGCAATGACATCCTCATAAAGCTTTGGGTCCAGAAAAATGGGCGAGATATCCTTGAACTGAATTCCCGGAATGGGAAAATCAGGAAAGTTTTCAATTGTTTCTTCCAGTTTTTTGATCAGTTCTTGTGAAGCCATTAATTAAGGGTTTATTTTATAGCTGGAAATTTTCCAGTCTCCATTTACATTTTTAAGTCCGAAAGTTACTTTTAAAGAAGTTGTCTTCCCGTTCTTATCTGTTACATCATAGGTTGCATTGACACTTGCTCCGTTGGCTGTTGTACCATTGGTGGCAATGTTTTTAACACTTACGTTTTTCACTGATCCAAAGCCTGAAGTTGGATTGGAGAAAGATTCATAGCTTCCCCAGCTAGGGTTGCTTGACGTTTCATAGGCGGCCTTAAGGTTTTGTGAGCTTACGTTGTTTAAGAACTTGCTTACTGTACTTTTTGGATCTGCAGCCGGCTGTTTGGGAGCAGCTGGTGTTGTTGCAGCATTTGGATCTGCAGGTGTCGTTGGCACAGCTGTAGGATTGTTTGGATCGATTACAGCGTTAGGATCCTGCGTTACAGAAGTCGAATCAGTTTTAGGTACAGCAGGAACTTTTAAGGCAGACGCATTAACGTCGAGTCCGATTTTAGACATTTTAAATGTCTTTGCCGTAGTTTTTACTGAAACCGTTATATCTATTTTATTGTCTACTACTTTTGCTGCAGGAATTGAAGAGAATTTTAAATTGAATCCTTTAAAATTATTATCCTGCATCAGGTTTTTGGCAGTAGAAAGCTTGACACCGTTACTGAATACTTCCAAAGTGGCTTCCAGGCCGGCCCCGGTAAATGAAACAGGGTTTCCTGAACCATCTACAAGTCTTGGTACGATCTGAATAGCTGTAGGCGCTCCGGATCCGTCATCGCCGGTTGGCCTGGTCATAATGCTTAGTGAGCTTGCTTTTACATCATTGGCATCGGTTTCTTTGGCTTTATCATCTCCGAAGATATTCATTTCCCCAAGAGAAGGTGGGGATGTACTGGCCCATTCAATTCCGTTTTTCTGTGCAACTTCATCAGCCAATGCAAGAATTTCAGGCACTTTTTTTCCGTCAATAAGCTTTCCAAGAGCTTTAAGTTCCTCTACATCACCGTCTGCCTCTACACCGAACGTCTTTAGGATATAAAGCGCTTCATTGAACTTGATCTGTTTAATTGTTGAAAGGCTGGAAGTCATGTCATTGATACTTGACTGCAGCGTTTTAGTATTCGTAGCATCTACATGATCCTTCTTGCATGCCGTAAAAAGCAACAGACTGAAAACAAGTAGAAAAGAAAACTTTTTCATTTTTATTTGGTTTGTTGCAAATTTAATAAAACCTTTATTAATAGTGAGTTTTTATTTTTGTTTTGTTCTGTTTTAGCTTTCTGAGCTTTCCGTGTAGTGCTGCTATTTTTTCTGAATCTTGTTTATGATTTGCGATGAACTTGTATTGAAAGCTTAGTTTCCTGCTTTATTCGGCTGCTCTTTCAGATCATCTTTGAAAAATGAACTGAAAATGGTCTGCATATTCGGGAAAGCAGAGTCCTTCCAGTATGGAGTTTTGTAATTGCTGTTATCCTTATTGAATTTCACTTTTTCTATATCATCATCATTACTGAAACTAAGTTCTGCAGGATAAAAGTTATTGTAAAGGATGATCTGGTTGTAATTCGGTTCGCTTTTATGTTTAAGTTTTACAAAAGCCACCTCATTGTACTCAAGGAAATCTTTCAGGCTTTTTTCTGACCCTTTTTCGAAAGACATATTGAGGATTGTCCGGATATCATAGAATCTGAATCCAAATAGAGAAAACTCTTTTTCCTGGAGAGCGGCACCCGTTACCTCGATCTGATCTTTACGGTCACCTTTTAATTCTTTGATGGTATTTCTTTTGGTTTTGTACTCTTCTGGATTTCCCACATTTTTGAGCTTCGGAAGCTGTAAGGAACTGCCATAATCCCATGTTGAAGTTTCTTTCTTCTCATTTTTGGCTCCTAGTCTGAAGACTCTATACTGTTCAACATTTGTGCTTTTCAGTTTTTTGGTTTTGTTGTCAAAAATATAGGTTACGATTCCATCTGTGTAGCTGTTAAGCTTATTGTTGACCGTTACATAAGCGTTGAAATTTCCTTTGATGACAATATATTTTGCAGGCTTTGTATTCTTAATGACCACAGTTTCTATTTCCCTGACCTGATCATTGATTTTAATGATATCCTGATTGAGCTCTGAATAGGAGAGAAGGGCCACCGGAAAATTGTTGTAGACCAATTGGAACTTTTCCTGGGAGGGAGATATCGCCTGTTTATCAATTTTACCGTCGATATCAGAAAAAGCAATAATGCTTCCGTCTTTTCCGAAGACTGAAACTTTAGGCAGAGGTTTATTCGTATGTTCGGAAACGAAAGTTATGGACTGTGCCTGAATAAGGCTGAATAAAAAAATGAACAGGGTGAAGAGCTGATAACTTCTTTTCATAATACTATTTTGTTTATGGTTTACTGAAATAATTCACTGATCTTTATTATAAAGACCCTCAAAATTCAAAATGGTTGCCTGAACAGTTTAAAATGTTCACTTATCTGCACAAAAAAAAGACTGATCATTACAATCAGTCTTTTTTATTTTATTTCTGTTACAAGTTCTTAGAAAGGATACTCATAAATTTCAGATTCATGTAAGAATGGGTTTCCTGTAGGAATTAACTTTAATTTAGATAAAGCGCTTAATACAGTAAACATAAACAATCCTGCTACGAATAGAACAGCTCCTGCTATTAACAGGAATACTTCAGGATTTTTCCAGTAAGGTCCTACCGTTCCCGGCATTACCATATTGAAATAGTCTAAAAGGTGGCCTAAAATAACCACTACAGCCATTGTTGTTACTACCTTGTAGTTTCTCTTGATGCTACTGCTTACTAATACCAATAAAGGTAATAAGAAGTTGATGATCAGCATTGGTAAGAATGTAGGTCCGTAGTGCTGGAATCTTCCAAAGAAGTAGTTAACCTCTTCCGGAACGTTCGCATACCAGTAAAGCATGAACTGGGCAAACCATGTGTATGTCCAAAGCATACTTGTAGCGAAAAGGAATACTCCTAAATCGTGTAAGTGGTTGTCATTGAACTGAGGTAAGAATCCGTTTTTCTTCAGGTAAACACTTAGAAGGATGATCACAGCGATTCCACTTGAAAGGCAGCTTACCATTGAATACCAGATATACATTGTAGAATACCAGTGAGGGTCAATAGACATCAACCAGTCCCAAGCCCAAGCAGCAGAAGCAAATCCGAAGAATGCAATATATCCTACCGCCCATCTGTAAAGCATCTGATAATCTACCTTAGATTTAGTTTCATCTACTTTCTTAGACTGAGCTTTAAGTTTCCATGCAAAGAAAGAAGCACCAATCACATAGATTAAAGTTCTGATCGCATAGAAAGGAATGTTTAAGAATCTTTTCTTTTCGAACAGGATCACATCGAAATGTGCAGAATTAGGATCTGTTAATTCAGGATCCATCCAGTGAAATAAGTGGCCATTGTGAGTGATATTCAATATCATCATAATAACCAGAATGGCACCGCCATATGGGATATAAGAAGCAATAGCTTCCATTACTCTTGTAATAATAATAGGCCAACCTGCATGTGCAGCATGCTGAATACAGTAAAAAAACAATACAGCACAACTTACTCCAAAGAAAAAGACAGCTACAAAATGCAGCGATGCAAGAGGTTGGTTGTGAACCTGAAGCTCTGCATGCTCTAAATGAGACGCATGATCCTGAGGTCCTACCATTTCACTTGAGTGTGTAGGGGCAGTATGACCGGCAGAATGAACCGCTTCCATCATGTGCTCTATTTTTTCAGTAGTCATTCCTTTATTCATAAAGAAACCGATAGCAAATAGAACTAAACCTACAACAAGAAGGATTATAGAAGTTGATTTTAATTTTGGTGAAAAACTATACATTTCTTTTCTTATTTTTTAGTTGCGGTAGTAGTCTCTGTTGTTGGGGCAGCAGCTGGTGTAGCTGTAGCCGTTGTAGCTGCTGCAGGTGCTGCTGCTCCTTTTTTGAAGGCACTCATCACATACATTGCCACTCTCCATCTGTCACCAGGGTTAAGCTGGCCAGCATAAGATCCCATTGCATTTCTACCGTTAGTTAATACATAATGAACAGATCCTACAGTAATATCTCTGTCAGCATAGTTAGGTACACCAGAGAAAGCTCCGCTTTGTACAATTGGACCCTGCCCATCTCCACCAGTTCCGTGGCATGCTGCACAAGTATGATCAAACAGCATTTTTCCTCTTTCAATATCTTTAGCTGCATTAGCCGGATTAAGAGGTGATGTTGTCATTGTTTTGGAAGCGTCATAACCTGCATTATACTCGTCTGCATTTTTAGGCAGAAGGCTTTCTTCAAAAATCCCGTCTTTATTTTGAGCAACACTTCCTTCTACAGGAGAAAGACCTGTTGCGCCATTATTTTTTACAAATGCAGGGATCTCATTTTCATGATCTGAATAAGCATCCTGAGCTTTCATCAACGGATCATAAGCTACGGGAAAGTACATATCAGGAAAATATACCAATGGTGTATTTTCTTTTGGTCCGCAAGAATTAAGTAAAACCGTTGTTAAACCTAAAACAGCTGTAATTTTTAATACATTCTTTTTCATTTTAAGCATCTTTAACAGTTATTTCTTCAACCCCGGTTTCAATAAGCAACTGTTTTACAGACTCTACGTCATCAGTTACAAATTCCATCATGAATTTATCGTCAGTAGTTCTTGGATCAGGATTCTGAGCCGGAGCTCCCGGATACATTTTGTTTCTAACAAGGAAGGTTAGAGACATCATGTGAGCTGCACAGAATACCATTAATTCAAACATTGGAACTACGAATGCAGGCATGTTGTGTGCCCAGTCAAAAGCAGGTTTACCACCAATATTTTGAGGCCAGTCGTGATTCATCACATACCATGTTACAGTAGCACCGATGGTAACACCGTAAAGAGCGTAGAAGAATGCAGCATCAGAAATTCTGGTTTTCTTTAACCCTAAAGCTTTATCAAGTCCGTGAACCGGGAATGGAGTATAAACTTCGTTTATCGCAATCCCTTTATCGTTGAATGCTTTAACGCCGTTCATCAAATCGTCGTCGTCAGCATAAAGTCCGTATACAATTTTAGTGGTGCTCATCTCCTTCTTTTGCTTTATAAGTTTCACCTGAAATTTTCAGAATCGATTTTAATTCAGCCTGTGCAATTACAGGGAATGTTCTTGCGTATAATAAGAATAATACAGAGAAGAATCCGATTGTTCCTAAATATACACCCACATCAATGATCGTTGGTTTAAACATCGTCCAAGATCCTGGTAAGTAATCTCTTGAAAGGTTGATAACGATGATGTCAAAACGCTCGAACCACATACCGATGTTGATGATCAATGCAACGATGAAGGTCCAGATAATGTTCGTTCTTAGTCTCTTGAACCAGAATGAAGCAGGAATAACAAGGTTACAGATGATTAGTGACCAGAATGCCCACCAGTAAGGTCCTACAGCAGCACCCGGAGAAAGATATGTAAAGTCTTCGAATCTTGATCCTGAGTACCATCCGATGAAATATTCAGTAGCATAAGCCACAGTTACCATACCACCTGT
Organism: Chryseobacterium sp. UF-81; assembly: GCF_058245105.1. NCBI lineage: Bacteria > Pseudomonadati > Bacteroidota > Flavobacteriia > Flavobacteriales > Weeksellaceae > Chryseobacterium > Chryseobacterium sp. UF-81. The sequence continues at coordinate 39,357 of NZ_JBSIBX010000011.1, read as the reverse complement.
TAAGATAATTACGATGTTCATAATTTCGATATGATACATTGTGATGTATTCTTCAAGGTGACATACTTTTCTGGCAACCAGCAATAAGGTTTGTACCATTGCGAATCCTGAGAAAATCGCACCGGCAACGAAGTAAGGAGGGTAGATTGTAGAGTGCCATCCTTTAATAACCGAAGTTGCGAAGTCAAAAGATACCGTGGTGTGTACGGAGAATACAAGTGGAGTTGCTAAACCTGCTAGGACCAAAGAAAGTTCTTCGAATCTCTGCCAGTGTTTTGCTTTACCACCCCATCCGAATGCCAGGAATGTATAAATTTTTCTTGTCCATGGAGTTTTAGCTCTATCTCTGATCATTGCAAAGTCAGGGATTAGTCCCATGAACCAGAATACAGTTGATACTGAGAAATACGTAGAGATCGCAAATACGTCCCAAAGTAGAGGAGAGTTAAAGTTCCCCCAAAGAGAACCGAACTGGTTAGGTAATGGGAATACCCAATATCCTACCCAAACTCTACCCATGTGGATTACAGGGAAGATTGCTGCCTGTACAACCGCAAAGATCGTCATCGCCTCTGCAGATCTGTTTACAGACATTCTCCAACGCTGTCTAAATAATAATAATACTGCGGAGATTAGGGTCCCGGCGTGACCGATACCTACCCACCATACGAAGTTGGTAATATCCCAACCCCAGTTAATAGTTCTGTTAAGCCCCCATGCTCCAATACCTGTTCCGATAGTGTAGGCGATACAGCCAAATCCGTAGATGAATAGAACTAAGGCTGCATATAGTGAGATCCACCATAGTTTACCTGCTCTTTCTTCGATAGGTCGTGCAATATCTTCTGTGATATCGTGATAAGTTTTGTGACCAATAATTAGAGGTTCCCTTATCGGAGCTTCGTAATGTCCTGACATTTTTTACCTATTTATTATTTAAACTTTATTTTTCTACTCTGTTTCTTACTTTAGTGTGATAGAACACGTTTGGTTTTGTGCCGATCTCTTCAAGTAAATAATATCTTCTGTTGCTGGAGTATAATTCTCTCACTTCAGATTCTTTGTCATTCATGTCTCCAAACGTCATTGCTCCGGTAGAACAAGCAGCAGCACAAGCACAAGAATTTTTGAATTCGTTGTCTGTTACTTTTCTGTTCTCTCTCTTCGCAGCTAAGATTGTAGCTTGAGTTTCCTGGATACACATTGAACATTTCTCCATTACCCCTCTCGTTCTTACTACTACATCCGGGTTAAGTACCATTCTTCCAAGATCGTTATTCATGTTGAAATCGAACTTGTCATTCAGGTTATACGTAAACCAGTTGAAACGTCTTACTTTATAAGGACAGTTGTTAGCACAATATCTTGTACCGATACATCTGTTATAAGCCATATGGTTCTGACCTTGCTTACCGTGTGAAGTAGCCGCTACCGGACATACAGTTTCACAAGGAGCGTGGTTACAGTGCTGACACATTACCGGCTGGAAGATTACATCCGGATTGTCTGCAGGGTGGTTTAGCGCACCTCCGTCTCCGAATGCTGTACCGTACAATTCTGGTACTGCCATTCCTTCTTTCAATCCTTCGTATACTTCTACCTTCTGTCTTGAAGAATAGTAACGGTCAATTCTTAACCAATACATATCTCTGGACATTCTGATTTCTTCTTTACCTACTACAGGAACGTTGTTTTCTGCCTGGCAAGCAATGATACATGCTCCACAACCAGTACAAGAGTTCAGGTCGATAGATAAGTTGAAGTGAGGTCCGTCCGTGTCATCAAAAGCATCCCAAAGGTCAATCTTTCTTGCCGGAAGAGCTCCGCTGATGGTGTGGTATTCCAAAGGCTTATTCCATCCTTTGTGCTCATCATCAAATGCTACGTTTAAGAACTCAGCCAAAGGAACTTCCTTAGCAATTTCGTAACGTCCCATCAATGTATTCTGAAGCTGGATACCTGCAAATTCGTGGTCTTCTCCTGTTTTTTCGATTTTAACTCCTGAAACAACTAAGTTAGAACCGTCAAATAAAGGATAAGCGTTTACTCCTGTATCAGCAGTTGTACCTGAATCTTTCTTACCGTATCCAAGCGCAAGACCTACAGATCCTTCCGCCTGTCCCGGTTGAATGAATACAGGAACGTCTTTTATTGTTACTCCGTTTACAGTAAGGTTTACGATAGAACCGTCCAGCTGCATTCTTGCATTAAGGTCGTTTTCAATCGCAAATTTTTCTGCGTCTTTAGGAGAAATTGTCAAATAGTTATCCCAAGACATTCTTGTGATAGGATCCGGTAATTCCTGAAGCCAAGGGTTGTTAGCCTGAGTACCGTCACCCATTGAAGGCTTGGTGTATAATACCAATTCTAATTCAGAAGCTTTGAAGTTTCCTAGTTCAGCAATAGCCTGGGCTGCATTTCCTCCTGAATAAGATAATGCAGTTGCATTATTTGAAGTCGTGAAACCGTTGTATAAAGCTTTGTTGAATGAAGTAGCTCCCAAGATAGAGGCAGAACTCGCTTTCAGATAGTCATAATAATTATTGGCAGCATTGTTTTTGCCATTCTTCCAAACCAATAGAGATTCTTCAATCTGTCTTGATTTGTAGATTTTCTGGATCGTTGGCTGCATTAATGAATATGCTCCGGTCTGAGGCTCAATATCACCCCAAGACTCAAGCCAGTTAGCTACCGGGATTACAGCTTTCGCTGCTTTATACATTTCATTTTTCTTATCGGCCACCGCTACTACACAAGCAACTTTAGCTAAAGACTTTTTGAAATCTTCTCCTTTTGGATGAGAGTAGATAGGGTCTACATTGTTTGCGATCAATACGCCAACCTGACCTGCGTTTACCCATCCTAAGAATTCCTGGTATCTTGCTTTATCAAATTCTTTCAGGAAGTTAGCTTTACCTGTGAAAGCAACTGATCCTAATTTTTGGTTGATTAAATGTGCTAAAACCTGTGCTCCTTTAGAACCGTCTGCCAAAACAACAGCTTTGCTGCCTTTTGCCTTAAGTTCGTTTGCAATTTCAGTAGCAGTCTTGTCTGAAGTACCACCGCCTACGATTGCATTGTAAACTTCAACTAATGTTTTGTTTACAGCACTTGGCTTTAATCTGTATCTTGAGTCAGCATTGGCACCAGTCAATGACATATTGGATTCCACCTGAATGTGTCTCAACATGTTTGGTCCCGGCTTTCTTGCTGCTGCGTAAGATGTTTCTAAGCTTGAAGCATTATAATCTCCTAAGAAATCCGCCTGGAAAGAAACAACCAATTCTGAACCTTTAAGGTCATAAACCGGTAATGCTCTCTGTCCGAATACTTCCTGAGCTGCATCTAAAGCTGCAGAGTGAGGATAAGCATCATACGTTACAAGTTCAGCAGTAGGATATTTAGCTTTGAACTCAGCAAATAACTTTTTGAAAGTAGGAGAAGGGAAAGAGTGTGACAAAAGCACGATCTTTTTACCTGCTGCATTGGCATCTGCCAGACCCTTAAGGACAAAACTGTCTACTTTATCAAAAGTTTCGTCTTTACCGTCCAGTTTAGGTTGCTTTACTTTATCGTTATCATAAAGAGAAAGTACACTTGCCTGAGCTCTTGCGTTAGTTTTTCCTAAATCTCCTGCTGCCGGGTTCGGATCTATTTTGATAGGTCTTCCTTCACGGGTCTTTACTAAAACGCTGGCGAAGTCGAATCCGTCAAAATAAGTTGAAGCGTAATAATTCGGAACCCCCGGAATAATATCGTGTGGTTTTACCACATAAGGAATCGTTTTGATTACCGGAGCTTCACAGGCAGCCAATGTTACGGCTGCTGTAGAGAATCCTAATATTTTTAAGAAATCTCTTCTTGAAGTACTGGATCCGTTCTGTTCAGCATCTCCAAGGAAATCTTCTACCGGAATTTCTTCCTGAAACTCTTTCTGAGCCAGCTTATTGTTCAAAGCCGGATCTTTAAGTTCATGAATACTTCTAAATTGTATTTTGTTTGAAGCCATTTATACTTCTAATTTTTTAGTTATTAATAATGACATTTACCACACTCAAGACCTCCAATTGCATCTACAGTGATCTTACCACCATCCTGAGGATATTGTTTTTTCAACTTGTCATGTAGATTTTTGAAGTATTCTTTATTATAACCGTTGTTCATATCAACCTCAGTAGTTCTGTGGCACTCAATACACCATCCCATAGTGAAGTCATTAGCCATCTGAACAACATTCATTGTATCAATTTTTCCGTGACAAGCTTTACATACAACATCAATTTTGTTGTTTGGATTCTTTTTGTTGAAAGAATTGATGATCGCCTGCTCACCCGCTACTACGTGCTGAGAGTGGTTGAAGTACACGAAGTCTGGCATGTTGTGGATTCTGGTCCATTCAACCGGCTGTGTTTTTCCAGTGTACTGCTGTTTTGCAGGATCCCAGCCTGTTGCTGCATAGATCTTCTGGATCTCACCGTCGTAGAATGCTTTATCTTTTCCTGGTTCCATGTAATGATCTGCGTTATACTCAGAAATTGTTCTGTGACAGTTCATACAAACGTTCATGGAAGGAATTTCAGATACTTTTCCGTATTTGGCGCTGGAGTGACATAACTGACAGTCAATTTTTTGCTCTCCGGCGTGAATTTTGTGAGAGAAGTAGATAGGCTGTTCCGGCTTATATCCTTTGTAAACCCCGATCCACATGATCCAGTTCCAAACTCCATAAGCGGCCAGAAGGGCTAGGATTCCCAATAATGCTTTACCGATGTAATGGTATTTCTCATAGATTTCGCTGAAGGATTTAACTCTTGTTTCGTTAAGTCCAGCTAAGTCTTCAGATTGACCCAATTTCACCAATTGTCTCAGTTTAATTAAGATCCAAACTAATAAAGCTGCTATTGCAATAAGCGAAATAATAACAACACTCGTTGTTGTTTTGTCTGCCGGTGCTGCAGCTGTTGCGTCTGTTGCAGTCGCTTTGTTGTCAGTTTTAGCTGGCTCGGGAGCCGGAGGATTAGTCGTAAACGCTAAAATGTCATCAATATCCTTATCTGTAAGATTTGGAAACTGTAACATTTCAGTCTTATTAAACTTTTCAAAAATCTCGTTGGCGTATTTATCCCCAGAAGCTCTAAGAGCTTTGTTGTCTTTGATCCACTTGTGAAGCCAATCTTTGTCTACACCACCTTCTGTCTTTACTCGTTCTACAACCCCTTTCAAAGGAGGTCCTATTACTTGTTTGTCCAGCGCGTGACATGCAGTACAATTCGCTTTGAAAAGTTTTTCGCCGTTTTTAGGATCGCCGTCTTGCCCGTAAATTGAAGCACTGGTTGATAGCAATAAGCCTATCGCGATCAACGTTTGTTTATAATGCTTTCTCCAACTAATCATTTAAATTATCTTATGTTAGTAAAATATTGAACCAATCAATTCGGCAAAAATAATATTTTTAACAGGAATTTAACGGTATATGGAAAAGGGAAAATATCATTTACGTTTAATTTGTATTGATTCTAAATAGTGTTGTTTGGTATAATTTTTTAATTTTAATAGATTTGCAGAAACAAGTTTAAATGAGAAATTTAATCAAAATATTTTCAATATTATCTTTATTTGGGTTTTATAGTATTGAAGCCCAACAGGTTGTTCAAAAAGATACTCTGGCCGGAACAGAGCTTACTATGACTATGGATTCCAAAATAAGCGCTGCTTTGGGAGGAATTGAAGATAAATGTTCAAGAACTGCAGGCGGTTCTTCGGTAAGGGAAAATAATACGGACAGCGGAATTGTGACAACTCCAAGGCCTCCGAAGATCTATGTGCCGAGCAGAGAACTGACCAATGCAGAAATCTGTCGTAAGAATCCGAGAATTTTAGGATTTAAGATCCAGATCACAACAGTTAAAAGCAACGAAGAAGCCAACGAGGTGAAATCTTATTTCAGAAAAAGATTCCCGAACCTGAAAGTGGAAACAGATGCTTCTTTAAGACCGAATTATAAAATTTTAGCAGGAAGCTATTTTACGAAACAAAGTGCATCTTCGGACCTGTCAAAAATAAGAGAATATTTCAAATCGGCAATTGCTGTACAGTACAGGATTTTCTGTTCTGAAGCAAGATAACAGAGATAAGATAACAAACTAAAGCTGAGAATTTTCTCAGCTTTTTTATTGGTAATAAGCATCTAAAAACTGAAAGAAATCGGACATTCTGAACAGATTATTAATCAGTAGAAAAGCAAATAGGATAACTACGGCCAGCACTAAAAATGATAAAATTTTTGGCTTCGATCTGTACGCGTAGAAAAGCCATCCTAAAAGCAGTGGATAAACAAAAATAAAGTGTCCTGCGTAAATGTAAGAAGTGTGAAGCCCGAACCGCATAATGCAATGAATCAGAATGTCAAACAAGAATGAAATGGCAATAATCTGGACCAGTTTATTTTTAAAATTTTTAAAATAACTCCATACAATAAAAGCTAACAGTATTATGATAAAAGCATAGCAAAAAGACGATGAATAGGGCTCCATCAGAAGACCTTTAAAATGAAATCCTTTCATATTATGCTTATCCGTTGTCATAAAACTGGGAAACAAAATGCTGCCACCAAAAAAATAAGAAAGCATCATGTCCCAATCCGGAATGGATTCCACACTGGAGAATTTTTCATACTGCTGGTTGGTTTTGGAGAAGATATTTTCATATTTAAAATCAATTCTGAATAAGTAAAGAAATACAAAGCAGACTGTGGTAAGTGCAACACGGAAAACCGCGTTTCCAAATTTTTTCCAGCTTCTGAAAATATCCTTTTCAACTAAAACGGGAATAAAAACTTTAAACAGATTGGTAATGGTAATACCTCCAATGGTAATTCCGGCAAGTGTTAAGGCGGATCCGGGTATTTTTTCTTCTTTTCTGAGTTTTACGGCCGCATAATAATTGTAAATACATAGCAACAGCAGGGAATAGGTGAAGTTCTCCGGAGTAAAAGAAAGAATAATACTGGTAGAAAAAAATCCAAAAAACAACACAAGTAATAAGGTGATCTTTAGTGGCAGTCCGATAATATTCTTCAGATACTTAAAAATCTGAACAATGCATAAACTTATGGCTATATTACTCAACCAAGCTAGGGTAAGCCTAAATGTTGCATCCATTTTTCCACCGGAAACAAAAAGGGAAAACTCCCGGACCCAATTGAAAAAATAGTAGGCCAAAGGATGTCTCTCAAAGCTTCCGCCGGACATTACAATCGCTTTGTTGTCGAAACTGAAGTAGGCATCCCAGGGGATTCTAATATCAAAAATGATCCTGTAATGAAGGGCAATATAAGTGCCCAGTATTCCATAACAGAGCAGGAAGAACATGAATACCGCCAATTCGGTGCAGGAAGATGGAAAGACCTGTTTTAACAGGTGGATGAGTTTTGTTTTAATAAAAGACACGTGTCAGTTTTTTGCAAAAATAAAATAAAAAAGCTCACCATGTCCGGTGAGCTTTAAAGATTATGATCATATCATTATTGCTTAATCACTTTCGTTGTAGAGGTACTGCCGTCGGCAAAATTAACTTTGACTAAGTAGGTTCCTTTTGGAAGTGAAGAAATGTCAGTTTTTTCAGAGTCATTCTGAAGAAGGGATTTACCCGTCATATCAAAAACAGTAGTGGATTTGATTTTTTTGCTGGTTCTGATGTTGATTTCTCCATTAGTTGGGTTAGGGTAGATGTCTGCAGCTATTACTTTAACTGTAGTGCTGGCTTCCTGAGTAGATAAGGTACCGTTTGCTAAAACCTGTACATCATCTATTGAAAGGCTGTCTGCATCGTTTGCTACATAGCGGAACCTGAATTTAACATTTGCCTGCCCTATATATGGTGTTAAACTGACAGTAACGGCTAACGTTGCATAATCAACAAAAATTCCATAATTTTCTTCTACCCATACCTGGTTCCATATCGTTCCTCCATCTGTTGATACTTCAACTTTCAGATCTCCATTAGGATAAGGATCAACCATATATTCATATCCTATCTTAGCATTGAACTTCAGAACAGGGCTGGTTGCTCCTACTAAACTGAAAGGAGGGCTCGTTAAATGAGCATCTTGGCTTTGCGCGATCCATCCGATTCCGGCAGATTTTCCACCTGTGATATTGAATGTGGTCTGCCCTGAAGCATTAAATATAACTGTTGTAAATCCCCAAGGTCTTGATGCTACATTTGTGCCTGTTGTCCATCCGGTAGGAGGAAATGTCGTTCCCTGAAAAGTCTCTGTTAGAATTTGTGCATTCCCTAGTATTGAAGAGACTAAGAAAATGAAGAGTAATTTTGTTTTCATTCAATTTAATTTAAAAGTTTTGAGTAAAAGTAATAAAAAAAATGAATGGAATTAATAATATGATGTAAATAATTCAGTGAAAATAGTTAAAGCTTATAATTTATTCGTCAAGAGCTGCAGGAAAGTGTAGAGCATCCTGTGGTGTCATCATAGGCTGCAGGCCTTTTTACAGAAAATTCAGGATACAATTCTTCATAAGGATTCTCCAGGGCATGAGTGAGTTTTCCCAGCATTTCCGTTTTTCCAATATTGATTTCTTCGATGCACTGATAAAGAAGATAATTTCTGAGTGTAAATTTCGGATTGGACTGTCGCATCAGTGATAATGATTCTTCTTTTGAAACAGTGCTGGTTGATAATCTTGCCTCATATTTTTTTATAAAATCTTCTAACTTTTTGATTTTGTCGTCATTCAAAACAGAATAGGAAATATTTTCAAAAAGAGATTTAATATCACTATTGGGATTTAATTTTTCCAGCTGATTAAAAAAGAGCGTATAATCCAAATGAAGTTCCTGCATTAATCCCTGCCAGTTGGTGAAAAATTCTTCATCACTCTCCCGGAGTTCATCGAACCCAAATTTTCTGCATAGCATTTTATCATGAGCCTTCCAGAAATAAGTTCCGTAATGGTTTAATGTATCTTCCAGAAACTTTTCATCTTTAATCAACGGATGAAGGGCATTTGCAAGCTGCCAAAGGTTCCACTGTGAGATCTGGCCCTGTTTTCCAAAGGCATATCTCCTTCCTGGAAGGTCGGTTGTATTCGGGGTAAAGTTCAGATCATATTCATCCATCATCGAATAAGGTCCGTAATCTATGGTCAGGCCTAAAACAGACATATTATCGGTATTCATCACGCCATGAACAAATCCTACCCTGAACCATTCGGTCATAAGATCTGCTGTTCTGATGCATATTTTTTCAAAAAAGTCTTTATATTTCTGAATTCCGTCTGTTGTGATTTCAGGGTAATAATTTTCAATAGCGAAATCTGCCAGGTCCTGCAGGGTGTCATATTCCCTTTGTGCGGAGAGCAGTTCAAAATGCCCGAAACGAAGAAAGCTTTCTGCAGTTCTGATTACAACAGCACCTTTTTCAAGCTGAGGATTTCCGTTATACATCATATCTCTTACTACATCTTCACCGGTAAAAGCGAGGCTTAAAGCTCTGGTTGTAGGAACCCCGAGATGGTACATGGCTTCGCTCATCAGATATTCGCGGACTGAAGACCTCAGCACGGCTCTTCCGTCTGCGTGTCTTGAATATGGTGTTGCCCCGGCGCCTTTCCATTGTATTTCTGTTTTCTTTCCTTCCTTATTGATGATCTCTCCGGCAAGTATGGCTCTTCCGTCTCCAAGCTGCCCTGCCCAGTTCCCAAACTGATGACCGGCATACGCAGTAGCATATGTCTTTACATTTTCGGGAAGATTATTTCCTACGAGAAAGTCCAGGTCTTTTTCTTCATATTTCCCCAGCCCGATTTCTTCGGATAAGGCTTCATTAAAGGTAATCAGTTCCTGTCTGTCAAAACCTGCCGGTTGTACTGTTGCAAATAAAACTTTAGGAGTGTTTCTCTGCATCGGATTGCCGGAGAAGTCTCCTGGAAATATATCGGTAAAAGGCTGTTTGATCTGTTCAATATTCATATATCAAAGATATTAATTATAAAAGAAAAGACCTTCCAGATTATTGAAAGGTCTTGTGTATTTCTAAAAGAGAATTTATTTATTGAAATCTACCTCATCGGTGGAGTGAAGATTGTCGTTAATGTTTTCTTCTTTCTTTTCAGGATTGCTTCTAGGTGTTGGGTCTGCCGGTCTTGGATTTTTGATCTCATCGATGGTCTGAAGCCCACCGTCATCTCCATATCCTTCACCCAGGCCTTTTAAATTCGAACATCCGTCTTTCCAGTCTGATGGTCTGGTAAATTTATCATCAGGACTAATTCCCAGAGATTTGTCTGCCCATACCTTCTTCATGAAAATTGCCCATATTGGTAATGCCATCTTTGCCCCCTGACCTTCACCGGTTCCGAAGAAGTGGGTTGCTCTGTCTTCCCAGCCTACCCAGGCTCCTGTTGCCAGTTTCGGAGTGATTCCCATGAACCAACCGTCAGAGTTGTTCTGTGTAGTACCTGTTTTACCTGCAATTTCCACTGCTTTTGAAATTCCTTTTCTTCCCAGCTCACCTGAAGCGGTACCGAACTGTGTAACCCCTTTCATGAGTTCAATCATGGTGTAGGCATACATTGGGTTCATTACTTCTTTCGGTTCTACATTTACTTCTTTGATCACCCTTCCGTTGGCATCTTCAATTCTCCAGATCATTTCCGGTTTATTGTAGTTTCCGTAGTTGGCGAAAGTACTGTAGGCACCAAGCATTTCATAAATGGTAATGTCTGATGAACCTAAAGCAATGGTATTGTTTCTTGGAATATCTTCTGTCACTCCCAAATCTCTTGCGGTCTGGATAACGGCATCTACACCTGTCATTTCAATAAGACGTGCTGCTACCGGGTTCTGAGAATGTGCCAATGCATCTTTTAAGGTCAGCATTCCGCCTCTTCCCGGTACATTCCATCCGTTATGACTGTAAGAAGCGTTAGAAACCGTTGAACATGGTGTCATGCCAAGCTTCATGATCGCTGTAGCATATACGAAAGGCTTGAATGTAGATCCTACCTGTCTTTTACCCTGCTTGATATGGTCATACTGGAAATGCTGCCAGTCTATACCTCCTACCCATGCTTTGATCTCTCCACTTCCGGGAACCATAGACATTAGACCTGCCTGTGCAATCTGCTTGTGGTATCTGATAGAATCCCAAGGTGACATTTCAACCTCTTCTTCACCAGCCCACGTAAAGCGGGAAGTTTTTATTGGCTTATGGAATTCCATTAAGATAGAATCTTCAGAAACTCCGGCGGCTTTCAGTTGTTTGTAACGACCGGTTCTCTTCATCGCCTGAGTCATTACACTGGTTACCTGCTTATCCGTTAAATAGTAGAACGGTCTGTTTTTTCTGCCTCTCTGTTCAGCATCAAACCTTTTTTGAAGGTCTGTTAAATGCTCTTTGATGGACTCTTCTGCATATTTCTGCATTTTTGAATCAAGAGTTACATATATTTTTAAACCGTCTTTGTACAGATTAAGTTTCTTTCCGGTTTCTTTTTCATAGCCTTCAAGATACTTGTCGATTTCCTTTCTTAAATAGAATTTATAGTAAGCAGAATAGTCATCATTGATGTTTTTGATCGGATGATAATCTACCTCAACAGGTGTATTAATTGCTTTATCATAAGTTGCCTGGTCTATATAGCCCGTTTCAAACATTTGCTGTAAAACAACATCTCTTCTTCGTTTTGCACGTTCAGGATTTCTCATAGGGTTATTAGCGATCGGCGCTTCTAACATGGCTACGAAAACCGCTGCTTCCGGAAGAGTAAGCTGGGCAGTTGTTTTATTGAAATAAATTTTGGAAGCCATTTCAATACCGTTCGCATTGTATGTAAAGTCGAACTTGTTGAAATATAATGTGATAATTTCTTCCTTTGTATATCTTTTTTCCAGGCTTACTGCAACGGACCATTCCTTTAGTTTCTGTATAACCCTTTTGATAGGATTTTTAGATGGCTCTTTAGTAAATAGCAGTTTAGCCAGCTGTTGCGTGATTGTAGAGCCTCCACCTCGGTCGCCTCCATATCTCACCGCTCTCAAAATAGATTTTAAATCAATTCCTGAATGCTCTTTAAAACGCTCATCTTCCTTTGCCTGTAATGCATAGATAAGATAAGGAGGAAGCTGTTTGTAGGTAATTGGCTGTGTTTTTTCTTTTTCAAATTTTCCCAGTAAAATACCGTCCGATGAAATGATTTCAGATGCGACATAGATATCAGGGTTTTCAAGTTCCTTTACATCCGGCATTTCTCCAAGAAATCCCTGGGAAACAGCAAAGAAAAGTCCTGAAATACCTAAAACTACCGCAATGAGTCCAATCCAAATGAATCTAACCCATCTTTTCCAAGAGGTATCTTTCTTTTTTTTGGGAGGAAGAGGGAAGGTTTTTCCCTTGTTTCCTGCATTTTGTCTGTTGTCTTCCATTTATGGTTACGGTTTAGCCGTTTCTACTTTTACTCCAACGTCTTCAATTCCCGGAAGGTTGTCATTTCTCATCGCCTGGATCAGGCTGATTTCATATTTACCTTTTCCCGGAAATTTATAGTTCATTCTATACTGAAATAATGCTTCCTTCGTATCACCAAAACCTGTACCAAGCCATTCTCCGTTTGGTTTTGCCAGTACATAGTTCAGGGTATCTGTTTCCTTCTTTTTGTTCTGGAGATTGGTGAAATTGACAATAAATCTTATATTACTGTAAGGGTAACTGTTGTTATTTCTTACGACAAATATAATATTTTTAGGATTCTGCGGATCTGAAACTTCAAGATTAAATTTTTGCTCACTTTTCTTATTCCATTTGTTGTTAACGGAATTCATTATCACATTCTCTCCTGAGGAGGAATGACAGCTAGAGAAAAGGATAAGAGGTAATAATCCTAAAATTTTACGCATTTTTATCTTTTTTTGGAGGATATTTCTTTTTAAAATTTTTCTTGTTCGGATTCTGCTGTTTTTTTTCAGGGTCGGAAGAAACATCTGTTTTTTCCGTTTGTGCCTTCGGCTGAGGTTTAGGCTGCTGCTTTTGTTGCTGTTGTCTTGGTTGATTCCCGGCATTAGCATTAGGGCTTTCCGGTCTGTCAGGTCTCTCGGATCTTTCAGTCCTTTCCGGTCTGTTTTTCTTTGGTCCCTGGCCTTGTCCCTGCTGTCCTCCCTGGTTTTGCCCGTTGTTTGGTCTGTTCTGGTTTCTGTTCCTGTTGTTGCCTCTGTTCTTCTTTTCGAATCTGTCCATATTGTTTTCCTGGATCAGGTCGATGGTCTGAATTGGGCTGTCAGGCTGCTTAAGTTCTTCTAAAGGAAGAATTTTTTCACCTCTTTTATTTTTAGCGATTAATTTCTTAACAAGGTCAATATCAAAATCATACCATGCCATAGAACTGTCTACATAAGCAAACCACATTTTCTTTTTGAAAACATCTATTTTAATGCAGAATGCTCTTCCTTTTTCAGTATCCAGGGTGGTTGAAGAAGAAGGGAAGTGGCTTAAGGCATCAAGATAGCTGTCCAGTTCATAATTCAGACAGCATTTCAGTTTACCGCATTGTCCTGCAAGCTTTTGAGGATTAATGCTCAGCTGCTGATATCTGGCGACATTTGTATTGACAGATCTGAAATCCGTAAGCCAGGTCGAGCAGCAAAGCTCTCTTCCGCATGATCCTATACCTCCAACTTTTGCAGCTTCCTGTCTGAATCCGATCTGTTTCATATCGATCTTGGTTCTGAAAGCACCGGCGTATTCTTTGATCAACTGTCTGAAATCCACTCGGTTATCAGCGGTATAGTAGAATGTGATCTTGGAAGCATCTCCCTGATATTCCACATCCGTTACCTTCATTTCAAGACCTATTCTATGAGCGATTTTTCTCGCCTCAATCTTTACGCTGTCTTCTTTTTTTCTGGCTTCCTGCCAGACCTCAAGGTCTTTCTGGTTAGCCTGTCTGTATATTTTAAGTATAGATTCTTCAGGAAATTTTTTCTTTTTCATCTGAATCTTTACTAATTCTCCGGTGAGGCTTACAACGCCTACATCGTGTCCGGGACTCGATTCTACTGTTACTACGCTACCTATATGTAAAGGAATATTGTTTACATTTTTATAAAACGATTTTCTGTCATTTTTAAATCTAACTTCCACAAGGTCACACCTGTTCGATGCGGGATTGTTGATGTCAGAAAGCCAGTCGAAAACACTTAATTTATAACTATTACCACAGGTATTTACACTTTCACAGCCATTCGCGGTTTTTTTTGGTCCGCAAGAATGGGCAGAATCGCCGGATGTTTTGCATCCACAACTCATATAACTATTTTTTATAATCTTGCAAATTTATGTAAATTTATCTTTATGCAATTCTAAAATACTTAAATATTCAATATCGCGATTGTTTAACCTTAAACGTGAAAAATATACCTCGCTTCAAAAGCCGATAAGTTACTATGGTCTATGTGTTTATGCGGGTATATTTTCAAAGTGTTATTTCAAACATAATTTTCTTTTGGCATATTGTTTAAAATATTAAGAAATATTAACAGATGTATCTAAAATAATTTTATATTTGGGTATATAATAAACAGTCTATGAAAAAAATATTAGTATCAACTGCTTTATTGGCGGGTGTTTTATCTTACGCAGGAGGCTTCAGGGTATCTCTGCAGGGAGTGAAACAATTGGCAATGGCGCATACTAGTGCTCATGCCGAAGATGCAAGTGTGGCATTCTTTAACCCAGCGGGGATGTCATTCATTCCTTCAAAGCTGAGTATAGTAGCAGGAGGATTCGGTGCAAGTAATAAAATTACTTTTCAAAACTTAAACACTTTGCAAAGTACAGAAACAGATAATCCTATTGGTACTCCGATATATGCTGCGGTTGCTTATAGACCGATAGAGAACCTATCTGTTGGTTTCAGTTTTACAACACCTTTCGGAAGTACTATCCAGTGGCCAAGTGATTGGGAAGGGAAAGAAATGGTACAGAAGCTGGAGCTTAAGAGCTTCTATTTTCAGCCTATGGTCTCTGTGAAACTGGCGCCTTGGGTGTCATTCGGAGCGAGCTATATTTATGCGAAAGGTAAAGTAGACTGGGATAAAGCGGTAACACAATTTGGAGGTGAATTAAATATTAAAGATGAGAAAGCAAGTGGTAGCGGTTATAGTTTTGGATTCTATTTCAGACCTGACCCGAAATTAGACGTTAGTATTGCTTACCGTTCACCTATAGATATGAAAGCTAAAAATGGAACAGCTACATTTAAGTTCCCGTCTGCGGCTATCTATCCACTGTTAGGACTGGATCCAAGCACAGGACAGGATAAATTTACAGCAACACTTCCATTGGTAGAAGAATATACCATTGGTTTAACATACAAAGTGACACCGAAATGGTTGATTTCAGCTGACTTTAACTACCACGGATGGGAAAGATACAGCAAGCTGACTCTGGATTTTGCTAATGCCCCGGTGGGAAATCAGCCGGATCCTACAATTCTAGTGTCTCCTAAAAACTTTAGAAACTCAAAAACATTCAGATTGGGTACACAGTATGCATTCACGGATATGATTTTTGGCCGTTTGGGTGCTTATTATGATGAATCACCATATACTGACGAGAACTTTATCCCGGAAACGCCATCATTTAATACCTATGTAATTACCGGAGGTCTTGGCTTTAAACTAAAGCAGTTTGGAGTTGATATAGCAGGAGGATATGCCCTTCCTCAGGCCAGAGATGTAAGAAATGCTACTCTTGGTTTTAATGGACAGGCAAAAGCTAGAGCATTCTACTTTGGTTTAGGTTTATCGTACAACCCTTTTTAATTGAAAGACTATGAAAAAAATTATAATATCAACACTTGCCGTTTCCGCACTTCTTTTTACAACAAGCTGTGAGAATGATTTTGATACTGATGTAAAAGATATTCAGGTAACAAGCGGGGAGGCGAACTTTTCTAATTATGTTTCTCTGGGGAACTCGCTGACATCCGGTTACAGGGATGGAGCTCTTTACAGCAGCGGGCAAAATGAATCATATCCAAGTATTATTGCCATGCAGATGAAACTTGCCGGTGGCGGTGCATTTAAGCAGCCTTTAATGCCGAATGATGTAGGTGGATTTATTGGACTGCCAGGCTTTCCTGGAAAACTGACTCTTCAGGTGACTGCAAGCGGAAGCTTGGGTCCGGTGGCAAGTAGTCCTGCTGCAGCATTAGATAACGTGACTGCCGGTGGGCCTTACCAAAATATGGGGGTTCCCGGGGCAAAATCTTTCCATCTGATTGCACCTGGTTACGGAAGTGCTGCAAACCTTTCTCTAGGAGCTGCCAATCCATATTTTGTGCGATTTGCTACTTCTGCAACAACTTCTGTATTACAGGATGCAATGGCTCAGAAACCTACATTCTTCTCTCTTTGGATTGGTAATAACGATGTATTGTCTTATGCTACCAACGGAGGAACCAATTCTCAGACGGTAGGTGGGGTTACTACGTATAGCCCTGCGGTTGTACAGACTAATAATGTAAACCCATTGAGCTATAAATCAAATGATATTTCCGATCCTAACCTTGTAGCTGGATCTATTAAAAATGTATTGGATGGTCTTAAGAGTGTAGGAACTACAAAAGGTGTTATTGCCAATATTCCTTATGTTACTTCAATTCCTTTCTTTACAACAGTTCCTTATAATCCTTTAACGCCAACAACTTTAGGGGCGAATTTATCCACTCTTAATACAAATTTATATGGACCGTTGAAGCAGGCACTTACTGCTTTCGGAGCAGGAGACAGAATTAATTTACTCTCTTCCACTTCTGCCAATCCTGTTTTGATAAAAGATGTTGCGCTTACGGATCTTTCCGCACAGCTTACTGCTGCCTTGACTCCTTCTTTAGGATTGCCTACTGCAACTGCATTTGGACAAATCTTTGGACAGGCAAGACAGGCTACGTCAGACGATTATATTCTTCTTACAACAAGTTCTCTAATAGGAACTCCTGCACCTGGTGCACCAGCGCCCGCAAATGTTTACGGAATTTCTTATCCGCTGCAAAATCAGCATGTATTGACAAAAACAGAGGCTTCTTATGTGAAAACAGCAGTTGATGCCTATAATAATTCTATAAAATCACTTGCTGATTCTTATGGATTGGCTTTTGTAGATGGTAATGCTAAAATGGTTGAGCTTAATGGAAAATCAGGAATTATTTATGATGGGGTAAGGTATACTGCCAAATTCGTGACCGGCGGAGCTTTCTCTCTTGATGGTGTTCACCTTACAGGAAGAGGGTATGCAGTTATTGCCAACGAGTTTATCAAATCGATCAACGCAAAGTATAAATCTACATTACCACAGGTAGATCCTAATAAATATTCAGGAGTAAAATTCCCGTAATAATACAGGAAAATAAAAACTTAGAAACCACAAGAGTAATTCTTGTGGTTTTTTTTTAAATTTGCAAAATCTTTAAAAAGTAAAAATGGCCGATCAGTTAAGTTATCTATTTTGTACAAGAACCAGTAAGGACTTGGCAGAAAACATTGCCCAATATTATGGGAAAGAGTTAGGGAAAATCAACTTTCAGGAGTTCAGCGACGGGGAATTCGAGCCTGTTTTGGATGAGTCAGTAAGAGGAGGAAGAGTTTTCCTAATCGGATCTACCTTCCCGCCTGCAGACAATCTGCTGGAACTACTATTGATGATTGATGCTGCGAAAAGAGCTTCCGCAAAAAGCATTACTGTTGTAATTCCTTATTTCGGACTTGCGAGACAAGACAGAAAAGACAAGCCAAGAGCTCCGATAGGTGCAAAACTGGTTGCTAATTTATTAACAGCTGCAGGAGCAACAAGAATTATGACAATGGATCTGCATGCAGACCAGATTCAGGGATTCTTTGAGATTCCGGTAGATCATCTGTATGCTTCAAGTATTTTCGTGGATTATATCAGGGCTTTAAATCTGGATAATCTTACCATTGCTTCACCGGATATGGGAGGAGCAAAAAGAGCGAAGAACTATGCAGGTCACCTGAGTGCTGAAGTAGTAATTGCCTATAAAGAAAGAAAAAAAGCAAATGTAGTAGAAGAGATGTTCCTTATCGGCGATGTGGAAGGCAAAAATGTAATCCTTATTGATGATATGATCGATACTGCGGGTACACTTTGTAAAGCAGCGGATATCTTAATGGAGAAAGGAGCAAAATCAGTAAGAGCGATGGCTACTCACGGGGTGCTTTCCGGGAAAGCTTATGAGAATATTGAGAACTCCAAATTATTGGAAGTTATTGTAACTGACTCAATTCCTGTTAAAAATAATTTGTCAACTAAAATAAAAGTGCTATCTTGCGCCCCATTATTTGCGGACGTTATGAAGATGGTTCATGAGCATCAGTCAATTAGCAGTAAGTTTATTATTTAATTGATTTTTAGCGGATTGCGAAATTAAATCAGAACAATTTTTTAAATTTTTATAAATGAAATCTATTACAATTCAAGGTACAAAAAGAGAAAGCGTGGGCAAAAAGTCTACAAAAGCTTTACGTGATGCTGAATTAGTTCCTTGTGTTGTTTATGGAGGTGAAGCGCCTTTAAACTTCTCTGCTGAAGAGAAAGCTTTCAAAGGTTTAGTATACACTCCTGAAGCACACACGGTATCTATTGAACTAGACGGAAAAACAATTTCAGCTGTTCTTCAGGATATTCAGTTCCACCCAATTACTGACAAAATTTTACACGCAGACTTCTATCAGTTATCTGCTGATAAGCCAGTGATTATGGAAGTTCCTGTAAGAATTACCGGACGTTCTAAAGGTGTTGTGGCTGGTGGTGTTTTACGTCAGTCTTTCAGAAAATTAAAAGTGAAAGCTATCCCTGCAAACTTACCTGATGAGGTAGTTGTAGATGTTACTCCATTAAAAATCGGTAACAAGATTTATGTAGGAGGGATCAAAGCTGAAGGATATTCTTTCGTACACCCTGACAATGCAGTTGTAGTAGCTGTTAAGATGTCTAGAAATGCAATGAAAGGTGGTGCAGTAGCAGAAGATGATGATGAGGAAGAAGTTGTAGCTGAAGAAGGTACAGCTCCGGCAGCAGAGGAAACTGCAGCAGAATAATATTTGCTTATTCAACAAACCATATAAACCTGCCAATCTTTGGCAGGTTTTTATTTTGTGATAAAATGATGATAATTACATGAAGGCTATTCTGTTCATCGAGTCTTTCTGTCACCTGACCAATATCAGCCTTTAACCTACTACGTCCTTTCAGAAAAAAAGCCGTAAATTTGAAGTGTTCTAAATAAGAGCAATCTAATTTAAAATTTTAATAAATGTTTGACATTCAGCAAATAAGAAGTCAGTTTACTATATTAAACCGCGAAGTGAATGGTAAACCTCTGGTTTACTTAGATAATGCAGCAACATCCCAGAAACCGGACTCTGTTTTAAAGGTCTGGAATGATTATTATACAGAGATTAATGCCAATGTTCACAGAGGAATTCATACATTAAGCCAGTTAGCCACCGAAGAAATGGAGCTTTCAAGAAGAAAGATCCAGAAATTCATTAATGCTAAGCATGATTTCGAAGTTATTTTTACAAAGGGAACAACAGAAGGTCTGAACCTCATCGCCTACATTCTGACGCAGAAGCTTAAAAAAGATGATGAGATTATCATTTCTTATCTGGAGCATCATTCCAATATTGTTCCATGGCAGCTGCTTTGTGAGAGAACAGGGGCAAAACTAAGAGTAATCCCGATCGATGAAAACGGTATTCTTCAGCTGAACTATCTGGACGAATTTCTAAGCGAAAAGACAAAAGTAGTTTCCGTAAACCAGGTTTCCAATGCTTTGGGAATTGTAAACCCGATAGAAGAAATTATCGCTAAAACAAGGAAAAATTCGGATGCTTATATTGTGATCGACGGGGCGCAGTCTGCACCTCACTTCGAGATCGATGTACAGAAAATAGATTGTGATTTCTTTGTGTTTTCAGGACATAAGATGTATGCTCCTATGGGAACCGGTATCCTTTACGGAAAACAGGAAATCCTGGAAGAGCTACCTCCATTTCACGGAGGAGGGGAGATGATTGCAACATGCTCTTTCGATGGAACTACATATGCCGGGCTTCCTTTTAAATACGAAGCAGGAACTCCCAATGTAGGAGGAAATATTGCGCTGGGTGCCGCTGTTGATTTTATTGAAAAAACAGGCAGGCAAAATATTCAGAATCATGAAAATGCTTTATTGGAGTATGCACAGAGAAAGCTTTTAGAGCTGGAAAATATAAAGATCTATGGCGAAAAGGCCAAAAGAACAGGTGTAGTTTCCTTTAACCTGGAAGGGGTGGGAATATCTTCTGATGTAGGAATGATCCTCGATAAAATGGGGGTTGCAGTAAGAACAGGACATCACTGTACACAGCCTATCATGAACTTCTTCAATATAGCCGGGACTGTAAGAGCAAGTTTTGCGGTCTATAATACTTTTGAAGAAATAGACAAGCTTGTGGAAGGAGTAAAGAAAGCTCAGAAAATGCTCGGATAATAAAAAAAGCAGTTGTTTATCAACTGCTTTTTTTATTTAATACTTACTCCCACGGAATACAATAACATTTCCCGTCAATAATAACCTGATAGTATCCAATGGCACATTCAAGGCAGATTTCTCCTCCGGCTACGATGGTTTTTAATTTTTCTTTGCTTAACTTTTTCATATTTTCGGTTTAAAGATTTGGTAATCAAATATAAATATAAATCCATAAAAGAGAAAATTTATAAAGATTCCAATTTCAGAGGCTTTTGATAGAAATCATCTGTATAATAAAATAATAGATTCTTACAATATTTCAAATAGCAATTTTTGTGGTTTATTGTCTTTATTCTTGGAGTAATTTTGTCTGGTCTAAATTTAATTTAATGGAATTAATTGAAAAATTGAACTGGAGATTTGCCACTAAAGCAATGAACGGTTAGAAAGTACCACAGGAAAAAGTGGATAAAATATTAGAAGCTGCAAGACTGGCACCTACATCCAGTGGGCTTCAGCCCTTTGAGATCATTGTAGTGACCAATCAGGAGGTAAAAGAACAGATTAAGCCTCATGCATGGAATCAGCCGCAGATCACGGATTGTTCACATCTTTTGGTATTTGCCGCATGGGATAACTATACGGAGGAAAGGATCAACAGTATGTTTGATCTTACCAACGAAATCAGAGGCTTTAAAAATGAAGGCTGGGAAAACTACAGACAGATGCTGTTGGGAACCTATCCTCAGAGATCTGCTGAAGAAAACTTTACCCATGCTGCCAAGCAGGCTTATATTTCTTTTGGTGCTGCCATTATCGCAGCGGCTTTTGAAGAAGTAGATTCCACACCAATGGAAGGTTTCTCACCTGAAGCTGTGGATGAAGTTTTGAATCTGAAAGAAAAAGGACTGAAGAGTGTGTTGCTGCTGCCAATCGGTTACAGAGATGCATCAAATGACTGGCTGGTGAATCTTGCGAAAGTGAGAAAACCTAAAGAAACTTTCATTACCGAAGTAAATTAAACTAATTTTTTCTCATAAGGAAGCCCTTTCAGTAATGATTGAAAGGGCTTTTATTATTTTAAATGAAAATTTCAGAATTTTCAAAAAATTTATGTGGTCTTCTTATTACAAAGTATTTAAACTTCAAATAACTTAAGTGTTAAAAACTTTTGCTCCTTTTGTGGTTAGAAACTAGTTATTCGGCCTCCAATCCACAACAGCCCTGATAAATGCCTCTGCATTCTCCACAGGGATATTCGGTAAGATGCCGTGTCCGAGATTCGCAATATACCTGTCTTTCCCAAAACGGTTGATCATCTCAGTTACCATTTTTTTGATGGTTTCCGGAGTAGAATGTAATCTTGCGGGATCAAAATTTCCCTGAAGAGTCATTGTATGATTTGTTAATGTTCTTGCAAATTCCGGAGTAATCGTCCAGTCCACACCCAAAGCTGATGCTTTAGACATCGTCATGTCTTCCAGGGCAAACCAGCATCCTTTTCCAAATACCACCACATGGGTAAGAGGGCTTAGAGCCTCAACAATCTGGTTGATATACTGCCATGAGAACTCCTGGTAATCCGCAGGAGATAGCATACCTCCCCATGAATCAAAAACCTGAACCGCAGAAACGCCTTTTTCAACTTTTCTTTTCAAATACGCAATTGTAGTATCTGTGATCTTCTGAAGTAGCAAATGAGCCGCTTCCGGCTGCTGGAAACAGAATGATTTGGCAATATCAAAGGCTTTGCTTCCCTTTCCTTCTATACAGTAACATAAAATTGTCCAGGGAGAACCGGCAAAACCGATTAGTGGAATTTCATTATCTAATTTAATTAATGTAAGCTCAATAGCATCAAAAACATACCCTAAAGTATCATCCACATCGGGAACCACAACATTCTGAACCTGCTCCATCGTTCTGATCGGGTTATCCAGCCATGGCCCCACATTTTCCTTCATTTTGAAATCAATTCCCATAGCTTGAGGAACTACCAAAATATCAGAAAAAAGGATGGCTGCATCCAAAGGAAATCTGCGGATAGGTTGTACGGTAATTTCGGAAGCCAGTTCCGGGGTCTGACATCTTGTAAAGAAGTCATATTGATCCCGGAGAGCAATGAATTCCGGCAGATATCTTCCGGCCTGTCTCATCATCCATACCGGCGGTCTTTCTACAGTTTCTCCGCGGAGTGCTTTTAAATATAAGTCGTTTTTAATCATAATTTATTTAAACTAATGGCCGTTCCCGGCACTCATTATTTTACCAGCCAGGTTTTCAGCTGTTTAAAGTTCTTTTCTTATCAACCCGAAAATAGAAGCAAGATTGTTTTCTTCCGAGGTAAAGATCTCTTCTGTGGTGTACTTCCTCAGTTCACCAGAGGTGGTTTCCCCAATTGAAAAAATCTTCATCCCTTCTAAAGAGTTGAGTTTTGCAAAACTACGAACTCCGCTTGGACTAAAAAAAACTGCAGCATGATATTTTTCAGGTACGGAAGGGCAGAGCTCTTCCGTTTTGTAAATGGTGATCTTTCTGTAACTGATATTCTGCAAAGGAAGATCATTATCCAGGACATCTATGGCTAGATTACCGCAGAAATGAAGGAATTGTTCGTGCTGGCAGTTTCCGATGATAAATCTCGAAAGGGTTTCCGCATTTTTCAGAACTTTAAATGTTCCGAAACCGTGTTTTCTCAGCTCACGTTTCGTCTTCTCACCAACGCAATATATTTTATTATAGTTTTTTGCGGTAAAATCCTCGTTGGGTTTAAACTGATTGCTGAAAAATGAATTCACTCCATTGACACTGGTGAAGATCAGGGAATAGTTTTTTAAATCAAATGCAGCGGTTTTTAAAGGTTCTGTCCTGATTACCTCAATGCATTCAGCCGAAATATCCGATCCTAATTCTTTGGATAATAACGTGGCATCTATGGTTTTGGTAAACAGAATTTTCATGAGCTTAAGGTTTATCTTTTAAATGCAGATCAGTTACTAGCAGCCTGACTTTTTTCATAAAATCTTTTCCCGGATCGTCTTTTACAGTAAAATAATCCGGATCCGTCTCTTTCCAAAGTTTAGAACCTCTGAATAGATCATATTCTGAATGGCCTATAAGATATTCTATATTGTATTTTTTAGTCAAATACCGGATTAGCCATGCATTTGATAAAGCCTGTTTTTCCGTGAGTGGCTGTTTCCTGCTTCCTATATTTTCAATACCAATGGCACAGTAATTAAGGCCTATGGTGTGTCTTGCAAACATATTGGGCTCCATGAGCTGGTAAATGGTGCCATCACGGTCCACAATAAACTGTGAAGAGACATTTAAAGTACTTTGTTTCTTTAAAACATTCCTGGCAGATTCCAGATGAGTCTTATTGAAATATTTATAATTTGTTTCAACAGTTCCTCCTGCGGTATAATGCAGAACAATTATTTTAGGCGAAATCGTTGGTGAGCTTTGTATAATATGATGATGATCTTTGAGGTACTCCAAACTTAAACGGACTCTCTCCTGCGAATAATCGATAGGCTTGCTGACGATTTTAAACTCGTTGGTTTGAGCTTTTGTATAACATGATAACAATACAAATAAGGCATAGATAAGATTTTTCATACAGCAGCTTATTTTGGATATTGATAATGTCCTGTTATGGTGTATTTAAAGAGACAGTCTTCCAAAACCTGTCCCCCTCCTATATTATGCACAATCAGGAATCTTTTTCCGTCAGCCGATTTTTTATTGACAACAATTCCGATGTGCGTCAAATTTCCCGGTAAAATCCAGGTTACAATATCTCCCGGAACATAAAGCGCAGGGTTTGTTTCAGTAGATTTTACTTTTCCGAATTTAGAAAAAAAGACGGCAAGATTGGGAACCCTTCTGTGATCAATATTGGTGTCAGGATTTTTTAATCCCCAGGTTTTAGGGTATTTGGAAAAATTCTTTGCCATATCCTCGTGTACTTCTTTTTGCAGATCAATACCAAGTTTTCTGTAGGCTCTTATAATGACATCGGTGCATACCCCTTTATCAGACGGGACATCGCCGTTAGGATATTTAAGGACAAAATAGGCAGGGTCATATTTAATGGAGCTGTCTATCAGCGCCAAAGCAGAGCTGGACAGTTGAAGCCCAAATCTGTTCTGAGCATTTGACACAAATACACAAAATAGAAATATGAATAAAAAAAAGGATTTTTTCATTGTTCTGCACTTACGAATATAAACGTTCAATCTGCTTAAAAATTCTTAATACGAATTCTTAATTTCAGTCATCAGTTCTTTTCCGCCGTTTTCAAGAACAACTTTGGCAAACTTTTCTCCAAAATTTTCAGTGTCATTATATTCAAAGTTCTCATCGGTAGCAATGCAGTTTTTGCCATCCAGAGAGCAAAGAGCAGCTTTGAAACGGATCTGGTTTTCGAATATCTCTGCAAAAGCGCCTATTGGAGCCGTGCATCCGCCTTCCAGTGTGCTCAGGAAATTTCTTTCGATCTCTACACAGATCTGGGTTTTCTTATGATTAATCTGGCTCAGGATTTCATTGATCTCTGTTTTGTCGGAATGTCCGGCAACAGCAATTACTCCCTGCGAAGCAGCCGGAATCATTAATGGAAGCATTTCATAATCAATGTCCATTTTCATTCTCTTGATTCCTGCCAGAGACAGAATAGTGGCATCAAAATCTCCTTCTTCCAGTTTCTGAAGACGGGTCTGGATATTCCCGCGGATATCGGAAAACTCAGCATGCGGATAATTTTTTAACCAGAATGCCCTTCTTCTTAAGCTGCTTGTGGCAAGCTTAAGTTCATGAAATTCTTTATTTCGCGCAGATTCTTTTCTTATTAATACATCCTGAGGGAAATCTCTTTCCAGGTAAGCAATGATCTCAATATTTTGAGGCAGTTGCGTCGGAACATCCTTTAAAGAGTGTACGGCAATATCAATTTCGTCATTCAATAGGGCAACATCAAGGTCTCTTGTGAAAACCCCGGTGATTCCTAAAGAATAAAGCGGTTGATTTAAGTTTTTGTCGCCGGAAGATACAATAGGAACGATTTCCGTTAAATAATTACGGTTCTGAAGGTTCCTGGCAACCTCTCTTGCCTGCCAAAGTGCAAGTGCGGAATTTCTTGTTCCGATTCTAATGCTTTTCATTGAATTCGTTGTTTGGTTGTTCAACTAATATTTCGTGCATTAATTTACTAATTTCTTCGGCTTTTAAAGGATTGTCGATGATAAATTTTGCAAAACGGTTGGTGATTTTCTGAATCATTTTGTCAGAAAGCTCCATGTCCGTGATGTTTATGTATTTATTTTTTTTATAAAAATTATGCATTTCATTGCGTTCCATATTCTTCAGAACGGCTTTGAAATGGTGAATATTGGGTGCCAGCTTTCTCTTTTTTTCCCATTCCAGAAACTCTTTCATCAGTTCTTTGATGATTTTTTCAGCTTTTGGAATTTCTTTTTCCCTTTGCTGAATGGTTTCCTGGATCTGCTTTGAAAGTTCATCCACATCAATCAGGGTTACGTTTTCATTCTCGGTAACATCTTTTTCAACATTGTGAGGAATGGAAAGATCAATAACCAGAGTTTCTTTTCCGTTCGGGAAATGAGATTTGTTGATGATAGGATGTTTGGCTCCTGTTGCAACAATAAGAATGTCCGTGTTTTTTAATTCCCGGTCAAATTCAGAATAATCAACATGAGGAATACTGTATTTCTGGGAAATCTTTTCAGCTTTCTCCTGAGTTCTGTTGGCAATTTTAATTTTTGGCTGGTAGACATGCTTAACCAGGTTTTCAACCGTATTCTGTCCGATCTCACCCACACCCAAAAGAAGAATATTCTTTTCTGTAATTTTCTTCTGGCTGTTTAAAATATAATGAACGGCAGCATAAGACACAGAAGCGGCTCCGTTGGATATTCCCGTCTCATTTTTAATTCTTTTCGAAATCTGGATCGCTGCATTGATCGCTCTTTCCAGATATGGGTTGGAATTCTGTCTTTCTTTTTTAAAACGGCTGTATGCTTTTTTGATCTGTCCGATGATCTCAAAATCACCAATAATCTGACTTTCCAATCCGGCTGCCACCCTGAAAAGATGGATAAGAGCCTCTTCTTTGGTAAGAATATTGGCAAACTGAAGAAAATCCGTAAGGTTTACTCCGATTGTTTTGCAGTATTCTTCTGCTACCAGAAGATAATTGGGCGAAGTGGTGTAGATCTCGGTTCTGTTACATGTAGAAACTACAAATGCATCCCCTAAATCCATGTTGTGGACCCTGGCGACAAAATTCTTGATGTTATCATCAAAAAATGCAAACTTCCCCCGCGTTTCCACATCAGCCTTTTCGTAACTAATGGAAAGTACAGCAAAATTTGATGTCTGATGAATATTGGAATACTGTAACATAAGCAGTCGCAAATTTACGGATTTTTTAATTAACTGCCCTCTGATAATGTATATGATAATTATCGTGAAAAACTATGGTAACAGAGGCGAAGTCGGAAGTTGCGAGAGCGGACGTCTAAAGTTCAGGACAACGTTCCGCTAATGCAAAAATGTTTTTATAATTAGGCATTTTAGGACTTTTTGATGGAGATCTTTTTTGTTGTTTTGGGTGAAATACTTCCATCCCCGTGCTTCCGTCCTTGATCCTGTTAATTTAGTTTAAGTCAGGCTTCATAAATCGTTAAATCAAAAGTTAGTAAACAATTGTGAATTTTAATAAAATTTTAACCAAATTATATGCAGGTTAAATTTCTTTAGTAGTGTTAAATTCATATCTTTGTAAACTTAAAATCAGAAGAAAAACATGAGTATATTCGATATGTTTACGCAGGAAATTGCGATAGACCTTGGTACTGCCAATACCCTTATCATCCATAATAATAAAATTGTTATAGATCAGCCGTCAATTGTTGCAATTGAACGTTCTACGGGTAAGCCGATTGCCGTGGGTGAGCAGGCTAAGCATATGCAGGGTAAAACTCATGAGGATATCAAAACAATACGTCCATTGAAAGATGGTGTTATTGCAGATTTCCATGCTTCTGAACACATGATTAAGGAATTTATCAAAAAGATTCCCGGAATCAAAGGCAGATTTATTCAGCCGGCACTAAGAATCGTTATCTGTATCCCTTCCGGTATTACTGAAGTTGAAAAAAGAGCGGTAAGAG
This sequence comes from Chryseobacterium sp. UF-81, assembly GCF_058245105.1. Lineage (NCBI taxonomy): Bacteria > Pseudomonadati > Bacteroidota > Flavobacteriia > Flavobacteriales > Weeksellaceae > Chryseobacterium > Chryseobacterium sp. UF-81. Next base: position 11,612 of record NZ_JBSIBX010000011.1, on the reverse strand, counting down.
ATTCTGCCCAAAAAGTAAACGCCAAAGAAGTAAGGCTGATCTACGAGCCAATGGCTGCGGCAATAGGAGTTGGAATCGATGTACAGAAACCTGAAGGAAATATGATCATCGACATAGGTGGTGGTACTACAGAAATTGCAGTGGTTGCTTTAGGAGGTATCGTATGTGACAAATCTGTAAAAATTGCAGGTGACGTATTCACCAATGATATTGCTTACTATCTTAGAACTCACCATAACCTTTATATCGGAGAGAGAACCGCTGAAAGAATCAAAATTGAAGTAGGTTCTGCAGTGGAAGATCTTGATGTTGATATTGAAGATATCCCGGTACAGGGTAGAGACCTTATTACGGGTAAGCCAAAAGAAATTATGGTCGGATATAAAGAAATTGCGCGTGCATTAGACAAATCCATCATCAGAATTGAAGATGCTGTAATGGAAACGCTTTCTCTTACTCCACCGGAATTGGCTGCAGATATTTATAAAACAGGTATTTATCTTGCTGGAGGCGGTGCTTTATTGAGAGGTCTTGCGGACAGATTGCATAAAAAGACCGGTCTTCCTGTATTTGTTGCAGAAGATCCGTTGAGAGCTGTTGTTCGCGGAACTGGGATTGCCCTTAAGAATATGGATAAATTCAATTTCTTAATTAAATAATTTTAACCTTTTACGACTATATATCTGAATGGGATTTTTGCTGAGACTATTTTCGAAGAACGCCCTTTTTGTCTTCTTTATATTCCTGCAGATTGTTGCTCTGGTTCTGATATTCTCTAAAAATGCCATGCAGAAATCATGGGTAGCTGGCCAGTCGGCTGCGCTGAATTCATGGATTTCGGGGTATATTGATGAAGGGGTTTCATATTTGAAGCTGAAACAGATCAATGAAGATCTTGTTGCTCAGAACAAAGCCCTGATGACCCAGCTGTATGGTAAAGAAGGAGCAAAAAATCCTGTATTCAGAAAAGTACATGATACATTAGGCGGTGGCCAGATCTATACTTTTGTAGATGGCGAGATCGTCTTTAACAGTATCAACAGAAGAAATAATTATTTTACCATTAACCGTGGCCGCAGAGACGGTGTTTTTCCTCAGATGGGCGTAATGGCTCCTAAAGGGATTGCCGGAATTGTAATCAACTCTACAGACAGCTATGCTTTGGTTCAGTCTGTTTTAAGCGTTAACAGGATCAGGATCAACGCTTCGTTGAAAAATTCAGGATATTTCGGAACCTTAACCTGGAACGGTGATAATTCCAGAGTGATGCACCTTGCGGATATTCCTAAATATGTCGCTTTAAAAGTGGGTGATACCGTTGTTACAGACGGTAAATCAGCTATTTTCCCTAAAGGAGTAATGATTGGTACTATTGCAGGATATTCTGTAGACAATAAAACAGGCTTCTGGGATATCTCGGTAGAGCTGAGTGAAAAAATGGGTGCTTTGAGTAAGGTATTCGTTGTGAAAAACCTTAAAAAAGCTGAGGTACAGAGAATCCAGGATACATTGCAGACCGTAATAAAAAAAGAAAATGATTAGCAGGACTCTATTCACCGATATATTGATCATGATCTTCCTGGTTGCATTACAGATTTTTGTACTGAACAGGATCACTATTTTCGGAAAGTACACACCGGTTCTTTATCCGGTATTCGTCATGTTTTATCCTTTCTTCAGAAATAAATATCAGTTTTTAGCTTTAAGCTTTTTAATAGGACTTTCTGTGGACGCATTTCTCTACTCATGGGGAATCAATGCTTTTGCAACAACACTGATCGCTTATTTCAGAACCTTGATCTTCAGAACTTCCACAGATACTTCCACAGACTTTTTCTCTTTTCAGTCCCTTCAATGGGCACAGTTTTTACTGTTTCTGTTTTCGAGTATCTTCCTGCATCAGCTTTTAGTGCAGTATATAGAATTTTTTAAATTTAGCCGTTTTTTTGAAATATTACTTAATGTGGTGATCACAAGTATAATTTCCTTTATATTTATAGTGGTTTACGCATTAATATTTAAAATCAAACAAAAAGTTTGAACACACGTTATTTAAAAATCTTTTCTGCCCTCGTAGTCATCGCCCTTATTTTTGTGGCGAGGCTTGCTTATTTGCAGCTGTTTACAGACCGTTATGCTTTAAATGCAGCGAACACCTCTATTAAAATTGAATACGTTATCCCGCAGAGAGGGGTTGTTTTTGACAGAAACGGAAAAATTCTTGTAGGAAACCAGCCTGCCTATGAAATTTCTTTTACGCAGGCCTTAATGAAGCCGGATTTTGATACTTTGGGATTCTGTAATCTGATGCAGATCAGCAAATCTGATTTCATCAAAAGAATCGACATCATCAAGAAAGAAAAATACTATTCGAAGTTGACGCCTATGACTTTTTTTAAGGACCTCAGCAGAGAAGATATTGCCAGAGTACAGGAGATTATTTTCAAATATCCGGCATTTAGTATTGTATCCAGACCTCAGCGCCAGTATGAGGTGGGAACCTCCGGAAACCTTTTAGGGTATACCAGTGAAGTGAATGAAAGAGAAATTAAAAAAGATTCCATTTATTATCTTCCCGGAGACTTTATCGGAAAAACAGGAGTTGAGAAATCTTACGAGAAAGATCTTCGCGGTATAAAAGGAATGAAATATATTCAGAAGGATATTAAACTCCGCAATATCGGGTCATACAAGAATGGAGCGCTGGACAAAGATGTGGTTACCGGAAAAGATATTACCTTAACCATTGATTACGACCTGCAAAGAATGGCCGAAGAAATGTTGGTTGATAAGCATGGAGCAATCGTGGCAATAGACCCCAATAACGGTGAAATCCTTACTCTGGCAACGGGTCCGGATATTGATCCGAATTTATTTACAGGGCCTTACAAATCCAAAAACCTTTACGCATTATCAAAAGACACCTTATACGACAATCAGCCTACATTTGACAGATCTGTTCAGGCAGCTTATCCTCCGGGATCTACCTTCAAATTGCTGACTGCCCTGGCAGGAATGCAGATGGGAGTAATGGATGAAAATACGGTTTTCCCTTGCGGAGGCGGATTTTATTATAAAGGTTTAAGAATTAAAGGACACGGTGGAGCGGATCCTCTTATCCCTTCTATCCAGGTTTCCAGTAACTGTTATTTTTCACATGCCTTTATTGCTATCATGAATAAATATCCGGGAGATCCTTCCAAAGGAGTTGATGAATGGAAAAAGATTATGAGCAGCTTTGGAGTAGGAGAATACCTGAATAATGATATTGCCGTAGGTTCTCCCGGTAGAATCCCTAGCGGTAAATTTTACGAAAAAAGAAGCGGAAAGAAAAACTGGAGCTCCGACTATACCATGAATGGTTCCATTTTTAATGGGATGGGGCAGGGTGACGTTTTGGTGACTCCTCTTCAGTTGGCGAACTATGTTGCCGCCATTGCCAATAAAGGATGGTTCTATACCCCTCATATCGTTAAATCTATTGATGGTAAACCGAATCCTGATCCAAGATTTAAAACAAAACATAAAACCCTTGTAGATCCCAAGCATTTCGAGCCTGTACTGAAAGGTATGGAAGCGGTGGTGTTGAGAGGTACCGCAAGAAGCTTAAAATCCAATGATTTTACTCAGCTTGCAAAAACCGGTACTGCGCAGGTTCCTCAGGGAAAAGATAACTCTATTTTTGTATTGATTGCTCCTGCAGACAAACCAAGGATTGTAGTAGCTGCAGTAATGGAGCATGCCGGATTTGGGGCAACATGGGCGGGTCCTGCCTGTACCGTGATCGCTGAAAAATATATAACCGGAGATCTTAAGAGAGAAAATCTTTACAAGAAAATGACCAGTGCCAGCTTTATGCCTGAATATAAAAGACAGTGGGTTGCAGATCTGAAACGTAAAGGATTATACAAAGATCCTAAAGCAGATTCCGTTAAGCTGAAAAGGCAACAGGACAGTCTGAACTTCATTAAAGAGCAGAAAGCAAAACTGAAGAAGAAAATAGAAGAAGAAACAAAGAACAACACTAAAAACGTAAAGCGATGAAGTGGGCAGAAGGAATAGATAAACTAGGCCTCGGGCTGTATTTCATGCTTTGCATTTTTGCGATTGCAAATATTTACAGTGTTGATCAGAAACTTGGGGAAAAACAGTTGATTTTCTTCTGTATATCCTTATTTGTAGGGCTTATCATATTCGTTGGGAGAAGTAAATTCTTCGAGAACATGTCTGCCATTATTTACATTGGCGGTGTTTTACTTCTCATTGGGCTTTTCCCGTTTGGGAAAGAGATCCTTGGTCAGAAAAACTGGTATAAATTTGGAAGCTTTACCATGCAGCCGGTAGAATTTGCGAAAATAGGAACCGCTCTTATGCTTGCGAATTATGTTTCCGGACCGGATTTCAATTTGAAAGTTAAAAAATCACTGTGGACGGTTTTGGCTATTATCGGGATTCCTGCAGCAGTTGTTCTGGCGATTCCGGACGTGGGTTCCATGCTTGTATTTATCGCGTTCTTCATTGCTTTATACAGAGAAGGCCTGAATGGGCTTCTGTTCGGGGTTGGGTTTATTTTTGCCGGAGTCTTTTTAGTCTCTCTTGCAATACCTCCTGTTTATGTAGCACTGACGGTAGTTGTGATTGCCGGAATTTTGATCGCGATGAATTATCACAGAATGTCCTGGGATGTAATCTCTATTTCAGGAATTGCGGGCTCAATTCTGCTGTTGTGCGGACTGGCTTTCGGATCGCCCTATATTCTGGAAAAACTTCCAAAGCACCAGAGAGAAAGAATTGAGGTTCTTTACAAAGGGGAAAAAGCATTCAGAGATACTTCCGGATACAACTTATTATATTCAAAAACAGCTATAGGATCCGGCGGACTTTTAGGAAAAGGATACCGTGAAGGATCAGTAACACAGGGGAAATTTGTTCCCGAGCAGGAAACCGATTATATTTTCTGTACAGTAGGCGAAGAATGGGGCTTTATAGGAAGCGCCGTGCTGGTTTTATGCTACATGATCTATATCGGGCGGATCTACTACCTTGCAGAACAGCAGAAATCCACTTTTAACCGGGTATTCGGTTATTGCTTTGCTTCCATCCTCATGATGCACTTTACCATCAATTTAGGAATGGTTATGGGACTTTTCCCGACGGTGGGTATTCCGCTTCCTTACTTCAGTTATGGGGGAAGTTCGCTGCTTGCCTTTTCTATGATGACTTTTATCTTCTTTAAACTGAATTATTCGGATAAGAACAGCTTGGTGTAAATTGTAAGCCATAATTCTTAATAATAAAAATAGAACCCTAGCATAAAGACAGGCCGATGCAAGCATATATTCTGGATCAAAATTATCAGGACATAAACTGTACCGAACAGTCTCTTGAAAAAGGCGAATACGAAAACTGCACCTTCAGGAACTGCAGCTTTGAATATGCTGATCTTTCCGGTTTCAGCTTCACCGACTGTGAATTTATAGCATGCAACTTAAGTATGGCCAAATTGGTCAGAACAGCCTTCCGAAGTATTCATTTCAAAGACTGTAAAATGTTCGGTCTTCAGTTGAATGACTGCAATGATTTCGGACTTTCCTTTACATTTGATGGATGCGCCCTCAATAACTCTGTATTCTACAACACAGCAATCAAAAAGACTGTATTCAACAACTCAAAATTAATTGAAACTGATTTTGCAGAATGCGACCTGTCTGGTTCTGTATTTAAGAGCTGTGACTTTTCCGGGGCTATTTTCGACAATACAAACCTCGAAAAAACAGATTTCAGGACTTCCTTCAATTATTCCATAGATCCTGCCGTAAATCGGCTGAAAAAGGCCAAATTTTCCCTTTCTGAAGTTCACGGACTTCTATACAAACTGGATATTGAAATTGATCGGAATTAGAAATTAGATATTAGAGGTTAGAAGTTAGAGGGTGGAAACCACGACAACTTCTGTTATTCTGAAAAATCTATACATAAATAATTCAATAGGGGTGGGCTTTAGCCCGCCTTTGCATTAACATATTCCTCTACGGCTTTAGCCAAAACAATATTTAACTTTTCACGAGAACTCCTGGAATCCATTTTCATTGTCCAATGTAATTCTTGTTCTCTGCAGGGGTGACTTTCTGCAAAGCAAAAAGGAGGGTAGTAAAACGAAAAATATTAGATATAATACTAAAAAATAAAAAAGCCATCAGATTCTGATGGCTTCATTATTTAAATCAATTATTTAAAATTAAAAACTTGTCGCTGCGGATGGAGTAGAAGAAGCTAAATTGTTATAAGCGTCTCCGTTCTCGTTGATCACTCTTTTGGCAAACCTGAATTTCGGTCCCCAGTAAGAATCATTCAGCGATGAGATCATTACCCCTTTAGAAGTAGCTGCGTGGATGAATTTGATTTCACCTTCTTCAGTTACACTTTCTACGATACCTACGTGAGAGATTCTTCTTCCGTGCGAAAAGAAAATCAGATCTCCTTTCTGAAGCTCACTTTTATCAATGCTTTCCCCCTCCTGAGCCTGAGAAGCTGCTACTCTTGGTAAGTTAAGCCCTGCTGCTGCCCCGAATACAGAAAGAACGAAAGCTGAACAATCAATACCTCTTCTGGTCATTCCTCCGTATCTGTAAGGAGTTCCAAGGTATGTTTCAGCTTCTGTAAGGATATTGTCGATGGTTTTATTGTATTTGACTGCCTTTGCAATCTCAGAATTCTTAATAGCTTTTTTCGCGTTTGCGATAGATGCCGCCTTTTCCGCCAGGAAAGAATCGATAAGCCTTTGCTTATCCTGCTCCATTCTCTTGTTATCAATAGAAGCTAGTTTGGCATCTGTTTTGTATTCTTTAGCGTAAGTTGCTGGCTGTGATACTACATAATTTGTAGCGCAAGATTGAACCGAAACTGTAGACACTAAAGCAACTAAATAAAACAAAACTCTTTTCTTCATATATATTTGATTATCCGTGTTAAAAGGAATATTTATTTTCAAAAGCATTACAAAAGTAGAGATTCCGAGCAAAAGACCCCTGATATGATTATTGTCAGGTTCTTTATTTAACACATTTTAACATATTATTTAAGTATGTTAAAGAAAAACAAACCGCAACCGCCTGTTTTTGGTGAGTCTGCGGTTTTTTTTATTAAGATTCTTTAACATAATAAATAGCTATTCCTTTATTAATCGGAGATTGTGATTTAAAACTCTACTTTTCACTCCTGTTAATAAAACAAAAAAACTCCCCGGAAAAACCAGGGAGTTTAACTAATATGGAACTTTAACAGATGTTATTTTGTAAATAACATTTCTCTATATTTAGTCATTGGCCAAAGCTCATCATCCACCATCATTTCAAGATCATCAGAAGCTTCTCTGATTACATCGAATAAAGGGATTACTTTGCTGCAGTAGGTTTCTGCCTGCTTCTGACTATTGGATACAGCTTTCGCTGCTTCTCTTGCTTTTATAAGATCTTCAACGCCCAGTTTAATCTTGGAAACGTTTTCAGAGATATTCGTGATCAGGCTCATTTGCTCTTTTGCCAATGTTCTGAATTCTTTATCCGGGAATATTTCTTTAAGACCTTTTACATTCTCGATCAACCTGTTCTGATAATTTAAAGCGGAAGGAATGATGTGGTTTCTTGCAATGTCACTTAGCACTCTTGCTTCAATATCAATGACAGTAGAATATTTTTCCAGTTTGATTTCGTTTCTGGCTTCAACCTCTCTGTGAGTAAATACTCCGATCTCTTCATAAAGATCAACGAATTTTTTATCCATTTCCTGCTTAAGAGCTTCCGGAGTGGTTTTTAAGTTGTTCAAGCCTCTCTTTTTAGCTTCTTTCGCCCAGTCATCTGAATATCCGTCACCTTCAAACATAATGCTCTTGCACTGCTTGATGTACTCTCTTAATACATTGAAGATCGCTTCGTCTTTCTTAAGACCTGTTTCAATAAGAGCATCAACTTCTTTTTTGAAATCGATCAATTGTTTTGCAGCGATCGTGTTCATTACCGTCATAGACTCTGCACAGTTGGCAGAAGACCCTACCGCTCTGATCTCGAATTTATTTCCTGTAAAAGCAAACGGAGAAGTTCTGTTTCTGTCCGTGTTATCTAAAAGAATTTCAGGGATTTTTCCAACGACATTCAGTTTAAGGTCTGTTTTTTCGTCCGGAGAAAGTTTTCCTTCTGTTACTTTTTCAAGCTCTTCCAATACTCTGAACAGCTGGCTTCCGATAAATACGGAAATAATTGCCGGTGGAGCTTCATTGGCACCCAATCTGTGGTCGTTGCTTGCAGATGCTATACTTGCTCTTAAAAGATCAGCATATTCGTAAACTGCTTTAATTGTATTAACGAAGAATGTTAAAAACTGTAAGTTCTTTTTAGGGTTTTTCCCGGGGCTTAAAAGGTTTTCACCTGTATCAGTTGCCAGAGACCAGTTGTTGTGCTTTCCGCTTCCGTTTACTCCTGCAAATGGTTTTTCGTGGAATAAAATATGGAAGTGGTGTTTGTGAGCAATTCTCGCCATAATGTCCATCAACAAAGAGTTGTGGTCTACCGCAACGTTTACTTCTTCAAACATTGGGGCAAGCTCAAACTGGTTAGGGGCAACCTCGTTATGTCTTGTTGTTACAGGAATACCCAGTTTCATACACTCGATCTCCAGCTCTTTCATGAAGTTCATTACCCTTGTAGGGATAGAGCCGAAATAGTGGTCGTCCAGCTGTTGTCCTTTAGCAGGAGAATGTCCTAATAAAGTCTTTCCTGTTAAAACAAGGTCCGGACGGGATTGGTATAATGCGGAATCAACTAAGAAATATTCCTGCTCCCAGCCTAAAGTAGGAGTTACTTTTGTTACGTTTTTGTCAAAATACTGCATCACATTGGTTGCAGCTTCATCCACAGCATTCAAAGCTCTTAAAAGAGGTGCTTTGTAATCTAACGTTTCTCCAGTATAAGAAATGAAGATGGAAGGAATACATAAAGTAGTTCCCATAATGAATGCGGGCGAAGTAGGATCCCAGGCCGTATATCCTCTTGCTTCGAAAGTATTTCTGATCCCTCCGTTCGGGAAAGAAGAAGCATCAGGCTCCTGCTGGATCAATAGGTTTCCGCTGAATCTTTCGATGGCTCTTCCTCCTTCAATAGGAGTGAAGAATGAATCATGCTTTTCTGCAGTAGTTCCTGTCAAAGGCTGAAACCAGTGAGTGTAGTGAGTAGCTCCTTTGCTCATTGCCCAGTCTTTCATAGCTACAGCTACCTGGTCTGCAATGTGTCTCTGGATCTTTGTTCCTTTTTTGATAGCATCCATAATAGACTGGAATGCTTCTTTTGTCAAATATTCTCTCATGGTCTCTTCTGAGAAAACATTCTGGCAGAATAGTTCTGACAGTTTTCCGGGAACCTCAACAGAATTATCTCTTCTGAAGTCCTTAAATGGTAAAGTTTCTAACGCTTTGAATCTTAAAGTTGACATATTAAGGTTGTATTTTGTGGGGCAAATTTACAAAAAAAATGAATTGAAAATATTTTACCCCTATATTTTTTAGGGGTATTAGTGAAATTAATTAAAACCAAACGATGGTTTAACTATTTTAATAGGGGTTGCTGGCTGGTGAAAGGTAATGTTTTGGCCTGTAATAAGCATTATAACATATTTTATGAGGTGCATTTTACAATTTTAAAGATACAAATTAAAATGCTTGTTAAAAGATACTTAAAATAAGTTGAGTGAAGATTTTGTATATTTGTGTGAAATTTATTTTATGACAAATTCTAGAGCTAGAGAAACAACGGAAGCAATTGAAAGATTGTACATTTCTATGAGACACCTCTTTTACAGAGGTTTTTTTAAACCTGCCGGTGTTTCTGGAGAAAGTATCAGAAGTTTGTTAAAGACTATCAATCCAGAGATTTATGGTACCATGAATATTCCTAATAAATTGGAATTAAATGGTTTGATGTACGTTTTAGACAGACTTCCGGAAGGAATTGAAGAATGTGCTTTTATTCATCTTACTTCGGATGAGGGTTTTGATAAAGGAAGTTTCGAGCCCATTGTACCTAAAAAGAGAAGAAGAAACTGTTACAGGATAGATGAGCACCAAATGAATATTGAAGTTCTTTTGGGACGCTCAGAGATTTATGATATTCTTACCCATTTAACATTCTTATTTATAGAAGCGGATAAAGTGAGAAATCTGGCTTTCATTCAGGATGAAAACTGGAAACCGACGCGCGCTTTCAAAATCATCGAAGAAGTAGTAAAAGGGGAGAAGAAATTCAGCAGAAAGGAAAAAGAAGTTGCTCTTATTCATTTATCTTCTTTAATAGGAAGAACTTTTGAAGAAACATTAAATGCTTATAATTCTTTCGGGGACGACAGCAATCCTGACCGGTTATTCAAAATTATCTACAACTTGGGAAAAGTAAGTCTGGAAGATGCAAAACAGACGAGAGAAAGAGAAATTCATTTCAGTGCTATATTAAAGGAAAGAGTAGGACATCACTATTTCGGTGAGAAGTGGGCCAATAAAGTGAAAGAAGTGTTATTTGAAAACGATCTTCACATGCGTCCGCTACATATCATTTCAGCCAACATGCACTCAGTAAAAAATATGCTGTACGGAAATGATGCCTTAAAGAAAAAAGATAACAAAGAAGTAGATTATAAACTGTACGGAGATATTTCTGATAAAAAAGAACTTCGCGACAAGGTTTCAAAATATGCTTTGGAAGAAGGTTTGATTTATATTAATGATAAGAGCGGAAGTAATATTGACGTTCAGATCATTGATTTAAGCAAAACAGATCTTAAAAATACACCATTCAGCGGTATAAAATATGGCGGAGATGATGTGATTATGGTTTTCGACTATGCTTTCGGAGAGCAGGCTTTTGAGGTAATGGATGAATTACTGAGACCTTTCGAGCATAAAGGAGAAGTGTATATGATGAAAGTGAAATCTGTTTCCATTATGGGAAAAGCAGGAATTCTTGCAGGAGGAAAAGGAGATATTATGATTCCTACCGCCCACATTTTTGAAGGAACGGCAGATAACTATCCTTTTGAAAATGCTTTAAAGCTGGATGATTTTAAAGATGATGAATTAAAAGCATTTGAAGGACCTATGATTACTGTATTGGGAACTTCACTTCAAAACAGAGATATTCTTTCTTATTTTATGAATACTTCATGGAAGGCAATCGGGCTTGAAATGGAAGGGGCACATTACCAGAAAGCCATTCAGGTAGCGTCTAAGATCAGACATCACATTGCACCGGATCTGTTCGTATGTTATGCGTACTATGCTTCGGATAATCCATTGGAAACAGGAAGTACACTTTCTTCAGGAGGCTTAGGTCTTACAGGGGTGAAGCCAACTTATCTGATCACTTTAAGAATCCTTGAAAAGATTTTACACAGCGGGAAAAAAGAAATTCCGGCTAAAAAATAATTTGATTTTTATGACTAGTCCTGAAAATCCGATACAGATTAAAGGACAAAAATAAATAATTAAACCAGAGCAAATTTGTATTTGCTTTGGTTTTTGTTTTTATAAGTTTTCATTTTGATTTCCTTTTGTTTATGCATTTGATTTGGGG
>NZ_JBSIBX010000010.1:0-193583 GCF_058245105.1 Chryseobacterium sp. UF-81 | reverse complement strand
CGCGGGATGGAGCAGTAGGTAGCTCGTCGGGCTCATAACCCGAAGGTCATCGGTTCGAGTCCGGTTCCCGCTACTAAATTAAATAGGAACCTGTATAACAGCAAGTTATACAGGTTTTTTATGTTATATAATACAAGTATTAGCTAGGCTATTAATAGATACTTCTTTTTATTCTAATGGGAGGGTTTTGTTTCCCATTCGAAAGTTTTTTCTACTCCTAATCTTACACTTACTGTTTTACTTATGCTACCAGGAACTGTTGACTGATTTGATGAATAGACTTTATCCTTCAATTTTACAAAGTCTTCCATGTTTATCTTTTTAAACTCAGGAAATTTTGGTTGGAAATCAATCTTGGTTGCATCAAAAAGATCCACTTTAACAGCTTTCCATAAATCATAATTTTTATCATCTACTCTCACATCAAGAATTGCTCCAGGCAACCCAAAGAATTTAAAAGGACCAACAGAATAAGGAATCTCTTCAGTAAAATATGCTGTTATCGGTGAGCCTCTAAAAATAGAGGTTGCCTTAAAACATTTGTAGCCCAGAATTTTCTTTGTGGTCTCTTTATCAATTGACCATTTAATTTGTGGAACTTTATCATATACAAAATAATTGCCTACATTATCTAATTGTGTGGTAAAGAAAAAATTTCTTTCTTCTGTAGATAGGGTTGAAATGTAATACTGATCCATCCCTTTTTTCTTTTTATCAAAGGCGGGATTTGTCCACATTATATTGCCGTCCTGTTTGGATAAAACATTTTTGCCATCTGTGTAAAGATCTTCATACACATTTGCTACCGTGGACCTAACATTTAAATATTGTATATGTAACTGTTTTTGTGCAACTAAATATCCAAAAATAGTAAGAGAAAAAAGAAAAAGAAACTTTTTCATAATTTTAATTTAGATCAGTACTTGCCCCAGTAGCAGCTTTTTCAACTCTATATCCCTGACTTTGTAAATTGGAAATAACTCCGTCTTGATATGATTGGCAAGCGGATAGAGTAGGTTGATCACTGGTAAACCACTTTTGATCTGTAGGTTCCCCTGCAGCATTAAAATAAGTTACCATTACTCCACATAATTGAAATACAACTTCAGCACTTCCTTTAGTTTCAATTTTGTTTTCAACTGTTTCTTTAGCCCCCATAAGGCCTGCAACTCCGAAAGTTGCTAATAAAATAATTTTTCTCATAATTGTCTAATTTTTAAATTGTTATTTTTTTTGGATTGCAATCTGAAGACAAGTATACAATTTAATTTTTATTCACAGTTATGAGAATATACATTTTTTTAAACTTTTATATTATGTAAAATAGAATTCTTTTATGGCGTAGCTCAATAGTTTTTTTTAACACAAACTTGAGTTGCCAAAATAAGCTTGTGTTTTGGAATAACAACAAGAAAAATAAAGCATTCAGATTTTAATCCAGGAAAGTAGTATAGCTTTTTATACGATCGGTCATCTTTTTAGTGGTTTCATTTCCGTTTTCGTCAAATACTCTCATATTTCCATTGTAGATGGATGGATTGTCCTGATAATTCTTCCTTGCTTCCAGGAATTGCTTTTTAGTTTTTGCTTTGACATCATTTCCGTAGTTCAGCGGTTCTATTATTTCTTCAGATTTCCTGATATCAGTAGCATAAATCTCAATCGTTCTGTTTTTATTATATACTTCCAGAACCAGGCCGGACAAGCCTTTAAATCTGAAAGGTCCGTCAGGAATAGCTATATCATCTGTGAACCAGGCAAAAAAGGTTTCACCTGTATCCGTTATGGTTTTTGCCAGCTGGCTTTTAAAACCTCGTATATCTTTTCTTTCGTTCAGTATTTCCCATTTCAGCTTAGGTTCTTCATAAGTGAAAATATACCTGCCAACAGGTATGGATACCACCAAATTTTCTTTGCTTTTATAAACGCTGATGACTGATTTAGGATATTTAGGAATGGCCCCATAGTTTGTGCTGATCGTTGGAGTTCTTTTAGAATTTCTGTTATAAAAAGCTTTAGCCTCACGGCTGTAGTAGGATGATTCCAGATTATTACATAATAAAGTGGAAGCATATACATTTATCTGACTTTTATGGATACTGTCCTGTATGATTTTAGTTTCATAATTGATTTCCATTACTGCTGTCTGACCACCAATAAAAATAAAACCGAAAATAGGGAACACTGATATTTTGATTCTCATACCTATAACATTCTGTTGATTTTACAATGATATTGAAAAAAAGGTATTTATCATTACAGAATCCCACAATTAGTTTTCCATAGCTTGTATTCCACCTTCATGCAGTGTCCACACGGGCGGTAATTGTTTTCCAATGCTTCTTTTTCAGATTTAAAAAAGACCCTGTTTTCCCGTTTCATTCTTTTACCGGACGAACAATGAAGCAGTCCGTAAATTTTTAGCTTCCGGTTTCCTCCGAATTTAATTTCCCGGCTTTTGATTTTACTTCTTAAGATCGTGTCAGGGATTTCTGTATGCATTTCCATTAGTTAATTGGCAGCATCATGAAAAATAATTCCAAGGGTACATCGATTGCCTTTTTTCACTTCACTTACGCCATGCTTCATATTTACTCTGTAATATCCCTTAGTTCCTTTTTCTGGTTTGAAATGGGTGGTAAAAATCAGGGCATCACCTTTCTTTGGATTAAGAACTATGGCTTTGGACTGTGCTCTTGGAACCTGCTGGGTAAGTACAAATTTTCCGCCTGTAAAATCTTTTTCCGGCTCATTCAGCATTAAAACGATCTGGATGGGAAAGTAAATATCTCCGTAAAGATCCTGATGCAGGGTATTGAAGCCCCCTTTTCCGTATTTCAGGATTAAAGCCGTTGCTTTCTGCTGGCCGTTATCATGACACTGCTGTAGCAATGCCGTATGTTCCGATGGAAAATCCACATCGACCTTTAACGCTTTAAACCAAGCATTAGCTATAGGAACGAGGTGTGGATATATATGTGTTCTTATTGTTTGAATAAGATAAGGAAGCGGATAATTGAAGTATCTGTATTCTCCCAGCCCAAACCGGTGACGGGCCATTACAACTGTTTTACGATATAAGGCCGGGTTATCATAATCTGATTTTAATGCTTCACACTCATGATCTGATAACAAACCGGGTATTATGGCATATCCATTTTGATGCATATTTTCAGTAACCGTTTGCCAGTCTGCATTTTCTATTCTTCGGATAATATCATTCATTATTTTATATTTTATAATGCAAATTTCTGAAGCGCATTGCTTTTATAAAATCCGAAACATGTTGTTTTTATTGGCTGGATAAATGAAATGAAGTGTTTAAATAAAATTTGACTTATCATTCTATTGTCTCAAAAGTAGTATAACTTCTACAAAGTGTTTTATTTAATTCTACAATATATTTTTTACCGGAACAGATCTGAAGCTTACTTTTGTATCGCTCAATAGCCGGGAAACTGGTTAAAGAGTCTATTTATGTTTTAATGATCTCCGCCTTCATTTTCTACTTTTTTGAATGTTTTTATGATTAATGCATAACAGCCTTCCGGCGGAGATCGTTTTCCATAACTTAAAATTTTTCATCAGGATATAATAATGATTAATGTTTTGTATATATTCTAACTAAAAGAGAACTGCATTTGTGGTTCTCTTTATTATTTTAAACATTTGCAATGTTTTTAGATTAACTTGGTACGGTAAAATAAAGTTTATTTTTATCCTGTTTCATTATAAATTCCAGGCCTATGGAAACCATTATTATTACAGAAAAGAAAAAATCAGTTATAACCGATTCAATACTGCTCTTCATATTCTGTGCAGTTCCTCTATTTTTTCTTATCAAATGGCTGATTTTGGCTGAAGAAGGAAGAATATTTATCATCTTTTTAATCATTGTGACTCTGTTTCTGCCTGTGGTGATTATTTCCGGATATATCTGGGATGTAAAGCAGAAAATAATTGTATCCAAAGATGGAATAAAGCTATGTTACGGGCGGAATTTTGTTGACATTATGCATTTTGAAGGCTGTTTTTCCATACCTCCTGATAATGAAATTCTCTGGACAGAAATCACAGGATTTCAGATTGATGCCTATGAACGCCGGGAACCGACTGAAGGTGGCGGGTATACTACTTCAACGAAGTACAGCCTCATGGTTAAGATAAAGAATACAAACAGAGGAGTATCTGATTTTGAAAAGTACAGCAAAAATTATTACTCTATCGGGTTGGGGAAATTTGAAGAACATCCCAACACAATACTAAAAATTTGCGAAGGTTATCAGCAAAAGATCGAAAATAACGGATTGCATTAAAATAAAAATCCTGCTTACAAAAGCAGGATTCGTTATCATGTAGTTAATATTTATTGAGCCAATTGACCGTAAGGAGTAAGCTTGTTATCTTCGGACATGGTCTGTTCCAGAAACTCTTTTTTCTGGCCACTTTTCATTCTTCCTGCTGCATCATTGGCACCGAAATAAGCCTCGCTTAGTTTTGTACTGATTTCTGCCGGTTTGAAATCGAATTTTGTATCCCCTTCCACACCAAGGTAGCCGTTCTTTCTTGTAAGGTTTGAAATATAATTGTTGTAGTTGATGAATGTATTTCTTAGGTATTGTGTATGGTATTCCATACATTTTTTAGCTTTTTTGGATGAATTGTTAAGAATACAGTTCTTCATATTATTTCTGTACAGGAACCATTCGGATTCCAGAATACCGTATTCTTTTCCTAAAGCAGTCTTTCCGTTGGTAACAATTTGGGTATTGCCTTCCTTATCAGCAATAGCCTGAAGATGCTTGATGACCAATGGAACAGTGTTTTCGATTTTCGTTTTGGTTTCCTTTAAGATACTGAGATCTGCAGCCGGAGAATTTTTCTTTTGAGCTGTAGTCACATTAAAAATAAGCAGTAATAGTACAATCAATAAGTTATATCTTTTCATGAGAAATTTTTAAAGCACTAAAATAAATATATTTTCTCAGTTTAAACAAATTCATTTTAATTTTATTTAATAAAAATTAACAAGTTTTAAGAATTTAGAGACTAATATTAAGTTTTTATGCATATTAAACAGGCAATAAATGAGGTGTGATAAAAATTTAACATATTTTAATAAAATTTATTTGCTTGATTATCAGTTGATTATACCTGCCTGCCTTTTATCACTAGAAAATTAGTTGTTTGATTCGATTTTATTTCTACATTTGTATAACTAATTTCTTAGTGATATAGAATTCTATTAAAATTCTATTGACTTTAATGATAAATGAAAAGGATATGAAAATTCAGAATTTGACAAAAGCAGAAGAACAGGTAATGCAGTATTTATGGAAACTCGAAAAGGGGTTCCTTAAAGATATTCTGGACCTCTTTCCGGAACCGAAACCCCATACCAATACTGTGTCTACAATTTTAAAAGTATTGAAGGATAAAGAATTTGTAGATTATCATGTGTATGGCAGACAGCATGAATATTTCCCGTTGGTTACCAAAGAACAATACTCCGGGAAAACCATGAAAAGCCTGGTGAAAAACTATTTCAAAGGTTCTTATAAAAGCGCTGTTTCTTTCCTTGTAGAAAAGAACGAAATGACCGTGGAAGACCTTGAAATGCTCCTGAACGAACTCAAAAAGAAAAACTAACTGATCATGGAAACTGTATTTTTATACTTGGGAAAAGTAATTGTATGCTCCGGTGTAATGTTTTTATACTACCAGTTGTCTTTAAAAGACAAGACATTTCATCATTATAACAGATTTTACCTCCTGTTTGCAATGGTCGTATCCCTGTTGCTACCCCTGATCAGGGTAGATGACTTTACAATAGAAGTGAACAGTGATATGTATATGCTTCTTGACAAAATACAGAATTTTAATACAGAAAAAAACATAGACAATGGCCACATTTATTTTAGAATTATTTTTTCAGCTTTGGGACTGGTTTCTCTCTACTTTTTAGGGAAGTTGATTTTCGGGGTCCTCAAGATCCAGAAGCTTAAAAAGCAGTTTCAGAAAGAAAGTTTTGACGGGATCAATTTTTACCGTACAAACCTGACAGAAGCTCCGTTTTCATACTTTAAAAATCTTTTCTGGAAAAACACCATCACATTGGATTCCGATGTGGGAGAGCAGATTTTAAAACATGAAATGGTTCATATTGAGCAGAAACATTCCTTCGATAAGATTTTTATTGAGATTATCACCTCTGTTTTCTGGTTCAATCCGTTTTTTCATATCATTAAAAAAGAGATCAGTCTGATCCACGAATACCTGGCCGATAAAAAGGCTGTAAAACAATCGGATACCAAAGCATTTGCGCAGATGCTTTTAGCAAGCCACTTTTCCGGAACACAGTTGCCTGCTGCCAGTCCGTTTCTAAGTTCAAATCTAAAAAAACGACTCAAAATGTTACAAAAACCAAAAACCAAATTCGGATATGCGCGTAGAATTTTTGCATTACCGGTTTTATTTTCAGTAGCTTTTGCCTATATGGTAAATGCCAAGAACAAAGAGATTAAAGAAACGAATATAGCGATTAAGGAAGCTGTTTCTCAGATTAAAAGAGATACCATTACCCCACAGCAAACTGAAAAAAGAGAAATCATAAGTCCGAAATTCTTCAAAGAATCTTCAAGTAAGAAAGAAATAGCAGAACTCGGAAAGAAAATCGAAGAAAAAAGTAAAGCTTTAAAAACCCTGAAACCGGAAAGTAAAGAATTTCAGCAGAAGGTGGATGAGATTGGTGAACTTTCAGGAGAAATAGGAAGAATTACCAATTCTGATGATTTTAAAATGGCTTTTACCATCCCTGGTACAGAATCAAAAAGAATAAACGATTTCTTTAAATCTGATGAATGGAAAAACAGGACTAAAGACCTTGAAGATCTTGGTGTGGAAATGCCTGATCTTTCCGACCTGGACATTGACTTTCCAGATGTTCCGGTACCTCCTGCAGCTCCGAATGCTCCGAGAGTGAGAATAATGAAATTTCAAAATTGGGACTCAGGGGATACAAAAGCATCAAGGAAAGCGATCAGAGAAAGAAAAACGGCCAGCAAAAAAGCAGAAAAAGCGAGAATTGAAGCCATGAAATTGAGTGAAAAGGCCAGAGAAATGGGAGAGAAGGCCAGAATTGAAGGGATGAAAGCCGGAGAGATAGGAAGAATACAGGGTGAAGCAGCCAGAATGGCCGGAGAGCAGGCCAGAGTAGCCGGTGAAAGAGCAAGGCTTGAAGGAGAAAAAGCAAGAAAAGCTGGCGAGAAAGTCCGGTTGGAGGCATTAAAAAGAATTTCGGAAGGTGCCAAAGGAAATGTCTATTTTTACAAAAGCACCCATACTGCTCAGCCGGGTTCAGTAAACAGAACCATGGAGCTGGAGGCAGACTACATTAAGAAAGATGCCAACGGAATGATTGCCATGAATGGTGTAAAAAAGTTTAAGGTGAATGGCCTGGATGATACTAAGATTTTCCTGGATGGAAAAGAGATCACCAAAAGTGAAATGGACGCCATAAAACCTGAAAATATTGCAAGCGTCATTATTAATAAAGAAAATGGAGCCAATATCAGACGTGGCGAAATAAGAATTCAGACAAAGAAATAAGTACCATTAAGCTTTGTCAATACTATATTGACAGAGCTTTTTTTATGATTAAATTCAAATTATGATGAAAACTAAAATTTTATTTTTTTTCCTTCTGGGCATACTATCCCAGGCCCAGACCAACAGGTTTTTTTATGAATACAAATTCATTCCCGATTCCAACAATAAAGAAGATGTGAAAAAGGAAATGATGCTTCTGGATATCAGTAAAACAGGGTCATCCTATTACAGCCAAGACAAATTTGTTTCAGATTCTACGTCCGCGGCAGAGGTGCAGAAACAGATAAGCTCAGGCAGCAGTAACATCAGCATCAACAGAAGAGAAAAGCCCGGCCAGGTCTCTTATAAAATAACAAAAAGCTATCCCGATTTCAAAACTTATCTTTTCACAACGGTCAGTACAGACAAATATAAGGTGCTGGAAGATAAAAAGCCGGAATGGAAAATTCTTCCTGACAAGCAGAAAATTGGGGAATACAATACCCAGAAAGCTGTTACCAGCTATGGAGGAAGAGAATGGACCGCATGGTTTTCATCAGATATTCCTTTTCAGGACGGACCGTATAAATTCTATGGCCTTCCGGGACTTATCGTGAAGATGGAAGATGCAACAGGTTCACACATTATGACACTGGCAGGAAATAAAACAATACAGAATCCTGCAGAGGAAAAAGAGGCACAGCTTCCGGGTAATGTCAGAATATTGGGAATGGGCGGAAAAGAACTGGAAATCACAAAAGACCAGTACAAAAAAGTATGGAAAGCCTATATAAATGATCCGGCCAAAAATATGAGAGAAATGTTGATGAGAAATGGCGGCGATTCAAATACAAAAGTGGCATTTAAAATGAAAACTCCAGACGGAAAAGAGCTGTCGGATCCCAATCAGGTGTTCAAGGAAATGGAAAAAAGGACCAAAGAAACGCTTCAGAAAAATAACAACCCGATCGAACCTGATCTGGTGAAGTAGTCTGCATAATTTTTGAATAGAGAACAGGATGGTTATTAATAACTATTCTGTTTTTTTGTTATTGTTACTATCTTTAAACCTTAAACCTTAAACCTTAAACCTTAAACCTTAAACCTTGAATCTAAATACTATGACGGAAAAGGAAAAATGCGAAGCCGGGCTTTTATACAATGCCAACTATGACGAACAGCTGATCAGTGAACGTATGGCATGCAAAGACCTGTGTCTGGAGTATAATCAGCTGAAAAATTCCGATACCCGGAACCGAAACGAATTAATCAAAAAAATCCTGGGAAGCACAAAAGAAAATATTTACATTGAGCCCAATTTCTGGTGCGATTACGGCTATAATATCGAGACCGGAGAGAACTTTTATGCCAATCATAATCTGACTGTTCTAGACTGCGCAAAAGTGAAGTTCGGGGACAATGTTTTTATCGGCCCGAACTGCAGTTTTTATACTGCAGGACATCCCCTGGATGCAAAACAACGAAATGAAGGCCTTGAATATGCGCGTCCGATTGCCGTAGGAGATAATGTCTGGTTCGGAGGAAATGTGGTCGTCCTGCCTGGTGTTTCCATTGGAAATAATGCAGTGATAGGAGCGGGAAGTGTAGTCACCAAAGATATTCCTGATAATGTTGTCGCTGTGGGAAATCCCTGCAGGGTAATTAAAAATGTTGAAGAAAATTTAAAATCATATTAATCATTATTATGAAAAAAGTAATCACCTTATTCATTCTCCTATTAACCCTTTCAGTCGGTGCTCAGAGTCAAAGATTCATTTATGAGTATAGGTTTAGCATTGATTCTACAGCAAGAGATGTCCAGGAGACTGAAATAATGTTTCTGGATGTTATTCCTAAAGGATCTAAGTTTTACAGTAAAGAGGTCTCTGAATCGGATTCTATCTGGGCAGCTGCTATGGATTTACATGTTAAGCGTGGAATAGAAACGGATCTTTCAAAAATTAAGTTCAAAGGTAAAATTCGTTATAGTGTTGAAAAGTCATATCCTGATTATTCGGTAAGTTTTTTCAATTCTCTGGGTATTGATATGTATATGGTAGAGGAGGGAAGAAAGCAAAAATGGAAAATTCTTCCTGACAAAGCAAAGATCGGAGAACTGACTGCTCAAAAAGCTGTTTGCGAATTTGTTGGCAGAAAATGGATTGCATGGTTTACCACAGAGGTGCTCATTCAGGACGGACCTTATAAATTCTATGGGCTTCCCGGACTGATTGTAAAGTTAGAGGATTCCAGCCAGACGCATTCATTCGAACTAAAGGGAATTAAAAAGCTTCCGGAAGGATATGAATGGAAGAGTTCCAGAAAGAATAAGGATGGTTTTGACCCCCTTATTAAATTGAATGAAACAAAATATAAACAAGCTTTTAAGGACTACTGTAAAGATCCAATGAAAAGTGAAAAGCTGATGCAGGCACAAAGCCGTGATGTTTTGGAAATTGATGATTCAGGAAAATTGGTAAAAACTTCTAATGCGAAGAGAAAAGACAGAGAAACGCAATTGATTAATCAAATTAAAAAGGAAAATAATATTCTTGAACTTGATCTGTTGAAATAAAAGAAACTCCCGGAACGAAAAAGTTCCGGGAGTTTATATCTGAATAGCTTGTCAATAATTAAGCTAATTTTTGAGAATCTGCAACAAACTGAGCCAGTCCGCTGTCTGTTAACGGATGCTTCAGCAAGCTCAAGATCGGAGGAAGTGGAGAGGTGATCACATCTGCCCCGATTTTAGCACAGTCGATGATGTGCATAGAGTGACGGATAGATGCTGCCAGAATCTCAGTCTCATACATATAGTTATCAAAAATTAATCTGATTTCCTGGATAAGGTTTAATCCGTCCGTTGAGATATCATCCAGTCTTCCTAAGAAAGGAGAAACATAGGTAGCTCCTGCTTTAGCAGCTAAAAGAGCCTGGCCTGCAGAGAAAATAAGCGTACAGTTGGTTTTGATTCCTTTATCGGAAAAATATTTTAAAGCTTTGATCCCGTCTTTGATCATCGGGATCTTTACCACAATATTCGGGTGGATTGCTGCCAATTCATCACCTTCCTTAATCATTTCTTCATACGTAGTAGAAAGTACCTCAGCAGAAATATCTCCGTCTACAAGTTCACAGATCGTTTTGTAATGATTTTTGATCGCTTCATTCCCCTGGATTCCTTCTTTTGCCATTAATGAAGGATTGGTGGTTACCCCATCTAAAATTCCAAGGTCTCTTGCTTCTTTGATCTGCTCTAAATTGGCTGTGTCAATAAAAAATTTCATTTCGTTCGTTTAGATTTATTGCTGCAAAGATAATGATTCCCTTTGTGAGTGGAAAATTTTAATTTTGTTAGAAGTTAGAAGTTAGAAGTTAGAAGTTAGAAGTTAGAAGTTAGAGGTGGGAAGGTTTGAAGGAATGTTTATAAACTGTAACCTGAATCTCACAACCTCGTATCACGTATCAGCAACTCATTTCATATAAAATATTATCTTTGTTAAACATGAAAAACTGCAGTTTTACAGCCGTACTGGAAATTATAGGTATCAATCCTTTTGTTTTTGTTCCTGAAGAGATCTTAACTGAAATTTTCAGGGCAGCAGGGAAGGATAAAAGCCCTGTTCCTGTGAAAGGAACCATAAACGGAAAAGAATTCAGGCAGAACCTGATGAAATATTTAGGGGAATGGAGACTGTATGTCAATCTTCTGATGCTTAAAAACTCTCCCAAAAGAATAGGGGAAACAATTGAAGTTACTATTGAATTTGATGATTCAGACCGGACAATTGCTATTCACCCCAAACTGGATGCTGCGATTAAAGGAAGTGCTGTAGCAACCCGTAACTTTGAAAACCTTATCCCATCCAGAAGAAACGAACTGATCCGGTATATCAACAATCTTAAAACAGATGCCGGTATCGAAAGGAATATTGAAAAAATTATCCGGCATCTCCATGGAGAAACGGATTTCTTCGGTAAAAAAATTGATTGAAATAAGCCGCTGGGAATTAAATTGGTAAAAATAAAATCCGGAAATATTTTCCGGATTTTATTTTTTTATTATGAATTTAGAACTTTGCTAAGTTTTAGAGCGTCCTGATTGGTAGGATCATACTCTATAGATTTAGCAATATGTTCTTTTGCTTTGTTAGGGTCAGTTTTCTGTTCTGTAAAGGCAAGATAAAAATAAGCATAAGCCAGGTTTTTCTTATTTTGCTCTACCTCCTCCGGTTTTACAGTGGCAATATACTTTTCATAAGCAATTTTGGCATTGGCATCATCTTTAGCAGACTGATAGGCGTAAGCCTGGCTGTAATAAGAAGGAGCCCAGTCAGGTAACAAGACAGATATTTTTTTCCATGTTTCAACTGCATTGGTCCAGTCTGAAGCCTCCTGATAAGCTGTTGCTAATTTTGAGAGTGCTTCCGTATCTTTTGGATTGGTTTCAATTTGTTTCTTAAGACCATCGATAGTGGAATTGCTTCCTGCCTGAGCTGTAGCAGCTGTATTCGATGTATTGTTTGCAGTGTCTGCTTTAGTCGTTTGTGCATTGACAAGACTTGCACTTCCTGCAATTATTAAACCTAAAAACAAATTTTTAATATTAATTTTAGCCATTTTCATAATCTTACATTTTTAAAATTCTATTGTCTAAAATTCAATAATAATTCCACAAAAAATTAAATTTTAGAGCCTTTAAGTTTTTTTAGAAAATATTAACGGATCAATGTTTTTTTTTAGCTTAATTTTTGATTCGTCAGGGATTGAGTTTATCTTTGTAACTCAACAATTTTTTTAATAATCAATATAATTTCCCTGTATGAATATCATATTAGCATCCACTTCCACACTTTTCGGAGGAGAGTATTTAGAATATTTAAGAGAAGAATTAGTTAAATTATATAAGGGTGTTGATGAAATCATTTTTGTTCCTTTTGCAAGACCCGGCGGAATTTCACATGAGGATTATACAGCAAAGGCACGTTCTTTCTTTGAAACCATCAACATTAAGGTGAAAGGTCTTCACGAATTTGACAATAAGACAGAAGCTTTAAATAATGCGCAGGGATATTTTACAGGTGGGGGAAATACATTCCTGCTGGTAAAAACACTGCATGAAGAAGGCCTGATGTCTGTTCTGAAGAAAAATGTTGAAAGTGGAAAAGCCTATCTGGGCTGCAGTGCCGGAAGTAATATCGGAGGTCAGAATATGAAAACCACGAATGACATGCCTATTGTTTATCCGCCAAGTTTCGACTGTATGGGTCTTGTTCCGTTCAATCTCAATCCGCATTACCTGGACCCGAATCCCGATTTAAAGCATAACGGAGAAACAAGAGAAACAAGAATCAGGGAATTCCTTACCCAGAATGATACGAAAGTAATCGGACTTCGTGAAGGAAACTGGATCAGAAGAACCGGAGATAAGATTACAGTAGAGGGCAGTGAAATGACAAGGATCTTTGAAAAAGGCAAAGAACCTTATGAAATAGAGGCGGGCACTATCCTTTAAGCCGTCAAAACTAGCTGTTATTTTTATTATATTTGATCAGGAATTGAATAATAGGTGCTTTGTGCAGTCTACGAAGCATGCCTATAAGTTTAGATTTATAAAAGCCTTGCAATGAAGAAAACACTTGCAGTTCTTATACTGTCGGTTCAGGTACTGTCTGCCCAGAATATTGCGCAGAAGCTGGATAAAGCCACGAAAGATCTTATGGATTCTTCGGGGGCTGTGTCATCCGGTTTATCATTTTATGTTACCGATGAAAACGGGACATTCATTTACGAATATCAGGGGAGTAAAGGCCTGTCAACAGCTTCTACACAGAAAATTTTCACTGCCGGTGCAGCGCTTGAGACGTTGGGAAAAAATTACACCTATAAAACAACAGCCGGCTATTCCGGAAATGTATCTGAAGGAATTCTTAACGGGGATTTTATGATCAGTTCCAATGGTGATCCTACTTTGGGAAGCTGGCGGTATGATGCCTACAAACCTGAAAACTTTAAAAAGAAGCTCATTGATGCCCTTAAAACCTCAGGAATTGTAAAGATCTCCGGTAATCTGGTGATTGATGATTCTTATTTTGACCATCAGACGATTCCGGGCGGATGGCCCTGGGATGACCTCGGCAACTATTACGGAGCCGGAGTTTGGGGAATCAACTGGAGAGAAAACCAGTTTGACATCAACATTAACGGGACAGAGTTTAAAGGCTTTTCTTATCCACTGGAAAATGTAAAATGGCTGAACGATCTGAAGGCCGGCGGCAGTTCTGATCAGAGCCTTATTTTTACGGCGCCACATTCTGATGTAGCATTAATTAACGGCACACTGCCAGCAGGAAAAACAGTTACGGTGTCCGGTGCTCTTCCCAATCCGCCGCTGCAGCTGGGAACGGAAGTACAGCAATGGCTTAAAGAGTCAGGGATTGAGCTTTCAGGAAAAGTAACCACCAGTTCAGAGCTAGAACTGGAAGGAAAAGCAGTACCGGTAGCTCCAAAGAATGTAATTCTCACTTATGCATCTCCAACTTTGGATAAAATAGTCTATTGGTTTCTCCGGAAAAGTGTCAATCTTTATGGGGAGGCCCTGATTAAAACTTTAGGAAAAGAAAAGAACGGGAATTCCAGTTTTAAGAATGGAGTTGCTTATTTAAAAGAATTCTGGAAATCTAAAGGGATCAATCCGAATATGATCAATTTTGCCGATGGAAGCGGACTTTCGCCGCAAAATTATGTTGCCGCCAAAGCTGAAGTTCAGGCTTTGCTGTATGCCAGGAAACAGACCTGGTTTGATGCTTATTATGACGGTTTCCCGATCCAGGATAATGGAATGAAGATGAAAAGCGGAACAATGAGGGATACCAAATCTTTTGCAGGATATCATACAGCCAAAGACGGAAAAAAATATGTATTTTCAATCATTATTAATAACTATCAGGGAAGCGGAAATACAGAACTGCAGAAAATTCTGAATGTCTTAAAATAAAAACAGCTTGAGGAAATCCATACTTACCAGACTGAATAACTGGATTATATTTTTACTGATGACTTTGGTAGTTGTCACTATTGTGGTTGCCTCAACAATTCTTATTAATTTTCTCAGAAAAGAGGAAATCAAGCGTGTAGATATCCTGGTAAGTGCGCTGAAATTTCAGCAGGAAGTAACTCCCAGCCTGGAAGTTCAGGAACTGATTCTCAAAATATACAGTTCTAATAACACGATTCCAATGATTGTGCTGGATAGGGATGACCGGCCTATGGTTCATAAAAATATTCCGCAGGAAATAGAGAATGACCCGGTCCAGATCACCCTTCTGGCAAAAAAAATGGCAAAAAGCTATCCGCCTATTGAAATAAAAATCCCTGACGGAAATAATCAGTTTGTTTATTATGATAACTCACGTTTGCTTAATGATTTAAGATATTCCCCTTTTATATTGGGCTTTTTTATTTTGTGCTATTTTCTGTTTTCATTCTGGTTCCTCCGAACAATTAAGAAAACGGATGAAGGTTATCTCTGGGCCGGATTGGCCAAAGAAACTGCCCATCAGATCGGAACCCCTTTATCATCCATGATCGGGTGGATGGAAATTATGAAACTGGATAATCCGGAGTCTGAAGGCGTATATGAGATTGAAAAAGATATTGAAAGACTGAGGACCATTTCCGAGCGTTTTTCTAAAATAGGATCCGTTCCTGAACTGAACGACATGAATTTTAATGAGACCATTGTGGAGAATTATAATTACCTCAAAACAAGGATCTCAAAAAAAATAGATTTCAGCCTGCATCTTCCAACGTATACTATTCTTGTTCCCCACAATAAGATCCTGATGAGCTGGGTAATCGAAAATCTGGTGAAAAATGCAGTAGATGCAATGAAAGGAGAAGGCACACTGGAGATGTACGTTTTTGAAAGAAACAAAAATATCCTGATCGAGGTTAAAGATTCCGGAAGCGGAATGACAAAACAACAGGCAAGAAATGCTTTTAAACCAGGTTATTCAACTAAAAAAAGAGGTTGGGGACTGGGACTTTCACTGGCAAAAAGGGTTATTCACGAATATCATAAAGGTGACATTAAAATTTCCCAAACCGAAGTAGGAAAGGGAACCACATTCAGAATAACAATCAGGAAGTCTTAAAATATTCCACTGTTGGCATACTTCAGCTCACCATCAGTTTTTATGATGAATTCCATTGAGCCTTTGTTTAAAACTTTACTGTCAATATATCAATTTACTTCTGGAGTATAATATCCATCTTTGCACCTTTTTTAGTATTAAAAAAAGTTAAATCGTTTCTGTTGTGAATTAATTATACAAATTATAAATACCTTTGTTTCTCTTAAAACACAAAATATTCCAATATTCTGTACGATTAATCTAATCAATTAAATACTATAAAAAATTATGAAGAAAGGTGTTAAGGCTTTTGCAGTGTTGTTTTTATTCCTGAGCAATTTTTTTTATGCACAGGTGCGCGATTTCGTTATTGAACCGCCTCTTAGCTCAAAACTTTATCTGTATAAGACATTCGGAGTTTTTGGAGGTAAAGAATATTCAACCAATGCACTTTACCTGATAACCAAAAAAGGAGTTGTTCTTTTTGATGTTCCCTGGCAGAAAACCCAGTATCAAAGCCTTATGGATACTATAAAGAAGAGACATAATTTACCGGTAATTGCTGTATTTGCGACACATTCACATGCTGACAGAGCCGGAGATCTGAGCTTTTACAATAATAAAGGCATCAAAACTTATGCTACTGCCAAAACCAACGAATTATTAAAAAAAGAGGGTAAAGCAACTTCAAATAATTTAATAAAAGTCGGAAAGAAATATAAAATAGGAGGAGAAGAATTTGTTGTGGATTTCCTGGGTGAAGGCCACACGGCAGATAATGTAGTGGTTTGGTTTCCAAAATATAATGTTCTGGATGGAGGCTGCCTGATAAAAAGCAGTGCTGCAACAGATCTTGGCTACACTGGAGAAGCCAATGTACAGCAATGGCCACAGACGATGAAAAATCTGCAGGCTAAATATCCTTCCAGTGCAAAGGTGATTCCCGGTCACGATGAATGGAAAGGCAACGACCATGTGAAGCATACGCTGGAACTGTTGGAAAAGCAAGGCGTTAAATAATAAAAAGCGGAGAAACTTTCTCCGCTTTTTTATACCATTAATTTTTTACGGTATTATTTCTTTCCGGTCAGCCACTGAGTTTGCAGCTTCAGTTCTGCCGGGGTTGGGTTGGATTTATACTGTAGATTTTCAATCGTCATTTTGTCTAAAATAGCTTTTCCTTTCAGGTCTATTTTATCCATTTTATCACCGTTTTTTCTGAGAATAGTAACGGTAACATTTTGTCCTTCCTTAATTGTTTTGGTATAACCTATAAACTCCTGCACCTTCTGAATATCAATTGTTTTTCCATCCAGGGCAACAATTTCGTCAGTGATCTTAAATCCTATACTCTTTGCAAAAGGAGATAATGCGGAGCTTTCATCAAAGACAAACGTGTTGTTTTTATCATTATAACCTGTTTGATTTGGATCTTTGATGAACCAGAAAAGGGGAGGTGTATCCTGCTTTTTGGCTTCTACGCCTACCATATTCAGATATTCGGCATAAGGTGTAGGCTGGTTTCCTGCGATATATTTATTGTAGAAATCCTTTACCTGCGGATAACCGGTTACTGTTACCAATTCATCAATCAGCTTATCATCTTTGAAAGGTTTGTTTTCCCCGAATCTCTGGGACAGCTTTCTGATCATATCACGATAGCCCATCTCTCCGTTAGACAGTTTTCTCAGTTCAATATCAAGACACATAGTAAGCAATGTTCCTTTTTCATAAACATTTCTGTACTGATCTTTGTATTCATCTTTCAGAACATTTTTACTCATGACCGTAAACGGCATCGTATCATTATAATTCTTTGAATTGGTGATCTTCTCATTGATCCTATGAAGGAATTCGTCCTTATTGATCAGGCCTTCCTGAATCTGGAAAAGATTGGCGAAATATTCTGTTCCGCCTTCATACATCCATAAGTGCTGAGACATCTTAGGATCTGCATAATCGAAATAATGGATCTCTTCAGAATGCGTTTTCAAAGGATTCACAGTATGGAAAAACTCATGCGAAACCACATCGGTAATTGTTTTATCGATCGCCTCTTTAGGCATCATTTCAGGAAGCACAACACTGGTTGATTCGTGATGCTCCAATGCTCCGAAACCTTTAATCTGCGGTCCGTCGCCTCCCGAAAGATAAAGCATGATTGCATATTTTTTATTGGTATTCATATCACCCAGGAATTTCTTCTGAGCCAGTACCATTTTTTCGAGATTGTCTTTAAAGTCTGCGGCCTTGTATTTTCCGGTAGGAGAATAAACGCCCAGCACCAGATCCATTCCTCCTGCATTGAAGGTAATATAATCCGGCTTGGTATACATCAGCGGAGAATCTGTTACTTTAGCATAATTGGCCAGTGTAAAGGTATCCGTAGCGTCAGACTTATCCTGATCTACCAGCGCTGTTGTTCCATAGAAGCCCGCAGGTTTCTGAACGATCAGCTGATACGGAACATCCTGCATATTGTCGATATACCCAATGAAGCCATGGGTATTGATCATGTATATTTTGCCTTCCTCAATATCAGTTCCTGAAGGAGAAAACACAGCCTTATGCTTAGAATTATCCATTTCATCATCAAAGCTGTCATTCACCAGATAGGTTACCTTGCTCAGATCTTTAGCGTTTTTTAATGAGTATGTATTGTCATTAACTTTTGTGTAGGTTAATTCTCTTCCTTTATTATCATAAAATTTGATCCCTTCCACAAATCTGCCGTAATCATCTACAGAATAAGTACCGGGAACGGTTTTTGGGAAATGGAACTTGATATCTCCGGATTTCATTTTCGGAAACTCCATGGTAACGGCTACCTTGTCGTCTTTTACATTCACAAGATCAATCGTTGTTTTTATAGATTGGGCATTGGCCAAAAAAGCGGCGAAAAGACCCAGACTGATTGCTGTTTTTCTCATTAGGTTTAAATCTTTATAGTTAAATAGTAGTTTATTTGATCATTTTGTTACGGCGTTCGGTATTAAACTTTTCTTAAAATTCTAAAGAACCTTACTGATTTTGGGGAATTGAAGAAAGCTTCATAGCTGAAATAAAAAAAGGCAAACCCGTACTGTAACGATTTTGCCTTTTGATTTTTTTATTTACTGAACCTGTTGATAATTGATATAATAGTTCTTGTTAAATTCTACCGGTATAGCTTTTTTAAGTTTTACTGTCTGCCAGTTTTCGGTAGGATTGATGGTCTGGTCACCGTTAATAATGATGGGAAGCTTAAGACCCTTAACCCCATCTGTGTACCGGAACTTTAAGGAATCTCCGTTTTGGGAATACTCAAGATTAGGAATTTTTATTGTTCTTAAATACTGGTTGAAGATACTTGAAAAATCAATACCAGCTTTTGAAGATATATAATTTTCGATCTGTTGTGTGGTAACCGTCTGATGGTAGAAATCTTTATTTAATCCTCTCAGGATCTGTCTGAACTTTTCATCGTTATTGATAATCTGTCTGATTGTATGGATCATATTACCGCCCTTTTGATACATATCAGAACTTCCTTCTTCTCTTACTCCATATTGCCCGATAATAGGGATATTATTCTTGATTCCTTTTCTGGTTCCCTGAACATAGGTCTCTGCAGATTTCTTATCCATATACTTTTCAGTAAAAAGAGTTTCGGAATAATTGGTAAAACTTTCATGTATCCACATATCTGCCTGATCTTTTGCTGTAATATTATTGGCAAACCATTCATGCCCGCTTTCATGAATAATAATGAAATCAAAATTTAAACCGACTCCGGTTCCTGAAGTGTCCCGTCCCAGATAGCCGTTCTGATATTTGTTTCCGTAAGCAACACTACTTTGGTGCTCCATTCCTAAGTGAGGAGATTCTACCAGTTTGTATGAGTCTTCATAGAACGGATATGGTCCGAACCAGTACTCAAATGCAGAGAGCATCGGTTTTACCTGCTGAAACTGCTTTTTTGCTTTTTCAAGGTTGTAGTCCATTACCCAGTAATCCAGGTCAAGCTTTCCTTTCTCTCCATTAAATGTATCTTTAAAATTAACATACTTGCCAATATTCGGAATAATAGAATAAGCATTAATCGGATTCTTTACTTCCCAGGTATAAGTTGTTTTGCTGCCCTCTGTTTTTTTGCCGGTCAGTCTTCCGTTTCCTACACCTACAAGGTCATTAGGGGTAATGATTTTCATAACAATACCGTTGTCTGGCTCATCACTCCAGATATCTTTTGTCGGAAGCCATATGGAGGCTCCGATTCCTTCATCGGCAGCGCTCATCCACGGATTTCCTTTTTCGTCTTTAGTAAAAATCCAGCCTCCGTCCCAGGGCGCATTTTTTGCAATCAAGGGGTTTCCGGAATAGGTTACATTAATGCTGTATTTTTCCCCCTTTTTGAATTTCTTTTTGGCTGTGATGAAAATAAAATCACCATCCTGCTTATAGTTGGCAATTGGGAAATTACCTTCCACTTTATCTGCCTTCATCGGCTTCTGCAAATCGATCTGGAAAACAGGGTTGGTAATATCTTTGGTGATCTCAAAACTGATTTTGTTATATCCCTTAATACTTTTCTGTGCAAAATCCGGTTCTACGGAAAGGTCATATTTTTTGACATCCCAAAAATTCCTGAACTGGGTATCAGAACCTTTCAGTGTATCCTGCTTTGTGAAAACTTTATCTTTTTCAAAGAACTGCCCGAAAACAAGTCCCGAAGCAAATAAAAGTGTATAGGTCAGCTTTTTCATTTAGAATCAAATTAAATTCTATCAAAAATAGAAAAATTAATGACAGTAATTCAGATTTTAAAAACAAAATAATTTATTCTAGTCTTTGAAATAGATCATCCAAAACAAAACACTTATGTATATCCAAAGTAAGGTAAAAATAATATGGATAATGGTTTCAAAAGCTTTTCCTTTCCATAATTCTTTGGAATATCCGAAAAACTGAATCAATAATCGGATGGTCCAGAAGACAGCTAATCCAACAGATATCTTTTTACCCAGGCCGGTTTCCGTTAATTCATGTGGAGAAGTAATACAGAGTAGACCTACGAGAAATACCGTTAAGGCAATAAACAGGGTATGAATCCACATCATTTGCCGGTTCATCAGGCTCAGTGGCTGGAGTTCTTTTTTCCAGTTAAAATATTTAGGGAAAATAAGATGTACGAATGCTAAAACAATAAGAAGCATTCCGGTTATTTGCAAATGAAGTTCCATAGTATTAAATGACTAAGGGGTACAGATAAAAATTGACATGAAAGGAGTGAATTTTACTTCTTTGAATGAGGCAAAACCAGCAGTGCTAAAAGCATTTTTCCATACAGCTTTTGAGAAAAAATGGGTAAAACCCACTGAAAAAGCCAAAAAATTGGGAAAATCCCTCAGGTGTTCTACCATAATTATTTTTCCATCGGTTTTGCATAAGCGGCGACACTCTTTCAGGAACAGGATTTTTTCCTCTTTTGATCTTATTTCGTGTACAGCAGAAAGCAGAAAAATAATGTCAGCCGACTGATCAGGCAAAGTAATAGAATTTGACTGTATCTGTTGAGTGTCCGGATAAACCATACTCACTTTGCGGGCTCTTACTATAGCCGGCTCTGTATGCCGTTTGGCATCATAAAAATCAAACACTTTTAAATCCGCCTGTGGAAAGTTTTCTTTAATGATATAGCTCGTTTCATCAAAGCCGGCATTGATATTTACAATCTGTTGTACTTTAGATTCATCAATAAAACAGTCTTTCAGCCATTGAAAATTATAATATCCCGAAAAATCATAAACATAGGCTGATACGATTAATGGCATGATCAATCCGTAAAGAAATGCAGCGATGATGATCCAATACAGAAGATCTGACCATTCAAATATTTGGTGGCTGATGGTGATTAAAGCTAAAATCCCAATTCCTATGATATAAAAATGGCGGTTAAAGCTTAAAATATTTAAAACACCCTGAAATTTTCTTCTTGTTGTTTCCATGGTTCAATTTTTCCTTTTTTCCAGTAGTATGGAATGTTTTTAATGATAAAAGCATTGGCTAAAACAGGGTTTTCCAGTTTCAGCGTATCTAAAAATCCGAAATTATAATCAAGAATCTGTACCGGTGAAGGAGTCCAGTTTTGTCGTACTCCTTCTATAATAAGAACTTCCTGAGTTTCTTTATTGTAGGTGAAGGTAAAAGGTAACGGCCCTGCAAACCTTCTTGCTTCCTTCCAGTCTGCAAAGGGAGAATCTGCAGGTAAGAGAATATTTCCCTCTGTTTTGCCGATACTGACTTTAAACTTTGATTTAACAGACTGTATCTCTTTCATGTTTTCTTTTTCCGTTTGTTGAATGTCTGTGGTTGAATAATTATAATGCGTGAATAAATTCCCCATGAATTCCATCTTCTTTTTATCCGTTTCGGACTTAAGAATATACAATCCACGTAATCTTTTTCCGCTATTGCTCCTGTATTTTACAAATACCCGGTAGCCGATCAGGAAAAAATCATTTCCCATAAACTTTGGAAATCCTTTCGGGCGTAAGTCTTTTGTCTGAACCATCGCTGCTGCTACAAAAGCCCATTGATCCCTGAAGGTGTCAAGCTCCAGGCACTCCGGAATAAGATGCTGCAATTGTTCTTTAGGAACTGCAAAGGTCAGAACAAGAGAGCTTTCGAAAAAAGCTTCAACCGCAAACGGGTGGTTTTTTAAAAAGTCAAACATGATGATTCAGTTTTTTTGGATTCAGGTAAAACTCATTGCAATAAATAAGTACAATAAAGAGAAAAGCAAATAATGAATTGTATTTTCCCCAAAGCAACAGGTCCGGAGCTAATATAAATTCCAGCATATTCATAGCTGCAATGATTACGATTTGTGCAATGGCATTGAATCTGGAATTAATTCCCGTTAAAAGCCATATAGCCATCAGAATTTCTGAACATCCGATCAGTAGGGTTAATATTCTCGAATAACTATCGCCTAAAATTCTTGCAACAATCTCTTCATGACGCGGTACTAAGTTCAATACTTTACAGAAAAGCCCATTGATAATCCAGACTGCGGCAATACCGTAATTTAATATGTTATAAATGCTTTTCATGGGATTAATAATTTACACTGTTTAAATTTTAATCAAAGATAGAAATATTTTTGAACTTTCAGTAATTATTGAAAATAAAAAATGTAAAAAAACAACTCTTTACATTAAAAGAGTTGTTTAATAGTATTTGATAGTTTTAATTTAATCTGTGCTATTGAACGGTTGGAAGGTTTCCAGCATTCTTCTGTACTTTTTTATAAGTAAAAGAACACATGATGATACTGAATTCATACAGAATAAGAAGAGGAAAAGCAGCCATCAGCATGCTTAAAACATCTGCCGGTGTAATAATCGCAGCAACGACCATGATAAGAACAATAGCATGGCGGCGATAGGTCTTCATAAACATCGGGGTCAGAATTCCTATGCTGGTAAGGAAATAGATAAGAATAGGGAAGAGGAAAATAACTCCCATACCTAAAATTACCTGTAAAAATAGGGTGGTATAATCACTTAAATCATACAGCGGAATGATAATGTCAGAGATCTTAAAAATAACCCCGAAATTCACGGCGAACGGAAGGATTAGGAAATAACCGCACAAAACACCTGTCATAAACAGGATCCATACCGCATTGATAATAAAAATAGAATTCTTTCTTTCCTTAGGATGAAGAGCCGGTCCTATGAACCTCCATAATTCCCATACGATATAAGGGAAAGCACCTACCAGACCGCCGAAAACAGAAACAGCCATCATCACATTGAACTGCTGATAAAGGCGCTGTACACGAACCGGAAAATCCTTCGGAAGGTGAATACTGTCTTCCCCTAAAAGCATTCTTGAGAAATGGTTGACTACCCTGAAAGTTGGAAAATCATTTCGGGTCGGACCGAAAAAGATATGGTCCATGATCCAGTTGATATTGAATCCTACAGCCACAGCAACAATTATAATAGCAATAATTGAGCGGACAAGGTGGCCCCTTAATTCTCCAATATGTCCCAAAAAGGACATTTCTTTTTTTTCGTCCATATACTAAGTCTCTCTAAAATAGCAAACCCGTAAAAGATAAGCCGTTTAAGTTTGCGAAATTATGAAATAATAATCAGTATTTAGAATTATTGAATGTGATTTTGCTTAAGTTTATAGGGAAATTCTTTTATGTCTGGTTTTCAGAAAAAAGCAGATACCATATACTAATTATTGTGGTCAATAAAATAATTTTAAACAGAATCAATTGATCCCTTCATCAAGCAATGTATGAAGATCAATGATCCCGAAATATTTCCCGTTTTCTGTAACGATAAGCTGACCGATATTATTTTCTTTCAGGATTTTCATAGCTTCCTTGGCCAGGGTATCTCTTTCAATGGTTTTAGGGTTGGCTGACATGATGTCTTTTGCCTGAATTTTAGTGATATCATCCCCTTTCATAAGCATTCTTCTCAAATCCCCGTCAGTGATCACACCAATGATTTTCTCGTCCCGTGTTACCACTGTAATCCCGTGGCTTGATGCACTGATTGAGATAATAACATCTCTTACCGGTGCATTTTCCTCAACCTGCGGCTTCTGAGGAGATAAGAACTGATCTACTTTTGACACCAGATTCTTTCCTAAGCTTCCTCCCGGATGGAATTTAGCAAAATCATTCTCCCTGAAATCATTTAGCTCCATCAAAGCAACCGCCATAGCATCTCCAAGTGCCATCTGGATTGTCGTGGAACTTGTGGGTGCCAGTTTATTGGGGCATGCTTCTACATCTACATGAGTATCCAGAACAATTTCGGAAAATTCGGCGAGTTTACTGTTTTTATTGCCCGTCATCCCGATCAGGGCAGAAGAATAATCTCTTAAATAAGGAACAAGATTAGCTATTTCAGGTGAATTCCCGGAATTTGAGATGCATAAAACCACATCCTGCTTCTGGATTACGCCAAGATCTCCGTGGATGGCTTCAGAAGCGTGAAGGAACTGCGATGGTGTACCGGTAGAATTTAAAGTAGCAACAATTTTATTGCCTACATGGGCAGATTTCCCGATTCCTACAACAATTAATTTCCCTTTTGCCGAATGAATAATCTCCACTGCGCTGGCAAAATCTTCACCTATCCTGTTCTTTAATTTTTCAAGTTCTGAAATTTCTATCTCTAAAGTGCTCTTTGCAATTGAAATAAGGTCGGCTCTTTCCATTTTAAAATTTTAATGTATACAAAAAATCCATTGAAAAACGTTATATTTAAAAAAGAATATTTAATATAAGTTTTATTTTTTATAAATTCGTTCGCTTTTATTTTAAGCAGAATTTTTATAACTTTGGATTGGATGCAAATTTAGCAATAGAAAATTAGATGAACGCAAAAAAAGCCAATTTATCAGGCGAATTGAAAAAGTATTTCGGGTTTTCTACATTTAAAGGCCAGCAGGAACAAATTATAGAAAACCTACTTAGTGGGAAGGATATATTTGTTTTAATGCCGACAGGAGGAGGTAAATCATTATGTTACCAGCTTCCGGCACTTATTTCAGAAGGTACGGCAATAGTAGTATCGCCCTTAATAGCGTTAATGAAGAATCAGGTAGATGCGGTAAACGGCCTTTCTTCTGATGACGGGGTAGCGCACGTTTTAAATTCATCATTAAATAAGACACAGACCAAACAGGTTTTTGACGACATCAGAGGCGGTAAAACCAAACTTTTATATGTAGCTCCGGAATCGTTGATCAAAGACGATTATCTGGATTTCCTTAAAGAAGTTAAGATTTCCTTTGTAGCTATTGATGAAGCGCACTGTATTTCAGAATGGGGACATGATTTCCGGCCGGAATACCGGAACCTGAAATCAATTATAGACAGGATTGCCGAAGTTCCGGTGATCGCTTTGACAGCGACTGCAACTCCAAAAGTTCAGGATGACATCCAGAAAACTTTAGGAATGAGCGATGCGTTAGTTTTTAAAGAAAGTTTCAACCGTCCGAACCTCTATTACGAAGTGCGTCCGAAAGTCAATGTAGACAAGGAGATCGTACGATTTATCAATCAGCATAAAGGGAAATCGGGGATTGTGTACTGTTTAAGCAGAAGAAAAGTGGAAGAATTTGCCCAGCTGCTGCAGGTAAACGGGATTAATGCGCTTCCATACCATGCCGGCCTTGACCAGAAAGTAAGGGTAGCCAATCAGGATAAATTTCTCATGGAAGAAGTAGATGTTATTGTTGCTACCATAGCCTTCGGAATGGGGATCGACAAGCCGGATGTACGTTTTGTAATCCACTACGACTTTCCTAAATCCCTGGAAAGCTATTATCAGGAAACAGGAAGAGCAGGACGGGACGGTGGCGAAGGTCATTGCCTTGCATTTTATGATCCTAAGGATATTGAGAAACTGGAAAAATTCCTTGCACAGAAACCAGTATCCGAAAGAGAAATCGGATTACAGCTTTTAAATGAGGTGGTGGGCTATGCTGAAACCTCAATGAGCAGAAGACAGTATATTCTTTATTATTTCGGTGAAAACTTTGACCCGGTAAAAGGAGATGGAGCCAATATGTGTGACAACTCTTCTAACCCTCCAAAATTAAAAGAAGCAACACCGGATCTGAAAAAGGTTTTGACACTTATTAAAGATACCGGAGAAAAATTCAAGTCCAAAGATCTGATCTCGGTAATTGTCGGAAAAGAAAATGCAGTTACAAAATCATATAAATTAGAGCAGACTTCTCATTTCGGTTTCGGAAAAGAGGAAAAGGACAACTACTGGAAAACCATTTTGAGACAGGCAACGGTTCAGGGTTTTCTGCAGAAAGATATTGAAACGTATGGCGTTTTAAAAATGGCTGATAAAGCAAGAAACTTCTTAGAAAAACAGTCTAAAAAGCCATTCTTAATTGCTGAAGACAGGGAATTTGATCTTTCCCAGACCAAAGCAGAGAGCGAACAGGTACAAATGCAGGCCAGTACAGGTCTGGACCAGAACCTCTTTGGGCAGTTAAAAGATCTGAGAAAAAAAGTGGCCAAAAAACATGGAATTCCACCTTACACGGTTTTCATGGATCCAAGTCTGGAGGATATGACCGTTCAGTATCCAATAACGGTAGACGAAATCACAAAAATTTACGGAGTCGGGGAAGGAAAAGCTAAGAAATATGGTAAAGAATTCGCAGATTTTATCAATAAATATGTAGAAGACAATAATATCGAACGTACTCAGGATATGGTACTGAAACAGGTGGCCAACAAATCCAGCCACAAAGTTTTCATTATCCAGAGTACCGATAAAAAAATTGATCTGGAAGATATTGCAAGGGCTAAGAACCTTTCCATGAACGAGCTTTTAAAAGAAATGGAAAGTATTGTTTATCAGGGAACAAAGCTGAATATCGACTATTATATTGAAGATAATTTTGATGAAGATATTGTAGATGGCTTCATGGAATTCATGACCGAATCTGAAAGTGACAGCATGAAAGTGCTTCTCGATGAATTCGGGGATGAACTGTCTGATGAAGAAGTGAGAATGCTGAGGATAAAATTCATCAGCGATGTAGCGAATTAAGAAATCCAATATATTTAATATCTAAGCTCTTCTTTGGAAGGGCTTTTTTTAAGATTTAACTTTATTGAAATGTTCCGAATATCAATATTTGAAACTTAATAAAACTTTTTAGTAACTTTAACTGATGAAAAAAATATCTGTCATATTTATTCTGCCGGATCTGGAAACCGGTGGTGCAGAAAGAATTGTTACCACCATAGCCAATCATCTTTCAAGAGACCGGTTTGAACCCAAAATCCTTTTGCTTCGCAAACAGGGCGGATATCTTAATTTTCTGAAAAAAGATGTTGAAATCATTGATATCAATACTGAAAGAATCAGGCATTCTCTAAAGCCTATTTTAGGCGAGATTTACCGTAGAAAACCGGATATTGTGTTTTCGGGTTTTGGTGAAGTAAATGCTTATCTGGCTTTATTCATTAAGCTTTTTCCAAGAACGAAATTCATTGCCAGGGAAACGAATGTGGTAACACAGCATGTAACGCGAAAAGAAATCAAATTTTTCTATAATTTTTACAATAACTATCAGAAAATCATTGCTCAGAGCGATGACATGATGCATGACCTTGTTGATAATTTCAACATTAAAAAGAAGAAAATTGTTAAAATAAACAACCCTGTCGATTTTGATTTTATCAATGCAAAACTGGGAACTTCTGCCAAACCCGAATGCTTTAAATACAATTATAAAAACGTTGTGGCCATAGGAAACCTGTCGGCCAGAAAAGGTTTTGACAATCTGCTGAAAGTATTTTCAAGGCTTAAAAATGAAAATATTATGCTTCATATCCTGGGTGACGGTAAAGATAAAGATGTGCTGCTTCAGATGAAGGATTTTCTGGGACTGAAAAATGTTATTTTCCATGGCAGACAGGATAATCCTTACCAGTTTTTAAAATATGCAGATCTTTTTGTCCTCTCTTCGCGATATGAAGGCTTTCCGAACGTTCTTTTGGAAGCAGGAGCCTGCGGAACCTATTCTTTGGCCAATAACTGTCCGGGAGGGATCAATGAAATCATCCAGCACCAGGTAAACGGCGAAGTTTCTAATATTGAAAATTATGAAGATTTTTCCCAAAAAATTATGAAAGTTTTACAGGGAAATTATAACCGTGATGGAATAAAAAATTCGATAAGATCAAGATTTTCGAAGGATATTATTCTGAACAAATATGAGAAGGTTTTGTTGGATCTGATGAAGCAATAATTTCTGAATTTGCGTTATGGATTCATTTTTTTTACATTTGACCTTCATTATTTTATTTAAAATCAATATTCATCAATGAATAAAATTCCAAAAATTGGATGTGCTTGTGAAAAGCCGAATTCAAACTATACTGAATACAGAAGTTCTGAATTAGGAATAGACCATACTAACGGAAGATATGCAGAGGTAACGATTCAACAGTGCAAACTTTGTCAAAGAATATGGATCCGTTATTTTGTTGAATTTGAACATTATTCTAAATCAGGAAGATGGTACAAAGGAATCGTTTCGAAAAAAGATCGCTCACAAATAACCCCTGAAAATGCGGTTGACTATTTAGAAAATCTTGAATGGTATGTATATGGAGGTTCATTTTTTGAAAGTACCGGAACTTTTGGCCAGGGAAAACTGAATGTAGATTGATTCATAAGCCACGAAAGACTTAGCATATAATTTAAGTATAAATAAAATGGGAAATTTCATAAAGCCATTTATCATCGTTATTTTGATACTGAATTCTGCTGTAATGATGGCTCAGCAGAAGACAATCTCCAGAAAAGAATTATTAAAAACGGCTATTGGTCAGAGCGTTAAATCGGCAGAAATTCAGGAAATAACAATGGCTGCAGGACAAGGAGCTCCTGAACATCTGCACCCGTGTCCCGTTTTAGGAGTAATAAAATCCGGGGAAGCCGTTTTCCAGATAGAAGGTCAGCAGAAAGTTATACTTCATGAAGGAGATGCTTTCTATGAGCCTAAAAATGTAAAAATCCTTCATTTTGATAATGCATCCGCAGAAAAGCCACTCATTTTTACAGCAATCTATCTGAAAAAGGGGAATGAAGAAAATATAAAATTATTAAAATAACAGTTCCGCAATCAAACCATCTGAATTATCAATCTCAAAATTGACAAAACTCACTTTGGTGCTTGGTAATTTATATGTAAATTTGTGAGAATTAAGAAAGATAATAATAAACAAATTCATATAATAACATGAGTCAATTCGATGTTACCGTAATCGGTTCTGGTCCTGGAGGTTATGTAACTGCAATCCGTGCAGCACAGTTAGGTTTCAAAACAGCAATTATTGAAAAATATTCAACTTTAGGCGGAACTTGTCTTAACGTTGGATGTATTCCGTCAAAAGCGCTTTTAGACAGCTCTGAGCATTTCGAAAACGCGAAGCACAACTTCGCAGGCCACGGAATCATTATCAATGAGCCACAGGCTGATATCGCAAGAATGATCGAGCGTAAGAACGAAGTGGTAAAGCAGAATACAGATGGAATCAACTACCTGATGAGCAAAAACAAAATCACTGTTTTTGAAGGATTGGGAAGCTTCGAATCTGCTACTCAGATCAAAGTAACGAAAAACGACGGTTCTTCTGAAACCATCGAATCCAAATATATCATTATCGCAACCGGTTCCAAACCGTCTTCATTACCTTTCATTTCTTTAGATAAAGAAAGGGTGATCACTTCTACAGAAGCTTTAAACCTTAAAGAAATTCCTAAGCACCTGGTAGTAATCGGTGGAGGAGTAATCGGTCTTGAATTAGGTTCTGTATACTTAAGATTGGGAGCTCAGGTAACTGTTGTTGAGTTCATGGATAAGATCATTCCTGGAATGGATGGAGCTTTAAGCAAGGAACTGACTAAAGTTCTTAAGAAGCAGGGAATGAAATTTATGCTTTCTACGGCTGTTTCTGCTGTTGAAAGAAACGGAGATACTGTAAAAATCACTGCTAAAGATAAAAAAGGAGAGGAAGTAACTGTAGAAGGAGATTACTGTTTGGTATCTGTAGGAAGAAAACCTTATACAGACGGTCTTGCTCTTGAAAAAGCAGGGGTAGAACTTGATGAGAGAGGAAGAGTAAAAACAAATGATCATTTGCAGACCAATGTTGCGAATATCTATGCGATCGGTGATGTAATCAAAGGTGCAATGCTTGCTCACAAAGCTGAAGAAGAAGGAGTTTTGGTGGCTGAAATACTGGCAGGCCAGAAACCTCATATCAACTACAACCTGATTCCTGGTGTTGTATACACCTGGCCTGAAGTTGCCGGAGTTGGTAAAACGGAAGAACAGCTGAAAGAAGAAGGAGTAGCTTACAAAGTAGGTTCTTTCCCAATGAGAGCGCTAGGTAGAAGCCGTGCAAGTGGTGATATCGACGGTCTTGTCAAGATTATTGCAGACGAAAAAACTGACGAAGTTTTAGGAATGCACATCATCGGGGCCAGAGCTGCCGACCTTATCGCAGAAGGTGTAATTGCTATGGAGTTCCGTGCAAGTGCCGAAGACATCGCAAGAAGTTCTCATGCCCACCCAACCTATGCTGAAGCTATTAAAGAAGCGGCATTGGATGCAACAGGGAAGAGACCTATCCATATGTAATTTTGATTGAAAGATTTAAAATTCAAATATTTAAAGATTAAAGAGAAGCATTTTGCTTCTCTTTTTTTGTGAACTGAAATGATTAATTGGTCTCTATGATTTTCTATTTTGAACTATTTTAAAGCACAGGCAAGCTTAATTTTTGGGTAAAAAAGCCTTTTAAAAAACTCCCGGAGCTGCAAAATTTAAAGAGATCCGGACTCATTTCAATATACCTTAATTGGAGAATATAAAAACAGGAAAAAGGATGCATAGTTTAAAATCTTCAATTTTGCGTACCTTTGTGGCTAATTTTATATTCAATGCAACTCGGAAAAACCCAGACTTTAAAAATTTCAGAAAAAAACTATTCAGGATGGATCCTGGCGGACGAATCAGGCGAAAAAGCTTTCTTGCCTAAGGTTTTCACCAGTGATGAAAAAGAAATTGGTGATGATGTTGAAGTTTTTGTCTATCAGGACGACGGTAAATTAAAGGCAACCACTGAAATTCCATTGGCTGAAGTAGGTGAATATGCCGTAATGAGCTGCGTGCAGAGTCTTCCGAGCGGAGCCTTTATGGATTGGGGAATCATAAAAGATCTTTTTATCCCCTATAAACAGCAGAAATCCAAAATTATTGAAGGAAAAAGATACCTGGTGTATTTATATGTGGATGAAGACCTTGATTTGATTACAGGAACAACAAAATTCAAAAGAAATCCACAGTATGAGGATCTTCCTTTCCAGAAAGGAGATAAAGTAGACCTTTTGATGATGAATGAAAGTGAGCTGGGATGGAATGTGGTGATCAATAAAAAATACATCGGGCTTGTTTATGCATCAGACGTATTCAAAAAGTTGTATCCTTTATCAGAAGAAGGCGGTTACATCAAAGCTATCCGTGAAGACGGTAAAATTGATGTTTCCCTACAGCCGGAAGGTTTCGAGAATATAGATGAGTTCAAACAGAAGATTATCAACAAGCTGGAGGAAAACTATGGACTTCTCTATCTGTCGGACAAATCTTCTCCTGAAGAGATCAAAGATGAGCTTCAGATGAGCAAAAAAAACTTTAAAAAAGCACTCGGCGGACTTTATAAAGATAAGGTCGTCGATATTTCAGAAGATAAAATAAAATTATTGTAAAATAAAAAACGGGCAGAATTTTCTGCCCGTTTTTGTTTTAATAACTGTCCTCTTTTCTTATCAGAGGCCATGCTCTATAGTTCTTGCATCCGTAATTTAACTGTTTCCACAGAGAAGTCTATTCTATTACTTTGCTTAAAATATCCTTATTAATATTTCTCCGAATGATCTAAATTCAGTTTTTTATTGATGCATCTCTGTTTTTTAAAACATGATGTAAATCATGACAAATTTGTTTAATTATTTTGTTTAACAATTTTGTCAAAAATAAAATTTGATTTAAATTTGCACAAAATTGTTTAACAATAATGTCAAATCAAGCAAAAAAAGACCAAACACAGGAATTAATAAAAGAGACAGCGAAGAATTTATTCTTTGTGAAAGGGAAGTTTGACGCTACGACCCAAGAGATCGCAGATGCAGCAGGAGTGAACAGAACACTGATCAATTATTATTTCCGCTCAAGGGATAATCTGATTCAGATCATTTTTGATGAAGCTCAACGGGTGGAACAGGAAAAATCTAAGATCATCCAGAATGCAGATCTGCCTTTTAAGGTAAAGATCAGCAAGTTTATAGAAGGAAGTCTTTCTACAAGCCTTCAGTACCCATATTTGGAAACCTATATCGTTTCACAGATCAATAAGGGGAACTGCCATCAGAGAGAAATAGAAGAAGATGTATTGGATACTCTTTATAAAGACATCGAAAAAGAAATGGAACTGGGGAATATTGAAAAAATGGCCCCTGTACAA
The DNA here is from genome assembly GCF_058245105.1 of Chryseobacterium sp. UF-81. Lineage (NCBI taxonomy): Bacteria > Pseudomonadati > Bacteroidota > Flavobacteriia > Flavobacteriales > Weeksellaceae > Chryseobacterium > Chryseobacterium sp. UF-81. Next base: position 160,778 of record NZ_JBSIBX010000010.1, on the reverse strand, counting down.
TTTATTCTGAATATGGTCTCGTTACTCGTGTTTCCAAGTGCCATAAGACCTTTATTTATGGAGAATCTGATGATCAGTGATGAAGAATATGACAAAATTATTTCCGAAAGAAAAGAGATCATCATTAACATGCTTTTCAAAAATTAAAAAAATGTTAAAGTATTTTAAGAAATGAATCGTCCTTTAGAAATAAAAACATTGTCAGGAAAAATTACATTAAAAAAATAAACGAAGTATAAAATTATGAAAAGAAAACGTATAACTGCTAATAAGCTAAAAATTGGGATAGCTGCAGCATTTATGATTTTCGGCTTTTCATCCGTATCTGCCCAGCAGCAGGTTTCTTTACAGGAAGCCATCAAACAGGCACTGCAAAATAAAGCAGAAGCTAAAAAAGCAGCATTACAGATCAAAAAAGCTGAATATAAAATTGATGAGGCCAGAGCTGGAGCTTTACCGCAGATAAGTGCTACTGCAGGTTTAACTTACAATCCGATTATTCAGGAATCTTTGCTTGAATTTGGCGGAGAGAGAATCAGGGCGCAGTTGGGACAGCCATGGAGCTCCACAGCTTCTGTACAGCTTCAGCAGGCATTATTTGATCAAAGGGTTTTTACCGGCCTTAAAGCAGCAAAATCTACAAGAGAATTCTATGTTTTAAATGCTCAGTTAACGAATGAACAAATTATTGAAAATGTAGCAACAGCTTATTATCAGGTTTTTGTTCAGGAAGAGAATCTTAAAACGGTTGAAGCCAGCTATGCCAATACGGAAAAAACGAGAAATGTAATCAAGAGCCTGGTTGATAACGGTTTGGCAAAAGCCATCGATTTAGACCGTACCAACGTACAGCTTACCAATATCGGTTCCAATAAGCAGCAGTTGATCAATTCCGTTGAACTTTCAAAAAATGCTTTGAAGTTTTATATGGGAATTCCTATTTCTACAGATATCGAGCTTGAAGAGAAAACAATCGAGCCAAGACCTGAACTGATAGCGAGCAACGTAAACCTGGACGACCGTACGGAAATCAAAGTTTTAAATAAAAACAGAGAACTTTTGCAGTTTAACAAAAAAGCTACGGAAGCTTATTTATACCCGACAGTGAATCTTGTTGCCAATTACGGCTGGGGAGGACAAGGTAGAAAATTCCCTCTTACCAATGGGATTAACAACGGAGTTCTTTGGAGTGATTATTCAGCGATTGGTTTGAATGTGAACATTCCTATTTTCACAGGGGGAGCTACCAAAGCTAAAATCAATCAGGCAGAAATTGATATCCAGGATTTAGATTTGGATATCCAAAATACTCAGCTGAGCCTAAGTTTAGATTATAAAAATGCAATTACCAATATGGAAAATGCATTAATCAATATCGAGAGTATGAAAGATAATGTAGGATTGGCAGAAAGAGTTCAGAAAAATACTCAGGCCAACTATCAGTATGGTCTGGCAACGCTTACAGAGGTTTTAGATGCTGAAAATGCTCTTACCCAGGCGAAACAGAACTATGCAAATGCTTTATTGGATTACAAACAGGCGGAAATAAAATTAATCAAGGCTAAAGGAGAATTAAACACACTACAAAACCCGTAATAAACTATGAAAAAAACCTTAATATATATCATCGTTGCAGCTGTACTTATAGGTTTAGGTGCATATAAAATCGCTGATAATAAGAAAAAACAGGAAACAGAAGTAAAAGAAGTTGCTAAACAGGTGGATAAAATCAACGTAAATGTTGTCACTGTAGCAAGAGAAAATATCGACACAGATTATACTGCCAACGGAACTTTCATTCCAAAGCAGGAAATGAATCAGTCTTCTGAAATTGCCGGACGTATTGTAAGCGTTCTGGTAAAAGAAGGATCAAGAGTTTCTGCAGGACAGACTCTGGCCGTGATCAAAAAAGACGCGATCGAAGTGGATGTTTCTCAGGCTCAGAATAATTTGCAAAATGCGATTATTGATAACCAGCGTTACGAAAATGCCTTCAAAACCGGAGGGGTTACCAAACAGCAGGTTGATAACTCAAGACTGCAGCTGAAAAATGCCCAGGCAGCCGTAAGAGCACAGGGGGTAAGAGTAAATGATACCAGCATCCGTGCAGGGATCAGCGGAACGATCAACAAAAAGATGGTAGAACCAGGAACAGTGGTTTCCGTAGGGACTTCCATGTTTGAAATCGTTAACATCAACAGTCTTAAACTTTCTGTATTGGTAGACGAAAGCCAGGTTGGAAGAATCCAGTTGGGCCAGGAGGTTCCAATCAATGTAAATGTTTTACCTGGAGAATCTTTCAGCGGAAGAATTACCTTCATTGCTCCTAAAAGTGATGCTTCTTTAAATTTCCCTGTTGAAATTGAAGTTCAGAACAGAGGAAACCTGAAAGCGGGTATGTATGCAACAGCTTTGTTCAAAACCAATCATGGTGCTGAAACTCAGAATATGCTGACCGTTCCTGCACAAGCTTTTGTAAACGGAGTAAGTTCAGGACAATTATTTATCGTAAGCAATGGAACGGCTAAACTGATCAAAGTACAAACCGGAAAAGTATACGGTGACAAAGTTCAGATCTTAAGCGGGCTGAATGGTGGCGAACAGGTAGTTACCAGCGGACAAATCAACCTTGATAACGGTTCAAAAATCAATATCGTAAAGTAACAGAAGATGAAGTTAGCAGAAATATCCATTAAAAGGCCTTCCCTTGTTATCGTATTGTTTACGATACTTACATTGGGTGGTTTATTAAGTTACTCCATGATGGGGTACGAGTTGATTCCGAAGTTTGAAACCAATATGGTAACCATTTCTACGGTATATCCGGGAGCTTCGCCTGCTGAAGTGGAAACTTCGGTAACCCGAAAGATTGAAGATGCCGTGGGTTCCCTGGAAAACGTAAAAAAAGTAGAATCTTCATCTTACGAAAGTTTATCGGTTATTATGGTTCAGCTGAATACCGGTGCCGATGTAAACTATGCTTTGAATGATGCACAGAGAAAGGTAAATGCTATTCTGGCAGATCTTCCGGATGATGCAGATCCTCCTTCTTTGCAAAAATTCTCACTGGATGATCTTCCGATCATGACGTTGAGTATTTCCAGCGACAAGCTGAATAATAAAGATCTTTATGACCTTTTAGATAAAAAAATAGAGCCTATTTTCTCCCGTGTAAACGGTGTGGCTCAGGTTGACCTTGTAGGAGGACAGGAGAGAGAGATTCAGGTAAACTTAGATGAAAAGAAAATGCAGGGTTATGGTATTGCCATCGCAGATGTACAGCAGGCCATTCTTTCATCCAACCTGGATTTCCCGACGGGGGCTTTGAAGACGAGAACTTCAAGATCTACAATCAGACTTTCCGGAAAGTATAAAAGTGTAGATGAGATGAATAACCTTGTGGTTTCCAATAAAGATGGAGCTCAGGTACGATTATCTGATATTGCAACTGTTTTCGACACCCAAAAAGATGTGGAGAAAGTGGCAAGATACAATCAGAATCCAACGATTTTACTTCAGGTAAAAAAACAGTCTGATGCCAATGCGGTTTCCGTTTCAGATGCCATTCAGAAAACAATTGCTGATGTTCAGAACAACTATAAAACTCAGGCGATTAAAATCAATATTGTAGATGATACCACAGACTTTACGCTTGAAGCTGCAGACCACGTAATTTTCGACTTATTCCTAGCGATTATCCTGGTAGCAGTAGTTATGTTATTGTTCCTTCACAACATCAGAAACGCATTCATCGTAATGGTTTCTATTCCGATGTCATTGATTGCAACGGTAATCGGAATGTACTTGATGGGGTATACCTTAAACCTGATGAGTTTATTAGGACTCTCATTGGTGGTTGGTATTCTTGTGGATGATGCGATTGTAGTTTTGGAGAACGTTTACCGTCACATGGAGATGGGGAAAAGCAGAATTCGTGCAGCGTACGATGGGGCTTCAGAAATTGGGTTTACGGTAACGGCTATTACCCTGGTAATTGTGGTGGTATTCTTACCGATTGCGATGAGTTCAGGCTTGGTTTCTGATATCCTGACACAGTTCTGCGTAACGGTGGTTATCGCGACATTATTTTCATTGTTAGCTTCATTTACCATCATTCCTTGGTTATCTTCAAGATATGGTAAGCTGGTGCATTTAACAGGTAAAAATCCTTTTGAGAAATTTATCCTTTGGTTTGAAAAACAACTGGAGAAATTCACTCACTGGATCACAGGAATTCTGGAGTGGGCGTTAAAGACAACATTAAGAAGGATTATGACAGTGATTGTAACCTTCATTATCCTGATTTCTTCATTTATGCTGGTAGCTTTCGGATTTATTGGTGGTGAATTCTTCCCTAAAATGGACAGAGGCCAGTTTCTTGTTCAAATGGAGCTTCCAAAAGATGCTTCTGTAGAAAAGACCAACCAGATTACTTTAGCGGTTGAAAGATACCTGAGAAATGATAAAGATGTTGTAGATATGATTACCACAGTTGGTCAGCAGTCATCAGGATTTGGTGGAGCGCAGGCTACCTTGTATCAGTCAGAGATCCAGGTAATTCTGGTAGATAAATCTGAGCGTAATGAAAGCACAGATATCAAGTCTGCAAAAATCAAGAGAGCACTGGAAGAAAAATTCACCGGAGTTGAATTTAAAACGGCACCGATCGGATTAATGGGAGCAGATAATGCGCCAATTGAAATGGTAGTAACCGCTCAGGATAACGAAACAGCCAATAAAGAAGCAAACAGAATTCTTGAATTGCTTAAAAAGGTTCCTGGTTCTGTGGATGCAGAATTATCAACTGACTCTGGAAGTCCGGAAGTTCAGGTGAATATCGACAGGGATAAAATGGCGTCTTTAGGCTTAAATCTTTCCAGTGTAGGACAAACAATGCAGACTGCATTCAATGGAAATACAGACGGGAAATTCAGAGCCGGAGAATATGAATATGACATCAACATCCGTTTTGGTGATGCCAACAGACAGTCCATTGACGATGTAAGAAATCTGATGTTTACGAATCCTCAGGGTGAGCAGATCAGACTGAGCCAGTTTGCTGATGTGAAAATGGGTTCAGGACCGAGCTTATTGGAACGTAGAGATAAAGCACCTTCTGTAAAGGTAAAATCTAAAGTAGTGGGTCGTCCTGTAGGAGATGTTGCCAACGAATGGGCTGCTCAGTTTATGGATAACGAAAAAACCAAGCCGGCAGGCGTAAGCTATATCTGGAGTGGTGATATGGAAAACCAGACCGAAGGTTTCGGTACCTTAGGAATCGCATTGCTGGCTGCTATCGTATTGGTTTATCTGGTAATGGTTTCATTGTATGACTCGTTTGTATATCCGTTCGTGGTATTATTCTCTATTCCTCTGGCATTGATTGGGGTGATGGTGATCCTTGCCATCACCGGAAATTCATTAAACATCTTTACGATGCTGGGGATGATCATGTTGATTGGTTTGGTAGCGAAGAATGCGATTATGATTGTCGACTTTGCGAATATGAGAAAAGCGGCAGGTGCCAATACACATGATGCACTGATTCAGGCGAACCATGCACGTCTTCGTCCGATCCTGATGACAACGATTGCGATGATCTTCGGTATGATCCCGATTGCGATTGCAAAAGGAGCAGGAGCGGAGATGAACAACGGTCTGGCTTGGGTAATTATCGGTGGTTTGACATCATCATTATTCCTGACGCTGATCATTGTACCGGTAGTATATTCATTATTTGATTCCATTCTGAGAAGAATGGGTCAACATGAAAAAGTAGACTACGAAACTGAAATGAAAGCAGACTATGTACATAAAGAACTAAGTGAAGACGGATACACTCCGAAACACATAGACTAAAATATGCAACCTTAATTAACCTAAAAGCGCATCAGATTTCTGATGCGCTTTTTTGATCTTAAGTACCTCAGTTTTTTAACGCAAAGTTTCTATTCTGTACTTTTATTTTGAGGAAGGCAAAGAATACCCGGCTATGCCGCTGATTAAGCTATCAGGTAGCCATGAACCTTAATCGAATCAATTTTTGATTGATTCCCTCTTTGCTTCCTTATTATGAATTATAACAATTAATCCTTTGCGTCAAAAAAAGCATAAAATGGGTTCAAACATTGTTTTTTAGCCCTAAAAAAGGCTTCCAGTTCATTCTGGAAGCCTTTGCTTATATTATTATATGCAGGAAATTAGTCTGCCATTACCTCACCAGACTTTCTGTAGATGAAGTTTCCATAAATGTGTCTTCTTGCAAAGCGGCTTGGCGAATCAGAGTTAACCATTTTGATATATGTATTTCTTGGAACCCCAATATATTCGTACATCATTCCGTTCAGATGCTGAATTTTTAAAACCGCTTTCTCCAGATAAAAATCCTGGATATTAGATTTTGTGATGGTTTCCGTGTATTCTTCTTTATATTTTTCCTGTGTTTCCTCGTTAATACTTACCAGAAAGTGGTAAGCTTCAATCACAGATTTGCTTTTTTCTTCTGCTTCCAGTTTTCCGGCTTCGTCATTAGCAAACTTATCTGGATGCGAATCTTTCATCGTATTTCTGTAAATGGTCTTTAATTCCTTTAACGTAACGTTTTTATCGACCCCAAGAAGCTTTCTATGCTCACCAACTCTTTTCATATGTAGATATTTATTGATTTTTAAGGTCATATACAATCGCTATCTTCATCCGCATTTTTGTACACTACTGCTATTGGCAATTTTTATAATGTATGATCCTTATTTCGGGGTGCAAAATTAAGCTTTTAAATTGAGAAACTGTAAGTTTTTGATTATTAATTTGTTTTGAGGGCAATCGCAATCGGTTGGAATAAATTACATAAAGAACTTAAAAAAAATTTTATGCTATCGGTATAATCTTGTGGCTGTTTTATATATCAAAAACATTTTCAAAATGGAGTTTAAGGGAATCTTGATTTGGATAATCTTCACTTCTCTTAGGCAAATTAATTTTTAATCCATGTAATTTAGCATAATATTCATCGTTAATTATTTTGTTGCTAACTTGAATAAGATAATTATTGGGATTAATACTAATTAGTCCCAAATCAAATAACGTATGAATATCTGAGCGTAATAAAAGCCCATTAGGTATTTTATCAGTATCGGAGCCTCTAAAGGAATATATATGCGCTGCTTCTAACATTTCTACAATTTCACAATTTGTTACGGCACATTTTTTATTATAAGTATCAATAAGTTTTTTCCTAAACAGTTTTTGACCTCTCCTCGCATGAATTTGAATAGCAATTTTTTTTCTATCGTCTTGAATATTATTTATATTAAAATATTCTATTTCATTTTCATTAATTGTAGAGTTCAAATAATTTTTAATTTGAAGATGTTGTGAGTATTTTGTCAATTTTAGATTATATAGACATAGACTCAATGATGTTTTAATATGATTTTCTAATTCAACTTCGTTTTCTAACTTGTAATAAAAATCTTTTGGATTTTCATATACGTTATTATATTTAGTTTTTTCACTTCCTCCATCAATGTCCAAAATCGGAATATATTTCCCTTTTTTTCTAACCACAATATTTAAACTTTTAGAATTAGTTTTTGATTCTGCACAACCAACTACAGCTCCTTTCCCTAGTTTATCAAAGCAAATCGCAACATATATTCCGTCCGATACTCTTTGTCCTGGAGGAAGAATGCAAACATGAGTTATATTTGGAAAATTAGCAGCTCCCTTAGATATTTCTACTGTAAAATCAATACCTTCAAATTTTTTATATCTTTTATCCAGTTCGTCTTTTAAATTACTAAGAGCAATTTTAACATCATGTAGAATCGGATTGTCAGTTCTAATAGCACGACCTTTGATTATAGGATTTTTTTGACGAAATTCACAAATTTGATTAAAATATTTAGTCATTCATTTTTTTTTTTGTCTAAACTAAATTTTTTTTTAATTAATAGCAAATGCTGTGAATATTATCAATTAATTATGTTTAATGTGATTATTTATTAGAAAGAAAGTTGGAATTTAAAAATATTATATTTATAGTTAATGATTCTTCAGTCTATCGTCCGCTATATTAACAGGCACTTCTAAGATCATCCGCCAATGTGATCAGCAAGGAGCCTCAAGTTGTGCATGAAATCTTCCGAAACTTATAGTCCTAATATATTTCTTTACTCAGCTCCTTAATATGCTTATTTACGAAAGCCTCTTTATCCTTTTTTACTTCTTTTAACATCAGTTTCTGATTTTCCGGAATGTCAGAATATTTTTCGGCCCAGAGATTAATTTCAATCAGGACAGGGAGCAGATCAATACCCTTTTGAGTAAGTTTGTAGAGTACTTTAGCCTTACTTTCCGGGTGGTCCAGCTTGGTGATGAGCTTGTTTTCTTCTAACATAAGAAGGCGGGAAGCCAGAATATTGGTTGCTATTTTTTCGTCAGATTTTAGAAAATCCCCATAAGTGCACTGTTTGGCATACATAAGGTCTCTTATAATAAGCAGTGACCATTTGTCTCCCCAGATATCCAGTGAGCAGCTGATAGGACAATCTGATCTCTTTTTTGAAGTTGACATAAAATAAATTTAACAATTAAAAAAAATAACTTGCATTTTAAAAGTTATTGTATAGATTTGTACTTGTAAAATGCAAGCGAATTTACCCAATTAATTTTTAAATACAAAAGAGAATATTCTTTTTAACGCTTATAGCCTGTCGCCACAGAAATGACTGCGGAAAGAATTGATAAAAGAATATCTGCTGAAGACTTATAAACCCTGGGAAAGTACAACATATCCTAAAATAAAAACTCAAAGTATGAAAGCATTTAGCATTAGCCGTTATAAAAAAGACAGTGAGCTGCAACTTATAGATGTACCCGAACCCGGTGTCAGAGAAAATGAGGTTTTAGTCCAGATTTATGCAGTAAGTGTCAATCTCCTGGATTCTAAAATAAAAAGTGGTGAGTTTAAGCTTATCCTGCCTTATAAAATGCCGTTGATTTTAGGTCACGATGTGGCAGGAGTCATCACAAAAGTAGGTTCAAAAGTAAAAAGCTTTAAAGCGGGGGATGAGATTTATGCAAGGGTAGCAGATTTTCATATAGGGACTTTCACAGAATTTATTTCTATTAATGAAAAAGATGTTGCTTTGAAGCCTAAAAACCTGACGATGGAAGAAGCAGCTTCAATTCCTTTGGTGGGATTAACGGCTTGGCAGGCTTTGATTGAGAAATCCGATGTTCAGGCCGGTCAGAAAGTTTTTATTCAGGCCGGATCCGGTGGTGTAGGAACTTTTGCTATACAGTTGGCAAAATATCTGGGAGCAACGGTTGCTACCACTGCCAGTGAAAAAAGTTTTGAACTATTAAAGAACCTTGGTGCAGACGTGCTAATCGATTATAAAACACAGAATTTTGAAGATATTCTGACTGATTATGATGTCGTGCTGAACAGCCAGGACAGCAAAACCCTGGAAAAATCATTCAATATCCTGAAGCCAGAAGGGAAAATTATTTCAATTTCCGGTCCGCCAACACCTGTGTTTGCCGATGAATTTAATCTACCCTGGTATGTAAAATTTGCTACAAAATTGTTGAGCCGTAAAATCAGAAAAATAGCGGATAAGCAAAACATTAATTACTCTTTTCTTTTCATGAAAGCTGATGGAAAACAGTTAGGAGAAATTACAAAGCTGATAGAAGCAGGAGAAATAAAACCTGTCATAGATAGAGTTTTTTCCTTCCAAAATACTAATGAAGCAGTAAAATATGTAGAAAGTGGCCATGCAAAAGGAAAAGTAGTCATAAAGATGCTATAAATATTTTTGACCAAAAAAAAGCAGGAGCTTAAAAACTCCTGCCGAATCCAATTAATTAACTAAATTTCTTTCTTTATCAAAGGCTTCTGCAGCTTCTTTTGAAGCTTCCACCATCGCAATCAATGCCTTTTCCGTTTCATCCCAATGCCTGGTTTTCAAACCGCAGTCAGGGTTTACCCAAAGCTGTTGTGCAGGAATAACGGCCTGCGCTTTTTTCAGCAATTCTACCATTTCTTCTTTTGACGGAACTCTAGGTGAATGGATATCATAAACTCCCGGTCCGATCTCATTCGGATATTTGAAATCTGCAAAAGCATTCAGCAGTTCCATCTGGCTTCTGGAGCATTCTATTGTGATCACATCGGCATCCATATCTGCAATATTCTGAATGATATCGTTGAATTCAGAATAGCACATATGCGTATGAATCTGCGTGGCATCTTCTACACCGCTTGCTGAAATTCTGAAAGCTTCAACTGCCCATTTCAGATAATTTTGCCAGTCGGATTTTCTCAGCGGTAATCCTTCACGAATGGCAGGCTCATCAATCTGGATGATTCTGATTCCTGCTTTTTCCAGATCACTCACCTCATCACGAATCGCCAAGGCAATCTGTTTGCACGTTAATGAACGGGGCTGATCGTCACGTACAAAAGACCATTGAAGAATCGTTACGGGGCCCGTCAACATTCCTTTTACCCATTTTTGAGTTAAAGATTGGGCATATTTGGACCAGTAAACAGTCATAGGATGCGGGCGGTGAACGTCACCATAGATCACCGGTGGTTTCACACAACGGCTTCCGTAGCTTTGCACCCAACCGTTTTGAGTAAAGGCAAACCCTTCCAATTGTTCCCCGAAATATTCCACCATATCATTTCGCTCAAATTCTCCGTGAACCAGAACGTCAATCCCGATTTCTTCCTGCCAGCGGATGGTTCTTTCCGTCTCTTTTTTAAGAAGATCATCATATTGTTCAGCAGTCAGTTCACCTTTTTTAAATTTTGATCTCCATGTTCTTACTTCTTTTGTCTGTGGAAACGAGCCGATGGTTGTTGTCGGGAACAAAGGAAGTTGCAACACTTTTTGTTGTTTTTCTTTTCTTATATTGAAAGAACTGTTTCTTTGTGCATCTTCTTTGGTGGTCACATCAGCACGGTTTTTTACTTCCTGATTATGAATTAAAATTGACGTTTTACGGTTTTCAATCGCCTTTTTGTTTTCAGCTAATTCTTGTAAAGCATTGTAATCCGGATTTTCTGAAGCGAGTTTTTTTAACGTAACAATTTCGGAGACTTTTTGTTTTGCAAAAGCCATCCATTGTTTGATTTCAGGAGACAGTGTCTTTTCGTTCGTTTCCAGATCAAGATCGAAAGGTGAGTGGAGGAGTGAACAGGATGGAGCGATGAGGACCCTTTCAGAACCTATTTTCTCTATAGCTTTATGAATAAAAGTCAGAGATCGGCTGAAATCGTTTTTCCAGATATTTCTTCCGTCAACGATTCCCAAAGAAAGGCTTAAAGTATCCGGAATGGTATGTAAGACTTCATCCAGCTGTTCAGGGCAGCGTACCAGATCAATATGAAGAACATCCACAGGAAGTGAAGCTGCTAATGAAAGATTGTCTTTTAAGCCTTCAAAATAAGTCGCTACAATGAATTTCAGGTCCGGAAACTGTTTTCTGATTTCATCATAAGCAGATTGGTAAATTTCTTTTGCTTTTTCAGTAAGATCGAGACCTAAAAACGGTTCGTCAAACTGAATCCATGTCGCTCCGTTTTTTTCAAGCTCTTTTAAAATTTCAATGTATACCGGAAGCAGATTTTCTATGAGGTCCAGTTTATCAAAACCCTCTTCTTTCTCTTTTCCCAGAAGAAGATAGGTGAGAGGTCCTATAATCACAGGTTTGGCATTTATTCCGGCTTGCTTTGCCCTGAGGAATTCACTGATGATTTTTTTAGAAAATAATCCGAACTGCTGGTTCTTCTGAAATTCAGGAACGATGTAATGGTAATTGGTATCAAACCATTTTGTCATTTCCATGGCGGTAATGTCGAGGCCATTTTTCTGGTAGCCTCTTGCCATTGCAAAATACAGGTCAAGTTCAGAATCGGATGCTCTTAAGGCAATCTCTTTGTAGCGTTCCGGAATTGCTCCGACAGTCAGGGTCATATCCAGAACCTGATCATAATAAGAAAAGTCATTGCAGGGGATAAGGTCTACTCCTGCTTCCTGCTGCAGTTTCCAGTTTTGAAGGCTGATGCTGTTCCCGGTTTCCAGGAGTTCATTTAATGATGCCTTGCCTGACCAATACTGCTCGCAGGCTTTTTTGAGTTCTCTGTGGCGGCCAATACGCGGGCTGCCAAGAATGTGTGTTTGCATGTTTTTAAACTTTTAAATTAAACAATCATGATTTTAAAAGTTCTTTTATAATGCTTCAGAATACTTTCGGAGAGAGAGTTTTAGGAACAAAGTAGATACAGTAAAACGTTATTTCCTTTAAATAAGAGAATTGGCTTAAAGGTTCTTTTTTTGACGCCAAGTTTTAATTCAACATGCTTTATATTCTAAGAGGGCAAAGAGTTAATTTCTGAAGCGGAGGTTTTATCCATAAGCTTCATCAGCGATAAAGTTGCAGTTCTTTGCTCCTTAAAAATAAGGAGTTTTTATAAAAAAATATTTGCGTTTAAAATCAAATCATTCACAATTAAACGTTCAAAATGTATCATCTGTATGACCTAAAAGCTTCAGACCGCGAAAGCATTGTCAATTCAGAACAGGCAGGTCTCCTGGCTTGTAACGGCTTCTATCATCCTTCCCGCTGTTGGCAGTGGATATTCTGGATAAAAACTTTTGTTGTGCTACTTACAGTTGCGCGACAGCTCGTGATTCTCACACGATTCCCTATTAATTTACGTTATGTAAAACCTCTTCTGTCTGATGAAGAATGTTAAAGAACAAAATCTAGCCAAAGGTATTGATTAAGTGGATTGATTGGTAGAATTATTAAAATTCAGAATATAATTTTGTTTGATGGGTGTTATAGAGTTAAATATTCTGTACATTTGAAAAACATAACCTCAAAAAGAATATTATTCTGTGGAAAGACTTGACGAAAGGGATCTGCAATTGCTCAGAATCCTGCAAAAGAATGCTAAACTGACCGTAAAAGAGATTGCAAAAGAAATAAATCTTTCACCTTCCCCTGTTTTCGAACGGATGAAAAGATTGGAGCAGGAAGGATATATCAAGCATTATGCAGCCGTTCTGGAAGCAGAAAAGCTGAACCGGGGATTTACCGTTTTTTGCCAGATCAAGCTTAAGATACATGACCGTTCTGTCGGAAATCAGTTAGTTGAAGATATCTTACAGATCGATGAAATTGCTGAATGTTATAATATTTCTGGAGACTTCGATTTTCTCCTTAAAGTTCAGGTAAGGGATATGAAACATTACCAGGATTTTGTCTTTAATAAACTGGGCTCACTGGATTCCATCGGAAGTGCACACAGCACCTTTGTGATGGCTGAGGTAAAAAATATTCATGGGGTAAGTATTTAGAAGCAAAAGCAGCACCCGAAAACGAATGCTGCCTGATTTTTAAATCCTTAAATTTTTAAATCCTTAAATAAATTCAATTGTTCCATTTCTATCACTGCATTTTTTTGATATTCTTCTGTCAGGTTAAAAATTTTCCCCAGTTTTTGGGAAGCACTGATAAAACTGATAAACGTACAAAGCTCTGAAACTTCTTTTTCGGAAAAGAATTCGCTCAGCATGCTGAAATGACTCTTGAGTATGGAACGGTGATCTGTACAGAATAGCTCTGCGAAACTTACCGCTACAGAAATTTTAAGATCTGATTGACTGAAATCGGGCCTTCCGTTTTTTACCATGCAGTATTCACAGCCATTTCCAAAAGCAAGAGCCCTTCGCACCTGTTCGAGTAAACGGGGATCTAAGGTTGCATTTTTAAAAAAAGTTTCTTCAAGACGGTTCCAGTTAGCAAGTATTTCCGGATTGTGCCCGATCAGCTTTTCAAATGGTGTGTTTCCATTGTCTGAAAGTTCAATTGTTGTCATAATTTTTTTATGTCAAATTTCCGTCTAATTCATGTGATTTTAAAGTGGATTTAATGGTGAAATTTTATAATTTTGATGATTTCTACTGATTTAATTTAAAAATGCAATGAAAATAGTTTTAGATGAATTTGATTATAAAATCTTACGGTTATTGACTGAAAACGCCAGGTTAAGCTATGCCGAAATAGGACGTAGCATCTCTCTTTCCCAGTCTGCCACAAAAGAGAGGGTGCAGAACCTTACCGACACCGGAGTTATCAAAGGTTTTACAGCAGATATTGATTATGCCCTTCTAGGTTACAGCCTGAAAGTGATTATTCACCTGAAGTTTAAAAATGATGAGTTTAAAATATTTATCGATCACCTGAAACTGTTCCCCGAAATTATCAGCTGTAAAAGGATCACCGGGGGATACTGCCTCATTGCTGATTGTGTTTTAAAAGACAGCTCCCATCTCGAAAATATTATTGACAGGCTGATAAAATTTGGAATTCCTTCCACATCGGTTCAGTTGTCTGAAATAAAAGCCAATCATTTTTTTCAGGCTCAATAATAGAAATTTCTTACAGAAACAGAAAGCAGCATCCGAAAACGAATGCTGCCTGATTTTTAAATCATTAAATTTTGAATCATTAAATAAAATTATGGTTCATCACAATCCTGCTTTAGCTTTGTAAAGAGCTTGTCAAATTTTTCATAGAGCGTTCCCTCGTCATTAGGATCTGGCCTGAAACTTCCGTTGGCACAGTTGTAAAAGCCGAAACCGATCAATTGAATCAGCGCATAATCATCTTTCTTCGGATCGTTGAACTGGGCTTTGAATTTATCGATTACTAATTGCGGGTCAGCATTATCTTTGCTTTTGGCTTCGACAAAGTTTTTCCAGACGGCGTACATTTTCTGCTTGTCGGGAGAAGAAACCGCGTCAATATATTCTTTGCAGGTATTGTAATATCTGCTGTTTTTTAGTGATGCAGGATCAGAGTAGGCAATAAGCTCTTCCTTTTTCAGCTGATATTCATTTTCAAAAATCTGAATAGTTTCCTGGCGGAGCTTTGTCCACTCCGGAAGATTGATGACCTGTATACCATACAGTTCTTTTTTCTTTTCCTGATACTGTTTTTCCAGTTGCTGCAGATAGATGTTTTTATTTTTTCGGACATCTTCAAGATCCGGGAGTTTAAAGACCGTATGATTGTCAAACAAACCACTGTTGAACTTATACAGAAGCTTAAAAATCCCGTCTATTTCCTCTTTTTTATATTTTTTTGGATCAAAATATCCTTTATTATCGCAGTTGAAGGTCTGGTAAGAGTAGAGTACCAGATTACCGGTTTTACCAGAAGTTTTCTGTCCTGATACCATTGCAGAAAGAGCAAATGAGAGTGTAAAAAGTAATTTTTTCATATATTTTGTTGTAGGCTTTATTCGGAAATATTCTGAACCTGGGTTTAATTTAGAGATCTTATTATGTTTTTAAATTTAAAAATAATAGTTTTGGTATAAATTAATATCTATGGATTCGAGCTTTGTTTTTTTTATTTTTACCTTACTGATCCTGGCTGGATTATCTTATCTGGTGATGCGGTTTTTTAACCGGTGGACAGCAAAGTCTCAACACAGAATAGTCTTGAATGGTTTGATCTTCATTATCTCCTATGCATTGTTGCTGTTTATCTCATTTATTATTTTGATGATGAACGTAAGTTTTGAGAGATAATGCTTGGCTTCTGAAAATAAAATAAGCTGCTGCAAGATTGAGAATCAGGGAAACCCAGACATTCAGTCCATAAAACAGCTCATAATCATGCAGATTTTCCTGATAGAATAGATTCTTTATAATCCTGAAAGTGATAGCTGTAGTGGTAACTGCATAGCTTAGGATCATATATTTTTTGTGCCTTACAATATTCCCTTTTTTAATGAAGAGAACTGCAGCAATCGTAAAATAAGCCCAGAGAATATCCTGAAGCATAAATCCTGTAATCCCGATGATTCCACCATTTGAAAATAATCCCAATACAAAACATGCCGGAACATTGATGATCAGAATATTGTAAACATAAATTTTTCCTATCCATCTGTGAAGTGCTGTGTTTTCACTTAAAAACCGGTTTGAAAACTGAGTGAGTCCAGCCAATAAACAAAGCGTGACTGAAAAAATGTGAATGTAAAAAAATGTCATCCAATACGGATTACTGACCACTTTCTGTTTAAACATGAGAAAACCCACATTTTTATCAAAACCTGTATATTGGGAGATCGTCTTCAGCATCAGAATACTGAAAATAAAGATGGCTGCGGCAGCAAATATCCTGATGATCCTAATTGTCATCCTTTTAAAATAGTTTTAGCAATAGGCGGCTATAAGTATGTTTCACACCGTTTGTTATTACTATACAATGCGTTTGATGCGTAAATACTGTAGCAGCATGATGGTTTTGGCATCCATGATTTCTCCGCTGTCTATCATAGCAAGGGCATCATTAAAAGAAAGTTCTAAAACTTCAATATTTTCACCTTCCTCTTCAAGTCCGCCACCGTTTGCGGTCTTCATTTCAGAAGAATATTCAGCGATGAAAAAATGTAAGATTTCCGTTACGGATCCGGGAGACATATAGGCCTCAAATACTTTCTCTACTTTTGAAATTTTATAGCCTGTTTCCTCTTCTGTCTCTCTTTTTATACAGTCTTCGGGGTTGTCATTATCCAAAAGGCCGGCACACGCCTCAATAAGCATCCCTGTGGCATTGCCATTGACGAAAGTAGGAAGCCTGAACTGCCTGGTTAAGATCACCGTGCCTGAAATTTTATTATAAAGCAGAATAACCGCTCCGTTTCCTCTGTCATAAGCTTCCCTACTTTGGGTTTCTGTTGTTCCGTCTTTTTTGGCAATGGTGTAGGTCACTTTGTTTAAAGTATACCAGTTATCGGATAAAATTTCTGTTTTAAGAATACTAATGTTCGGATTCTGCATTGGGCTTGTTCTATGTTATATTAAGTGATAATGCCTGACTGGCTTCATTATATTAAGTGCTAAATTAATATTTCTTTTCCAACAGACATTTAAAATTACCTTTAAAATCTACAGGATTATAAAATGATTTATAAAATAAGGGAATTACAGCATCCTATGCTTCCAGATGTTTTCTTAAATAAGCAGAAGTTTCAGAATGCTTTGCTGATAAAAGGTTCTCCACAGTCCCTTCGAATACAATAGTGCCGCCCAGTTTTCCGGCTCCGGGGCCGATATCAATGATCCAGTCTGCCTGAGCTATGATATCCAGGTTATGTTCTATGACGATGAGGGTATTGCCATTATTCACCAGTTCATCAAAGAAAGACAGCAACTTTTCATTATCAATAGGATGGAGGCCGGTACTGGGTTCATCCAGAACAATGATTTTATCTGTATGGCTCAGCTCTTTAGTCAGCTTTAAACGCTGTCTTTCACCTCCGGAGAAGCTGTCCAGCCTTTGTCCCAGAGTCAGATAATCCAGTCCCAGTTTAATCAGCAGGCTGAGCTCATGTTCAAATCCGGGCCCCGGAAAAAACTGCAGGGCTTCCAGAACGGTCATATTCATGATATCAGCAATATTTTTACCATGGTATAGATATTGTAAAACTTCAGGCTTATATCCTGATCCGTGGCAGACTTCACAGGGCTGTTCAATATCATCCATAAAAGCAAGATCTATTTTTTCCACACCCAATCCCCTGCAATTGGAACAGGCACCTTCACCGTTGCGGCTGAAAAGCTTTTCAGAAACATTATTGGCAATGGAGAAGAGTTTTCTGACAGTATTTGACAGATTGAGATATGTTAGCAGGTTTGAACGGCTGCTGGCTGTAAAAACAGATTGGTCTACTACGGTTACCGGATAGGACAAGGGTAAAACTTTATTAATTAAAGTGCTTTTCCCAGATCCCGCCACGCCGGTTACGACATTCATTATGCCTTTAGGTATTTTTACACTCACATTTTTTAAGTTGTGAAGATGGGCATTCTTTATTTCCAGATCACCCTTTGCAGATCTCGGAGTTTTATTATAAGTACGGGTTTTGTTGAAATAGCCGGCTGTTTTACCTTTTGCATTTTTTAAATGATTAAAAGTTCCCTGATACATAATTTCACCGCCGTTTTTCCCTGAATCAGGTCCCATATCAACAATGAGATCAGCTATTTTGATAAGATCCGGGTCATGCTCAACAATTAAGACGGTATTGCCTTTATCCCTTATTTTTTTGATGATGTCTACAATGTGGTCAATATCTTTAGGATGGAGTCCGATACTGGGTTCATCAAAAATATACAACAGATCTACCAGGCTGTTACCCAGCTGTTTTACCATTTTTATCCGTTGGGATTCCCCTCCCGACAGGGTGTCAGTTTGTCTGTCCAGCGTAAGATACTGCAAGCCTATATCAATGAGATTCTGAAGCTTTTTTGTCAGTTCATTGATTATAGAAGAATACAGTTCAGATGATAAGCTCTGAATAAAAAGGAGCAGTTCGTCAACGGACAGTGACGTACAGTCTGCAATGCTTTTATTTTCAATCTTACAGGACAGAACCTTTGAATTGAGCCTCTTCCCTTGGCAAAGCGGACATGGTTTGGTAATGATGACCCTTTTTAAAATATCTTTTCGGGTAATATTCTCTTTAGAATCCTTTTTCAGAAATGAGCTTTCAATTCTGGGAATGACCCCTTTATACCGGACTGTTTTTCCCCATTCTTTGGTGGGATTTTTTGGAATATGCTCTTTGGCATTCAGTAACATTTCCCATTCTTCTTCTGTGAAGTCTTTAAGCTTTTTGTCATTGTCAAAATACCCGGAATAAATATAACGTGTCAGCCGCCAGCCTCCGGGCTGAAATGTGGGAAACCGTATCGCGCCTTCATTCAGTGATTTGTTTCTGTCAAAAAGAGTTTCCGTATTCACGGTTTGCACATATCCTAGGCCTTCACATTCAGGACACATCCCCTGAGGATTGTTGAAAGAAAATACATTGGAATATCCCACAAATGGTTTTCCTATCCTGGAAAAAAGAAGCCGGAGAGAAGCATAAATATCTGTTGCTGTTCCTACTGTTGAACGAGCATTTCCTCCCAACCTCTTTTGATTGATGATAAAAGGTACATTAAGGTTTTCTATTTTTTCTACATTCGGAACTCCAAAATGCTGTAAGCGGTTTCTTATGAAACTGTTTTGGGTCTCATTAATCTGGCGTTGAGCTTCGGCACCTATCGTTTCAAATACCAACGATGATTTTCCGGATCCTGAAACTCCTGTGAAGACAGTAATTTTGTTTTTTGGAATGCGTAATGAAATATTTTTCAGATTATTCTGCCTTGCGTGAGTGATGATGATTTCTTTCATAATAATTTCATTAACTTTGTTAATAGTTAACTAAGTTAAGTATTTTTATGCAAATAGAAAAGAATCAATTTTTCAATGTGTTTACAGATCTTCAGTGTTTTATATTGGCTAATATGAACAAGGGAAACATCAGTGGTGTCACTGCAACACATTACAACATTATAGAATACATATACCGTAAGGATCAGGTTACCGGAAAACAGATTGCTGCGGCATTTAAGGTCAGCCAGCCAGCCATTTCAAAACAGATCAAATTTCTGATCAGTAATGAGCTGGTCGAACAGAAACAAAGTACTTCCGACAGAAGAATTTTTAATCTTTCTGCTACAGAAAAAGGTAAATTTCTGATCAATAATTCTGAAGATTTCCGAAAAACCGTAGCAGATCAGGCTTCTGCTATCCTGGACAAAACAGAATTGGAAACATTAACAGCTTTATTGAATAAGATTCTGGAAAATATGAAAATCTAATACCGCTTTATAAAGACAAATAATCGTTTTATTTCTCTTTTCTCAAAAGATCTTCCAGAGCTTTTTTCAGATCAGGGAATTTAAATTGGAATCCTGTATCCTGTATTTTTTGTGAAGAAGCCCGTGAGCCTTCCAGCAAAGCATCAGCCAGCTCTCCGAACATCAGTTTTAAAACAAATGTAGGAACGTTAGGCATAAATAAAGGTTTTTCCAGAACTTCTGCTATTTTTTCCGTTAAATTCTCATTGGTAGTATGCTGAGGGGAAACTGCGTTGTAAGCCCCATCCATATCAGCATTTTTCAGAGCTGCCTCATAGATCGAGCAGATATCATCAATATGAATCCATGGCATATATTGTTTTCCGCTTCCTAAAGCAGACCCAATGCCGTATTTTATGGTAGGAACCATTTTTTTCAGTGCCCCGTCTTCTTTGGAAAGAACAACGGCTGTCCGTATTTTTACAACCCTTTCTGCCAGGTTTTGTTCTTTGAAATCATCTGCCGATCTTTCCCACAAAACCACGACCTCACTCAGAAAATCATTACCCGGAGAATCTTTTTCTGTATAAACCTTTTCTGTTGTTACCGTACCATAATAATTGATTCCCGAAGCGGAAATAAAAGATTTAAGCTTTATTTGTTTCTTTTTTAAGGTCTTTAAAAGAAGTCCGGCAGAATCTACACGGCTGGATATCAGTTCACGTTTTCTTTCCTTAGTCCATCGTTTTTCTGAAATGTTGGCGCCTGCCAGATGAATAATATGGGAAACATTTTCAAGAGCAGATTCATCTATTGTTCCGTTTTTGATATCCCATTCAAATTCATTGGCATGTTTTTTCTTTCGGGTCAGGAAGCGTACGGTGTATTCATTTTCTAACTTTTTTGAGAGTTTCTGTGCGATCATTCCGCCGGCACCGGTTATAAGAACAATTTCTTTCATAATCGAATATTTAAGGGTAAGTAGGGAATTATGCCTGATTCTTTACGATCAGTACAAAATCATCTTCCAGAAGTTTATAGCCGTAGTCATAAATAAACCTGTATTCAGAACCGTTCTTATAAACTTTCAGATTGGTAAAATAATCGAAATCAAAACCTAAGCCATCCATCCTTGATTTGGCAATTTTTGCTTTCCCGTCCGTATTCAGCTCCAAAAGGATACGGTAATTTTTACGTAGCTTATTGTTGACATTCCGCATCAGATTGGTAGAATCTTTATTCTGCTTATTATTGTAGGCATTCCGGCAGGCATCATTGCAGAATTTTTTATCTGCTCTTCCGATAATTTTTTCGCCGCATTCAAGACAGTTCATAGTTTTTATTTTTTCAGTTTGTGTATATGTTCATGTTTTTTCTTTAACAACCGTTTAAACCTTGTATGGGAAGGATAGCTTCTGTTTGGTGTTATATTGTTGAATAAAAGGGCGACCAGTAAAAGAATGATACAGCCTGATAAAACCGGAGAAAGTACATACCAGTATCCCAGTTCTGGAATTTTCCCTGCAGAACTGACTGCGATAAGGGCAGTTGCTCCTCCGGGAGGATGAAGGGTTTTGGTATACTGCATCAGTACAATAGAAAAAGCTACTGCTAACGGTGCAGAAAGCCATATGATATCAGGAACGATTTTATAAACGGTAACTCCTACAAGTGCTGAAATAACATGTCCGCCCACTAAATTTCTGGGCTGGGCAAGGGGGCTTTGAATAGCTCCATAGATCAGAACACTTGATGCACCGAAGGAACCGATCAGAAATATATTTTCAGTGGCAGCCAAAGTATGGGACTGAATAAATGCAATAATACCGATCCCGACAAATGCGCCCAGAAAGGACCAGAAATGCTCTTTATAATCAACCAGCGTCTCCTTATAGATTACATATTTGGAAACTCTGAATGTTCTTTTTATAGTCTTCTTCATTAATCTTCTTTATTTTTTATTATTTGAATTAAATTTTTGACAAAAGGCTTCGTATATGTTCCGTTTTTATCATAATCCGGATCAAGAATCGTGACCTCTATTCCAAAGCATAGGGGAGAATGGATCAAAGGTTTTAGAATCTCTTTTAGGTTTTCATAATCGATTCCTTCTTCCATTCTGCTATCCACGGCAGGCATCAGTTCATCTTTCAGGATATCAACATCTAGGTGAATAAAAAAGCCGTCCAGATCCTTACTCTCTACCATTTTTAGAAAATCTTCAGCCGTTTTTTTAAAACCGTTCATTCTAAGATGTTCAATATCAAAATACTGGATATCAGAATTAACGATCTGTTTCACATACTCTTCATCATCAGTTTCTGCATTTCCTGCACAGAAGATATTTTCTTCTAAAAAATAAGGCTTAAGCCCTTGAATATTGGTTAATTTTTCATGTCCGGTTCCTGAGATAATAGCGAGATCCATTCCTGCAACAGCAGCGGTGGAAGAGAGACTGACCGGAATAAAATCAGTATGCCCGTCCAGATAGAAAAGACCAAAATTTCCAAGTTTCCTTAAAGCAAGAGCGGTTCCGATCAAAATACTGCAGTCACCTCCAAGCATAATGCTAAAGGTAGCTTCCTGATGATTGCTCATAATAAGATCTGCCTGTTTTTGAGCGTAGGTAATAATGGCATCAGCATTTAAAACACCAGATTCCGGATCGAGTTCCATAGAATATTCCGGAGCCTCTAATGTGAGAATATTTTTGGGATTGATTTCCTTATGAAAATCAAATTTTTTAAGCCATTCCGGAAGCTTTCTAACACCTGGTTCAGTTTCATGCTCTTTTTTCTTCAGTCCCAGATTGAGAGGAAACTCAAAAATTCTGATGTCCTTTTTCATAGCGTGATTTGATCAAAGATACGGAAATATTCGACAACAAACGAATACAAATGAATTTAAATAGTTTATAACCGACTAAGATGCTTCGGTGTAACAATCTTTGCAACAGAGATTTGAGAAAGACAGTGAACGTCTCTTATCTGTATTATTAATCTAAAAAATTTTAAAGTTATGTCACTAAGAAACAAAGTAACATTAATTGGTTACACAGGTAAAGAAGTTGAAACCGTAAACTTCGAAAGCGGAAATGTAAAAGCAAGTGTATCATTGGCCACCAGCGATCATTACACGAATGCAAAAGGCGAAAAAGTGGAAGAAACACAATGGCACAACTTGATTGCTTTTGGAAAAACAGCTGAAATCCTTCAGAAATATGTACCCAAAGGAAAAGAAATTGCCATTGAAGGAAAACTTACATACAGATCGTATGATGACAAAGACGGCGTTAAGCGTTATATAACCGAGATCAGAATCGATGAGATCCTGCTTTTAGGAGGCAAATAATTCTAAAAACACAAATGATGAATGTAAAAGTTTTTAAAATCAGACTTTCCAAGGAATTTCTCCATAGAGATCAAAAAATGCTTGATGATTTTCTTGAAGTGAACGAAATTATAAAAGTGGAAACCGCTTTTGTAAATGATGAATGTTACTGGTCCGTAATCCTGTACTTTGAAGAGCTGAAAATAGCTAAAAATACAGTGAAGGAGCCAAAGGCAGTAAAGTACTCTGCAGATAATGATGTTTTAAACTCCGATGAAGAAAAAATTTTAGATGCCCTGAAGTACTGGAGATCAGAGAAGGCGAAAGAACAGAATCTCCCCACTTATTTTATCGCGAGTAATAAAGAGCTGATGTCTGTGGCTAAGTATAAACCTGTGAAAAAAGAAGAGCTGCTTGAGATCAAGGGTTTCGGAAAGCATAAGATTGAAAACTATGGTGAAGAGATTCTGGAGATTCTTGAAAGCGTCTGATTTTTGGATGTAGTAATGATAATGCATCGAAAGTTGGGAGAGTAATCTTTCCCAGCTTTTTTATCTTTCGGAAAAGTCCTTTCAATTGCTTATTTTTGCATTCATCAAAATGATATACAGCAAATGAAGCCAAGTTTAGCAAAAGGAACGAGAGATTTTACAGCACAGGAAGTTTCAAGAAGAAAATATATTATCAATATTTTACAGAATAATTTTGAATTGTTCGGCTTTCAGCCATTAGAAACCCCAAGCTTTGAAAATCTTTCTACTTTGACAGGAAAGTACGGAGAAGAAGGTGACCGACTGATCTTTAAGATTTTAAATTCAGGAGAATACGCTTCAAAAGTGAATCAGGAAGACTGGGATAATAAAAATCATAAGAAGCTCATTTCTCAAATTTCAGATAAAGCACTCCGTTACGACCTTACCGTACCTTTTGCAAGGTTCGTTGCGATGAATCATGGTAAGCTCACATTTCCCTATAAACGTTACCAGATCCAGCCAGTATGGAGAGCTGACCGTCCACAGAAGGGAAGGTTCAGAGAATTTTATCAATGTGATGCCGATGTGGTAGGAAGTGAAAGCCTATTACAGGAAGTGGATTTGGTTCAGTTATATCTAAAATCATTTTCCGATCTGAGGATTCCTGTCACCATCCATATGAATAACAGAAAGATCCTTTCCGGTCTGGCAGAATATGCAGGTATTACTGATAAACTGATTGACTTTACTGTGGCTCTGGATAAGCTTGATAAAATAGGAAAAGAAGGAGTCGTTAAAGAATTACTGGAAAGAGAAATTTCTCAGGAATCTATTGATAAATTGGAATTCTTATTTAATCAGTCAGATGATGCGCTGGAAAATCTTCTTCAGTTAAAAGAGAAATTTGCCAATAGTGAAGTTGGATTAAAGGGAGTAGAAGAGCTGGAATTTGTTCTTACCCAATCTCTGAATCTTGGAGTAGATATGCAGAATCTTGTGTTCAATATTACACTGGCCAGAGGTTTAGATTATTATACCGGAGCTATTTTTGAGGTGAAAGCAGATGAGGTGGCAATGGGATCCATCGGCGGTGGCGGTAGATATGATAACCTTACAGAAGTATTTGGAGTTAAAAATATTCCGGGAATCGGGATCTCATTTGGTTTGGACAGGGTATATCTGGTTATGGAAGAGCTTAATCTTTTCCCTGAAGAAGCATCAACTCAAGTAGAATATCTGTTTGCTAACTTCGGAGGAGAAGAAACTGCAGAAGCTTTAAAACTGATCATGCAGCTGAGAAAGAAAGGAATTTCTGCTGAGCTGTACCCGGAAAATGCAAAGCTGAACAAACAGTTTACATACGCTGAAAAGAAAGGGATTAAAAATCTTGTTTTCTTAGGAGAAGAAGAAATTAAAAACGGAACAGTTACTTTTAAGGACCTTACTGCCGGAGAACAGAAAACAGTTTCTTTGGAAGAATTTTTAGGGTAATATTCTGGAAAATATCAATTAAAAAGCATTATCTATTAGGTAATGCTTTTGTATTTTAGAAAAAAATTAAATTTGTAATATCTGCCATTTATAAAAAACAAATAATGAGTGAAAAATCAAGACTTGACGAAATAAAAGATGAGCTGGAACAATTAGACATCAATCCTACCATTTTTGCCAGAAAAGAAATTCATGCATTACCGGATGTCCTTTCGGAAGATGAGAAAATTGTTTATCTGGTTGAAGGAAGAAATAAACTGACCAAACACCACATCATTTTGGTCGCTACTGATAGAAGGTTAATTTTTGTTGATAAAGAATTCATGTACGGATTAAAAGTTGAAGATTTTTCGTACGATAAAGTCAGTTCAATTCAATACGAAAAAGAATTTATGCTGGCTTCAATTGATATTCATATTTCAGAAAACGTCCTCGAGATCGATGGTGTAGGAAAATATTATGCAGAATTGTTTTGTGAAAAAGTAAGGGACTTCATGGCCAGCCCTAAAGAATATTTTCAAAGCAAACCAGAACCTTCAGTCTTAGATCAACTGGAACAGTTGGGAAGACTCAGAGAAAGTGGAATTTTAAGTGAAGAAGAATTTGCAGAACAGAAAAAGAAACTATTGAACAAGCTTTAATAAATGTAATCATCAAATCATGACGGACACTGTATCTTATGATATTATTGAAAAATGGCTGAAGGCCTGGTCACTGTCCAGAAAACTTGCCCTTCCCATAAGATACAAATCCGGTTTCAAAGTAGAGGTAGGAGAAGAAAAGCAAAAAATAAGATATGTTTTTCCTGAGATTAATGATGATTTTATTGAGCTCTCAAAACAGATTGATGAACCCTGGATTTACCTCAAGGTCTGCGCCTCTCCGGATGAGATAAAAAATAGAGTATCCGAAAATTGGATCATTCAGCCTCCCGGATACATGATGAACTGTTTTGGACCGATGAGGAATTCTGCTAGACCTCTTTGTGAGGGCTATGGAATTGAGTATGAAAAATATAATTCCACAACAGTAGTCAGAATTATTGCAGAAAACGGTGAGCAGGCCTCTGTCGGCCGCATTGTTATTGTAGATGATCTGGCAGTGTATGACAGAATTGTAACAGAAGAAAACCATCAAAGAAAGGGTCTCGCGACTTTTCTGATGTGGGAACTGGAGAAAATTGCATTATCAAATGGTATCCACAATAATTTTTTGGTGGCCACAGAGCAGGGAAAATCACTTTATAAAGCAATAGGATGGGGGCTTTACAGTCCCTATACATCGATTGTTATTCCTGGGTAAATAATCTTCATAAATCTCTGTAATTAAAACATATATTAAATCAGATCTAAACAAACACCATGGAAAATTACCTTGAAATCAATAAAAATTCCTGGAATGCCAAAGTAGATCCGCACCTGAAATCGGATTTCTATTTTGTAGATGAGTTCTTAAAAGGAAAAAGCTCGCTCAATTCAATAGAGCTGGACCTTTTGGGAGATGTAAAGGGTAAAAGTATTCTGCATCTGCAATGCCATTTCGGACAGGATTCTATTTCCCTGTCAAGAATGGGAGCTCAAGTCACAGGTATTGATCTGTCAGATAAAGCAATTGAGGCTGGAAAGGATTTAGCTCAAAAATGCGGGACCGATACAGAATTTATCTGTTCGGATGTATATAGCCTTCCGGAAATTCTCGATCAAAAATTCGATATTGTCTACACCAGTTATGGCGTGATAGGCTGGCTTCCTGACCTCAATAAGTGGGCAGGTGTCATCAGTCATTATCTAAAGCCAGGAGGAAAGTTTATAATGGCCGAATTTCATCCTGCAGTCTGGATGTTTGATGACGGTTTTACAAAAATAGTATATAACTATTTTAATGAAAAGCCTATTATTGAAACCTACGAAGGAACCTATGCTGATAAATCTGCCGATATTGTTCAGGAATATGTGATGTGGAACCATTCCTTAGCTGAGGTTTTGCAGAATCTGATCAATCATACTATAGAACTGGAGGTCTTCCAGGAATTCGACTGGTCGCCTTATCCATGTTTCAATCAGGTTCAGGAATTTGAAAAAGGGAAATGGAGAATTGCAACATTTGGAAATAAATTACCTTTGGTATATGCCTTGAGAGGAAATAAAAAATAATTTTTTATTGTTTCAATATAATATAAAAAGTCATCATAATCCTGAGATTACGATGACTTTTCATATATGAATGTTAAAAAAACTAATTTGCTTTTAGCTTAAAGAATCTTCAGCTTTTGTTTTAGCTTCGTCTACTTTGTTCTGAACCTGGGATGCTACATCATTAGCTTTGCTCTTAATATCACTTCCCCATTTGTTCAAATTGTCCTTAGCGTTATTGATTTTATCCTTAACAGCCTGCTGTTCTTCAGGTGTAGAATTTTTATATTTCCAAAATGCTAAAGCACCGATACCTAGTAAGGCTAATAGCCCTTTTGTTTTATTTCCCATGATTTTTTATTTTTAATGATTTATATTAAAACTTGTTATTAGTAAACATGTAAAATACGTGCCAAAAAATTAAATGGGATAATAAAAAAATGTTAAAATTATTGAAAGACCTGAAAGTCTTTTCCATCAAAGCTTGCAAAGACCATGGTAGGATAAGAATCCTGATGGTAGATATTTCCGTCTTTATCAATGGCGATAGCCCCTGCGAAGCCATCTATGGTTTTAAGCTCCTCAAATGTCTTATTAAAAGCCTGTTCCAGACTCATTCCGTCAGTCGTTCTCGTTACAATCTTTGCAGCAGTAGCATTACTTACAATATCTTCTCCCACACCTGTACAGCTCACGGCACAAACGGAATTGGCATAATTCCCTGCCACTGTTGCAGAGTCTGAAATTCTTCCCGGAATCTCAAATCCTTTTCCACCGGTAGAGGTTGCTACGGCAAGCTTTCCTTCTTTATCAAGAGCGACACAGCCCACAGTACCTTTCCCGCCGTTATTAAGTTTAGCTTCATATTCACTTCTTCGCTGAGGAATTTCAGTTGAGAAATTTTCAAATCCGTGTTCAGAGGCATAAATTTTAGCACCATTACCGCCCAGAACCCTGTCGTCCTCTTTCATCAGCTTTTTTGCTACAAAAATAGGATTCTTTACATCCCGGAGATTGATTACGCCGCTTAATTTCTGTGTTTGCCCATCCATAATGGCTGCGCTCATGCGGATCACACCGTCACTTTGTATCTGGGAACCGATACCTGCATTGTATAGCGGATCGTCTTCCAGAAGAGAAACGGCATAAGCTACCGTATCAAAAGCAGAATGCGTCTGAAGATATTCAAAAGCCTTTTGGGTAATCTGTTTTAAAGAGTTTTGTTTTGCTGTTTTTACTTCATGACTTTGATCACTTTCAGAGAAAAAACCGCCATGGATAATGATTTTCATAATATTGTATTTGCCAATTGTGAAAAGTTAATGGTCAATTTTAAAGTTAAGTATAAAAATTGTAACTGGTGAAATTCACTATTCACCATTGACCGTTAACTTTTATTTATCCTGTGGGATAGGGTTGAACTGTGAATTTTCGATCGTAAGTTTCTTTGTGGTAAGATCGTAATGGTCATTCATAGACATCACATGTACCGTAAGATTATCGATTGAAATAGGCTCGCCCAGGTTGATGTTCGTAAGGTTGGTATCCTTAATAAATCTTCCGTCTACTAAAATCACAAGACCAGAACCTACAGCCGTCATGACATCATTATGAATAAAAAGTCCGGTATCTTCACCAAGCCCTATTCCCAATGTTCTCGGATTATTGACTACAGCCTGGAAAAGTCGTCCGATTCTGCCACGCTGTACGAAGTGTGTATCAATGATTACATTATCAATCAGACCCAATCCCTGTGTTGTTTTAATTTCTCCCTTTAAAAGAGATTCAGAGCTGCTCCCCTGGTAGATCATATTTTCAGAAGCTGCCGCCGCACCGGCAGAAGTCCCTGAATAGATGAAATCCTGTTCCTGGTATTTCAGTAAAATAGTATCATGGAATCTTGTTCCGCCAAGAATAGAAGTCAGCCTAAGCTGATCCCCGCCTGTGAACATGACAACGTCTGCTGCATTGGCCCTTGAAGCCATAGCATCAGAATTAGCCTCTTCACGGTTGTGGATGTCAAGGATATTTACATTTCTGGCGCCAAGAAATTCAAAAGCTTTTTTGTATTCTGTGCCTACAATTTGAGGGATCTGAGAGGCTGTGGTTACAATTTCGATGACAGAATCTTCCTTAAGCTTAGATTCATTAATGATCTTTCTTAAGATTCCTCTTTCAAAAAAATTCAGGTTTTTTTCAATGTTCTGGTCGAAATCGGTTTCTGCAAAGCTTCCTTTGTTTACAGCTCCTCCGATAATAATTAATTTTCCAACGGGTCTCATCATAGTGTGCAAATTTAAAAAATAATTAACATTTGGCGAAATTCATGCCACATTTTAATGATTTTTAATGTTTTAAAATTGTTAATTTCTTTTCATTTTTTTTTGAGAAATCTTTAAATGTGGTATAGTTTGGTTTAGGGTTTTACATTATCTTTGATTTTTGAAGGAGTTATTGTTAACTGATAAAAATGCAAATAGATTATGAAAATTGAGAAGATACAGGCATTACGGGGACCAAACATCTGGAGCATCAGAAGAAAGAAGCTGATACAGATGAGATTGGATCTTGAAGAAATGGAGAATTATCCTACTAATAAAATAGACGGTTTCAGAGAAAGAATTGAAAAACTGATCCCGTCTCTGTTTACCCACAGATGTTCAGAAGGAGTGGAAGGCGGATTCTTTCACAGAATAGAAACCGGAACCTGGATGGGACATGTCATTGAACATATCGCCCTGGAAATACAGACACTGGCAGGTATGGACGTAGGTTTCGGAAGAACCCGTGAAACAAAGTCCCCCGGAATATACAATGTTGTTTTTAATTATATTGAAGAGAATGCCGGAATTTATGCTGCTGAAGAAGCAGTAAATATAGCGCAGGCTTTGATCGACAATACAGAATATGATATTAATGCCTGTATACAGAAATTGAAAGAGATCAGAGAACGTGTCCGCCTGGGACCTTCTACAGGAAGTATCGTGGAAGAAGCTGTTTCCAGAAGGATTCCCTGGATCAGATTAGGAACAAACTCTTTGGTACAGCTTGGTTATGGTGTGAACCAACAGCGTTTCCAGGCTACTATTACAGGAAAAACAAGCTCTATTGCGGTGGATATTGCATGCAATAAGGAACTGACGAAAAAAATGCTTCATGATGCTGCCATACCGGTTCCTATAGGAGATCTGGTGGTAGATGAAGAAGGATTGAGCAGTGTTATAAAAAGAATAGGCTATCCTATCGTACTAAAGCCATTGGATGGAAACCACGGAAAAGGTTCTTCTATCAATGTAAACGATTGGGAAGCTGCAAAAATAGGATTGGAGCATGCTCAGAAATATTCCAGAAAAGTCATTGTAGAAAAATACATTACAGGATATGATTTCAGGGTTTTGGTTATTAATAATAAAATGGTTGCTGCGGCAAGGAGAGTTCCCGCACACGTTGTTGGCGATGGTGAGCTCAATCTCCAGGAGCTGATTGATAAAGAAAACAGAGATCCGAGAAGAGGGTATGGCCATGAAAATGTCCTTACAGAAATAGAGGTGGACAAAGATACCCTGGAGCTTCTTGAAAAGCTTCAATATACCCTTGAAACTGTTCCGCAAAAAGGAGAGGTTGTTTATTTGAAATCTACGGCCAATCTTTCCACGGGAGGTACATCCATAGATGTTACTGATATGGTACATCCCGAGAACATCACTATGGCCGAAAGGGTTTCGAAAATTATTGGTCTGGATGTCTGCGGTATTGATATCATGGCAGAAAACCTGACGCAGCCTCTTAAGGAAAGCGGTGCTGCCATTATTGAAGTGAATGCAGCTCCCGGATTCAGAATGCACCTGGCGCCAAGCGAAGGCCTGCCGAGAAACGTAGCTGCTCCCGTGGTGGATATGTTGTATCCTCAGGGAAAACCATTCACAATTCCAATTATTGCGGTAACGGGAACGAATGGCAAAACAACGACGACAAGACTGATCTCTCATATCGTAAAAAGCAACGGTTACAGAGTAGGCTTTACTACTTCTGACGGGATTTACATACAAAATACAATGCTTTCCAAAGGAGATACGACAGGTCCTCTTTCTGCCGAGTTTGTTCTGAAAGATCCTACGGTAGAATTTGCCGTTCTTGAAACAGCAAGAGGAGGAATACTGCGTTCAGGCTTAGGATTTTCACAGTGTGATATCGGGGTTTTGACCAATATTGAAGAGGATCATTTGGGAATGAATGACATTCATAATTTGAAAGATCTGACGAAAGTAAAAAGAGTAGTCCTGGACAGCGTTAAGAAAAATGGCTGGAGCGTACTGAATGCTGATAATGAATATTCCATGAAGATCATTAATGATCTTGACAGCAATGTTGCGATCTTCAGCATGAATGAAAACAATCCTCATATTGTAAAGTTTGCCAAAGAAGGAAAAATCACGTGCATCTATGAAGAAGGTTTCGTAACGATTAAAAAAGGCGACTGGAAAATCAGAATAGGAAAGGCAAAAGACTTCCCGATTACCATGGAAGGCAAAGCCCGATTTATGATCGAAAATGTTCTGGCGGCGAGTTTGGCTAGTTATCTTTATGGTTTCGGAATCGAAGATATTTCCAATTCCTTAAGAACTTTCATTCCAAGTGCACAGCTTACACCGGGAAGACTTAATATTTTTAAATTTAAGAACTTTAAAGTACTGATCGATTTTGCACACAATCCTTCAGGCTATCAGGCCATAGAAGATTACCTTAAAAATGTGGAATCTACCAAGAAAATAGGTATTATTTCAGGAGTGGGAGACAGACGGGACGGTGATATCAGAGAATGCGGAAAGATTGCCGGAAGAATGTTTGATTATATCATCATCAGAAACGAAAAGCACCTGAGAGGAAGAACCGAAGAAGAGATCAACGGATTGATCATCGACGGTATTAATGAAGCCGGAAGGGATGTGAGCTATGAGATTATTCCTAAAGAAATTGAAGCTTTAAAGCATGCTATGGGAATGGCTGAAGAAGGAACCTTTATCACTGCTTTAAGTGACGTTATTTCCAACGCCATTGATCTGGTGCAGGAGTACCAGACCCGGGAAATTATGGAAGATGATAAAAATTCATAAAATAAATGATTATACAAAAACGGCTGAATTTTCAGCCGTTTTTTACTTTTACAAAATCTCTTACTCTTCATATTCGATAAATTCATAAAACAGTATATCTGTTTAATTTGCGAGAGGTTTCTCTAATGCAAAGTTTCATGAAAAACACGCTTTAGTTTAAGAAATGTAAAGGAAGCGGCAAAGCCACTGATGAAGCTATATGGATAAAACGTTCGATAAATAAAATCAATGTAATTGATTCCGTCTTTGCAAACTTAGAATATACAGTGCTAATGGAAATCTTTGCGTTTAAAAAGCATACGGACCTGCTGTTTTTATTTCAAATTAAATAATAGTTCAGCTTTTTGGAGATACGATTCTTCAGCTTGAGAAAGATCAAGAAAGTATTCTGCCTGCCATTTTTGAGTAGCTTTAGCCTGTTTACTTTCCGCAAGATCCCAGCTTGGATATACCCTGATTCCTCTTTTACCAATCTTTTGATCACAGGACAGAATTCCTTTTTCTATCAGAACCTCTTTAGGAAATATGAAAATTCCTCTATCATTGTCTGTGGATGCTGAAATTAAATAGAAATCAAAAGCATCAGTGGAATCAAACGGAGCTGTTTCTCCTTTTTCATTGCGTTTCCAGATGGTAACAAACTGCCCTGTTTTAGTTGGTGTTATCTTCGCTGTACGGAATTTAATATTCAGATGGTTTAGAACAAAACTGCAACCTGAATAATCTTTAGCTTCTATATCTTCTTCTACATTTAAAAGTTTCAGTCCAAGCGGCAGAAAAATCAGTTCATCAACATTTTTAAGATTCATTATAAATTTTTTATTTTCCACTGTTTCAATCAGCTTCATCTAAATAAAGAGATTGGTATCGAAAATCCGATCTGGCAAAAATAGTAAATCCCCCTGATCTCAGGAGGATTTGTTGTATTAGTTAGTTTTTTTTCTTTTGACGGTTGAGGTTATCCTTCTCCAAAAAAAGCATTCGAACTCCCGATCCATATAGCATCTTTCTTGTTAAAATCTACATTTACCATCGCAGCTTTAGTCATTCTTCCCAGGTTTTCCAGTAGAATAGGGCGTTCGTCATTTTCGTGCCAGATATAAAGCAGTCGGATTTCTGCTTTTGAAAACTCGCCGTTAATATCTTCAAAAATAGGTTCATAAGTGACTTTTCTCTGTAGAATATAATTTTCCTTATCCTCAATAGCTTCTGTAATTTCTTTTGTCGGATTTAAATTAACGCCACTTCCGGCAAATGAAAATAAAGGTTTCAGTACAAAATGCTCTAAACTTTCATGCTCCGGAAATTCGTGCAGAAAGTAGCTTTTAGGAACAAACTGATGCTTCAGAATCGGAAGAAGAAACTTTGAGATCTTAAAAAACCAGTTAGGATGTGTGATCCATTTTACATCAATATCATCACGGAAATCGAACCCGGCTTTCAGATCCGGAATTCTATCCAGCTCATCAAAAATAACACGGTTATAGATCCTTTTGATCTCAACAGATTTACCGTTGTTTTCATAAAACAGCTTTCTGCCTTCTTTTTTTACTTTGGTCAGGCAGACTGTTTTTATCCCTAATAATTGTTCTGTTAAAGCAAAATCAATGGCTGTTTTCTGTTTTTCCGGAAAAATCTCAAGCAGGATAACATTTTCAGGGTTTTCATTTCCGATAATCAGTTCTTTTAAATGATTTTTAAACTCAGCATGAGGCATTGTATTCCTGAGTTCGGAAAGAAAAGGGTAAACCTCACAGAATGTATCTTCAAAAGTCTTTTGAAAAGCATACAGTGAAGGAAAAGCCTGCAGCTCGATCAGCTGGGGCTCAATTTCTCCGTTTTTACCCCGGCAGATCCCGAAATCAATAGTGAAAAAGTGAGGTTGAAGCGTATCATTAGGGACTCTGCAATTATCCGGAACAGCCTTGTAAAGTACTTCAGAAGGAAGTGCTTTGATCTGGTCAATAATACTCTCGCTGGCGTCAAGAAGCTTGTTTTTAAATTCGTGAGAAAGAAAAAGCGGGCTTTCTGAAATTCTGAATGCAGGGGCAATACCTCCTTTCTGAGCAAGACGTGCTTTAAGCTGTTCGTATTTTTCCTGTGAAAACTCCTGGTTGAACTGTTTTCTGTATTTTGGGATCATATTTTTTCTTTGTGGTTTTTATTTTAAAAAATCGAACATTTCTGCCCGATTTTAATACTTTTTAAATTTTTAACGTGATTCCAAAATAAAGCTTAATATAAAATCTCAGATAGATTTTAACTACAAAAGTCACAAAAATTTAGAAGCTTTAGATCACTTAAGAAAGTTTGAATATGATGGATGTATAAAAAGTTCACATAAGATGAAAATCAAAGATTTTCAAAAAATTTAAAGTGTTCTTCTCAACGGATACTTACTTATCTTTACTTTTAAGTGTCTGAATTTTTGTGACTTTTGTGGTTTTATATTAAATCAATTTGTTTTAAATCGTCGTTTTTTCTTTTAAGCCAAAGCTTCACTTCCCTTCAAAATGTTTTTTTTTGCTGACTGAAGGAATCTCGGAAGAATCTGGTTTCTGGTAAGAATGATCTTGTCTTCATCGTCTATTCTGTCTACCGTTTCAAGGTATTTCTCCATTCCGAAGTTCTCGATCATCGCCGTTTTATTTTTTTCGTCTTTCAGATTCTCGATCATGCCTTTAGGGTCTGCTTCCGGATGAAACTGTGTCCCGAATATCTCATCAGAAAAACGAACAGCCATTACTGCTCTTTCAAGATTAATATGCGGTCTGAATTTTTCGATAGCCGTAATTTTCATGCCCAACTCATCAAAACGGTCCATATCCGGCTCAATGAACTGATACGCTCTTGAATCTACAGCATAGAAGGGATCCTGAAGGTTTTTGAACAAAAATTCCTGTTCACCTTCTTCGGTTTTGTGAACCGGCATTACCCCGAAAGAATAAGATCTTCTTTTGCAGATATTTCCCAACTTCCAGTGAATGCTTGCCAGCTGGAAAGAATGGCAGATCAGGAACAGATATTTTTTATCTTCATTATATTTATTATGCTCTAAAACGGCATCCAGAAAACGGGCATACCTATCTTCCCATTCCAGACCTTCTCTGTGTGGGTTTCCCGGTCCTCCTGAAGAAATAAAGATGTCAAAATCTTCAATGTTCGGCATTTCATTCTTAAACCTTACATCAAATGTTTCGATAGTCACATTTTCTTCAGAGTTCTGTTGGAATGCTTCTGAAATCTCTTTAATATTTCTAAAGCCTTGATTGACATGGTTGTTGTTCATATCAATAAGAGCGATTCGAATATCTTTCATACTACTTCATATTTTTTGCAAAGTTACCAAAAATATTATGAAGCCGTTTCACCATGTGTTATGCCATACTCCGTTTCAGAGATCATATAATCTACCACTTTGGTAAGATCTCCGGTCTCATTAAAGACTTTAAGCTGTCTGTCGGCTCCTGTTCCGTTTTCCAAAATAGTCCAGGCGTACTCAACCTCTTTTCTGCAGTCAAGCTCATCTACAACATCATCAATAAATTCCAGAAGCTCTTTCAAGAGATGAGGATAAGGAACGGATTCTTCTTTTCCAAAATCGATCAGGTGTGCTTCAATGCCACTTTTGGATGCTCTCCATTTGTTTTCATTCAGCAATAATCTTCTGTAGCTTCTGAAACTTAAGTTCTGCTGATGAAGTTTATAGATTTTTGCTACTAAGCTTTGCATAATGGCTGCGAGACAAACCGTTTCTTCCAGCCTTAAAGGCATATCGCAGATTCTGAATTCAATGGTAGGATAGAAAGGGTGGACACGCAGATCCCACCAGATTTTCTTAGCATTATCTATGGTTCCGGTTTTTACCAGAAGCTCTACATAGCTGTCAAATTCAGCGAGTGAATTGAAATAGCTGGGAATACCGGTTCTCGGGAATTTTACAAAAATTTCCTGTCTGTAGGATTTGAACCCTGTATTTCTTCCGATCCAGAAAGGCGAGTTCGTAGAAAGTGCATAGACGTGCGGAAGAAAATAACGCATCACATTCTGAATTCTTACCCCTTCTTCACGGTTTGGGATTCCGATATGGACATGGAGCCCGAAAATCAAATTTCCGCGGGCAACATCTCCCATATCATCTACAATCTTATTGTAACGTTCACCGTCTGTGATGGTGTTATGTTCCCAGTTTGAAAAAGGATGGGTTCCGCCCCCGGAAACGCGAAGGCCCTGTTCATGGGCTGTGTTGATTAAATGTCTTCTCAGGTTAGTCAGTTCTGCTCTGGCCTCCTTTATATTTTGGCAGATGCCGGTTTCCATTTCGATCATGGATTCGTGCATCTCGTGTTTTAAATTTTCGCTTAAAACGGCTTTTCCACCTTCAATTATTTTCGAAACATGAGATATTAAGTCTCTGCTCTCAACATCAATGATCTGATATTCTTCCTCGATTCCTATAGTAAACTGATGCATTTTTTTTCGTGTTTTTTTATTTTTTTAACGGTTATTTTACGGAGTCTTTTACAAAAGTACCCCAGGAAATATTAGGTTTCCCCGGCACATATTCTTTTGCTTTTTCAATAGCCAGTTTAGCAGAATGCTCTACGATCCATGCAAAGTTTTCTTCACCTACCGAGTTTTTATCTGCATCAGGAGCTGGATTGCAGAAATCTATCGCATATGGAATTCCGTCTCTGATAGCAAACTCCACCGTATTGAAATCGTAGCCCAGAGCTTCATTCATTGTAATAGTGTAGTCATGGATTGTTTTTAACAATTTCTCAAGTTCCTCTCCTTTGGTCTGATGTGTCGTGGCATACCTCAGGTGATGTGGATTACGTGGTTCATAAGGCATAATGTGAACATATTTTTTGCCCAGACAGTAAACTCTGTAATAATCATCGAAAACAATCTCTTCCTGTACCATCATCACCAGCTGTTCCGTTTCGCTTAATTTTTCCCATAGATTTTCAGGATTTTCCACTCTGTACACACTTTTCCATCCACCGCCGTCATGAGGTTTCATATAGGCAGGAAACCCTACGTAATTGAAGATATATTCCCAGTCGTGAGGAAATTTCAGGTTTCTGAATGATGTTTCCGAGGTATCCGTAGGTCTTTCGTGCGAAGGAAGAAGCACTGTTTTGGGAAGCGGAATTCCAAGTTTTGTCATCAATGCGTTATTGAAAAACTTTTCATCTGCACTCCACCAGAATGGGTTATTGATTACATAAGTTCCGTTAAGTGCAGCATTTTTCAAATATGCTCTGTAAAAAGGAACATCCTGCGAAATTCTGTCGATAATGACTGCATAGCCGTAATCAGCACCTTGTTCCAGTTTATCGATATTTACCGGTTCAGCAATGATTTCTCCACCGCCCAGTTCATTTACTTTATCGATAAACGCCCAAGGAAATGTATCCTCCATACCGAATAGAATTCCCACTTTTTTTGCCATAATTTCTGTTTTTAAATTGGTATATGTTGTATTATTTTATCTTATTAAATGTGCTGTTTCAGGAAAAAAACGCACCTATAAATGTTGGAAAGACCATTCTCCATAACGGCCAGTCGTGATTGATCCATTTTCTCTCATCGTACCAGAAATCAATCCCTTTTGAGCTCAGGATTTCAGCCATTTCGATGTTTTTGTCCCTGCAGATATCCTGATCGGAAGTGCTAAGAACGATGTGCATATGCTTATATTTCCAGGCTTCATCATTTTTCACAAATTCCCTTGGACAGTTAAAATAAACAAGCTCATCCGAATATCCGTCCATGAAATTCCTTATGCTGAAAGCCCCTGAAAGGCAGAACAGATGCGAAACCACATCAGGAAACCTGAAGGCGAAATTTGCGGCATGATAACCTCCGAAACTAGCCCCGGCCACTGCTACACGGTGTGTTTGGTGGATCTTCTGGATATACGGAATAAATTCCTGGATCAGGAACTGTACATACAGCTCGTAATTCTTTATTCTTTTCTGAGGTGAAATCTTTTCATCATAAAAGCTCCACGCATCAATGGTCTGAACATTATAAAGCTTTACTTTCCCCTGTTCTATAAACCAGTTGATGCTTCCGTTAAGATGGAAATCATGATTTTGGGTATACTGTCCCTGAGAAGTCGGAAACATAATGATCGGGTGCCCGTAATGTCCGGTAACTTCTACTTTAAGACTTGTTCCTAATATGTTTGAATAATAATCTGTATGTTCTATATGCGGCATTGATAAATTTCTTTTGTTATGGTTTTTAACTTGTCAGTTTGCTTTTTGGAGGCAGGATATTCAGCATTTCTGACTGGATTTTTTCTGCAGCGCTGTCTAATCTTTCCTGTATGATGTCCGGATCGCTGGATTTATAAACAATTCCGACATGGTGGTCGATTGGAAGGAACTTTACAGCTTCCTCACTGTCAAAAACACTGTAATCGGGATCTTTATCCTTGATGAGGGCAATGATCAGACCTGAATAATAGCCTGTAGGTTTTGAAGCCTGGTAAGTTTTTCCACGCAGAAGAGCATCTTCTATTTTTGCCCATTCGCGCCAGATGTTAATATTGCTTGAGGCTTCAACAAGGTCCGGAATATGGGCACCGCCAACTCTGGAGGATGTTTCAAGGAAATACCACTTTCCGTCTGCTTTTCCACGGATAAATTCGGTATGAGTCGCTCCGTTTAGCAATCCGAAACTGGAAAGGACTTTGGCATTTACTTCATCAAGAGCTTTAAATTCATCAGAATATCTTCCCAGTGTCTTAGACCTGAAAACACCGCCTTCATGGGAAACCTGCATAGGAGGAGCAAGATATTTCGAGGCAGAGGTGAATACAATTTCTTTATTAAAGGTGAGACTGTCTACATGATAGACATCTCCCGGTTTAAAGCTTTCCAGCAAAAATAGATGACGTTCTTCACCAAGGGCATTCAGCTCGTTCCAAAGCTCATCTTTGGAAGAAAACTTTTTAATGCCTGAGGCTGATGCTTCTGATCGTGGTTTTAATACCCACGGAGCCGGAACTTTTTCTATAAAGCTGTTCACTTCATCATTATTGAAAACTGCTGTAAACTCCGGAACACTGATTCCCGAATCTTTTGCTTTCTGGCGCATAGCCAGTTTATCTCTAAAATAACGGTGTGTGGTCTGTCCCATTCCGGGGATACGGAATGTTTCCCGGATGAGGGCTGCTTTTTCTACATCATAATCGTCAAGAGCCACTACAGCATCTACTTTTCTGGTTTTCATCAGATGCGAAAACCCCTGGACCAGATGCTCCAGGTTCCATACAGACGGTTTTAATTCAGACATATAAAATACCTCGTCAATAGCATGCCATGGCCAGTTTTTTTCTTTAAGGCCCTCTGATGTTATCAAGATAATTTTATTACCGAGCTTCTTCATTTCATCCATGAAATCATAGCCCTTGTAATAGCACGAAATACATACTATAGTTTTCTCCTCCATATAATGTTTTTTAATTTTTAGTAAATTATCAAAAATAAAAGCAATTTTTTATTGATTAATTAATGTTAAAAACCCGTAATAAGCTGCGTTTTTGAAAAATACCTACTCAAGTATACAGAGAAATTTTGAAAAAAACTAATTTTTAATGATAATTTTCAATTAAATCGGCCAGCAACTGTACTCCAAAGCCGGTTGCTGCTTTTTCCTTGGCATATCCCACACTTCCGAAGGCGACTCCGGCAATATCGAGATGAGCCCATTTAGGATGGTTTTCTATAAACTGCTCCAGAAATTTAGCTGCTACGATACAGTCTCCGATAGGTTTCATAGAAATATTTTTAAGGTCCGCAACGTCAGACTGTATATCGTCTTTCCATACCTCCCATAAAGGAAGGTTCCATACTCTTTGGTTGGTATTGTCACCGGTTTTTACCAGAAGATTTTTCAGTCCTTCGTTATTGGAGAACATGGCCCCGCAGGTATCACCAAACATCCTTACAGAGCTTCCCGTTAAAGTGGCAAGATCAATCAGGAAATCCGT
This sequence comes from Chryseobacterium sp. UF-81, assembly GCF_058245105.1. Classification (NCBI taxonomy): domain Bacteria; kingdom Pseudomonadati; phylum Bacteroidota; class Flavobacteriia; order Flavobacteriales; family Weeksellaceae; genus Chryseobacterium; species Chryseobacterium sp. UF-81. Next base: position 120,500 of record NZ_JBSIBX010000010.1, on the reverse strand, counting down.
TTTATAATTTTTAGCAAGGTAGGAGAGTCCGTCTGCAAGGATCATTCTGCCTTCAGCATCTGTATTGAGGACTTCAATGGTTTTTCCGTTATACGCCGTAATGACATCACTTGGAAGGAAAGCTCTTTCGGAAATAGCATTGTCCGTAATAGGAAGTACGGCAACAATATTGACGGGAAGCTTCATTTCTGCCGCGTAGATCAGTGTTCCGATAACAGCTGTAGCTCCACCCATATCAGACTTCATATAATGCATATTGTCCGGATTCTTCAGTGAAATACCTCCTGTATCAAAAAGGACGCATTTCCCTACCAGCCCGAATGTCTTGGCATTTTTAACCGTAGTTTTATATTCTATGATGGTAAAAGCAGCATCATAAGCACTTCCCTGATTAACCGACAGATAGGCTCCAAGGCCCAGTTCTTCACATTTTTTTCTATTGAACGCGGTATATTTTAAATCATATTTCTTTGCTAAATTTTTAAGATACAGACTTAAAATATCCGGTTTTTTAAGATTGGCAGGCTTATTCAGCCATTCCTGACAGGCTGTTTGTCCGTTAGCCAGTGCTTCGGCTTTTGAACTGATTACATCCAGTTTTTTCTGGCTTAGATTTTCGAAATGGATCTCAAATTTTGGATTCCAGAAAGCATGCTTTTTATCAAAAGGATAATTGTATGTTCCTAAAAGTAAACCTTTTACAAACTCTCCAAACTGTTTTTCATTCAGGAAATCTGCCAAAACCAAGGTTGGCGCTGTCTGGATTTTTTCTTTCTGGATTTGAGCAAATTTAACGGCAACCTGCTGTACTTCAAAATTCTGCAGCGTTGATTTTCCCAAACCGATAAGATAAACAATACTTTCTTCATCAGTGTGAATGAAAACCTCATGCTTTTTTCCGGTAAAAAAAGAAGCAACATTTTTGTTGTAATTCTTTCCCGATTTCGTCCATTCTTCCTCTGTGAAAAGCTGAAAAACCTGGGTGTATTTTTTATTTTTTTTATTGATTAATTTCATAATTTAATTTTTAGCGCTCTGTTGCTGTGGTGTTACTTCTACCGGGTTTTCTGTATTGTTATAGAAGAGCCATTCAATTGCTCTTGGGAACTCCTGCGACCAGTAAAATTCACTGTGGGTTCCTTCCGGATTGATGCTGGTTCTGAATTCGAAATCAAAAAGATTCTTCTTTTCCCACCGTTTTAAATAATCTTCAAAAACATGGATCCTTTTTACCATTTTGGAGCCTTCCTGACCGCCGCCATACAGATATATTTTGGTTTTAAAAGGAACCCTGAAATTCATCATCGGAAAATTATTATTAGGTTCCACCCAAAGTGAAGGGGAGAAGATCAGCAGTTTGGAATACACTTCAGGATAAAGGAATCCGCTGTAAATACTGATCAGTGCACCCAAAGAACTGCCTCCGATTCCTGTATTATCACGGTCTTTTTTCGTTCGGTAGTGTTCATCTACAAAAGGCTTTAAAGTATCGGCAATGAAGCGGATGTATTTTTTTCCTTCCGAGCCGTTCGCAATATTATCGTTGTCAAAAATATACTCCTTAATACGTTCTTCGCTGCCGTGTTCTATAGCTATGATGATCACATCACCGCGGCCGTATTCAGCAAGGATAGACAGCTTTTTATCTATTTCCCAGTTTCCGTAGCCGCTTCCTTCGTTGAAAAGGTTCTGGGCATCCTGAAGATAAAGTACGGGGTAACTTTTATCGGATACATAATAATCATATGGCAGAACAGCCCAGACCTTCCGGTAACGTTCCAGCTGTGGGATATAGAATTCCTCGGAAATAACTTCTGCGATCGGGAAAAATTCCTTTTTGAAAGGTCCCCAATTGAGCCTCCACTTTTCTATGATATCAGATGTTTTTCCTAATGCTTTTTCAGCTTTCCGGTTGGGTGTGATATTTCCGTATTTATCGAGCTCTACATTTTCCCAGCCTCCTTTTGTAAACTTGTATTCTACGGTATCTGGAAGTATTTCGCCGTCAATTTCTATGAAATAATTGTGCGGATCCAGCTTTTGAAGCTGATAATTGGAATCTCTGGGGTTCCAGCTGTTGAAATTTCCGGTGATGTACACCGTTCTGTCGTCGCTTTCTTCAGTATAAAGTTCAAACCTCATCCTATGTGTTTAATATAATTTTGAAGCTAAATTTATAAAAAAGATTGTTTTAAAATCATAAAAAAATAAATATAAAAAATAATATATTTGATCAATGTGCCCAAAAGGAGTTGCGGGTTACGGATTTGAAAGTCGGAGAGTTTTAGGGTCTGAGAGTTTTGATTGAGTACATTAAACGGATGCTTCCCAACTTTTACAACTTAAAATTCACCATTAGTATTTTCTAACATTGATTTACGCTTTAACCTAAAAATCTCATGTCTGAAATCTGATGTCCGGCATCTTGATTGTTGTTTATTGGGTTTCTGACTCTATGATAAGCAGTATCTTATTTCCGGACTCAATTAACATAATAATTATTTGATTAATTATTTATCGTTATTGCAGGGAATTTTCGTAGTTTCAAAGAAAAATAAAGTATAACTATATCTTGATGAATTCTGTTAAAACCTATACGCTGTTCACGGATCATGATATCTACCTTTTCAAAGAGGGCAGGCATTATAAGCTGTATGGGAAATTTGGAGCACATTCTGTTGAAAAAGAGGGTGTAAAAGGTGTCTATTTTTCGGTTTGGGCTCCCAATGCAAAAAAAGTTTCCGTAATCGGGAACTTCAACAACTGGAATCATAAAGATCATATCCTGTTTCCGCGGTGGGACGGGTCGGGCATCTGGGAAGGTTTCATTGCCGGGCTCACCTGGGGAACATTGTATAAATATGCAATAGAAACTGCCAGAGGAGAAATTCTGGAGAAAAGTGATCCTTATGCCTTAAGCTGGGAGCAAAATCTGCAGGCAGCCTCACTGGTTTCCACGACCTGGTATGAATGGAGTGATGAGGAATGGATGGAAAAACGCTGGAAAAACAACAGTCTGAATGCACCAATATCTGTGTATGAGCTGCATCTGGGTTCCTGGATAAGAGAAAGCGATGCTCCGGACAAATATTTGAATTATCGTGATATTGCTGGAAAACTTGTTCCTTACATAAAGGAAATGGGATTTACACACGTGGAATTCATGCCTGTTATGGAATATCCGTACGATCCGAGCTGGGGATACCAGATTACCGGCTTTTATGCAGCGACTTCACGTTTCGGTTCGCCGCAGGATCTTATGTTTTTGATTAATCAGCTTCATAAAAATGATATTGGAGTTATTTTGGACTGGGTACCGTCCCATTTTCCTGGAGATGCCAACGGGCTCCATCGCTTTGACGGCTCCTACCTGTATGAACATGAGGATCCCCGAAAAGGATTTCATCCCGACTGGAAGTCTTATATTTTCAACTATGGCAGAAATGAGGTGAAATCTTTCCTTATTTCTAATGCCATGTTCTGGCTGGAACGCTATCATGCAGACGGACTTCGCGTAGATGCCGTCACATCTATGCTTCATCTTGATTATTCAAGAAATGAAGGGGAATGGGAGCCTAATATAGAAGGTGGAAATGTAAATCTTGAAGCAAAAGCTTTCCTGCAGGAATTCAATACAGCAGTTTATAAGGAATTTGGAGACAGCATTATTACAATAGCTGAGGAAAGCTCAGATTTTCCTATGCTTACAAAACCGGTTCATACTGGCGGCGTAGGGTTCGGAATGAAATGGATGATGGGGTGGATGCATGATACACTTGATTATTTTAAAGAAGCTCCGGAAAGCAGAAAGTATCATCATCATAAAATTACTTTTGCGTCCGTGTATATGTATAATGAAAATTATATGATGCCGCTTTCGCATGATGAAGTGGTACACGGAAAAGCAAGCCTTATCTATAAAATGCCGGGTGATGAATGGCAGAAATTTGCCAATCTCCGTACGCTGTATGTCTATATGTACAGCCACCCGGGAGTCAAGCTTCTCTTTATGGGAGACGAATTTGCCCAGACAGGTGAATGGAATTTTACCAGGAGCCTAGACTGGCATCTGCTGCAATATCCGGTCCATCAGGGAATGCAGACGCTCGTTAAAGACCTGAATCATTTGTACAGGAATGAACCCGCTTTTTATGAAAATCAATTTGATAAAAGCGGATTTGAGTGGGTAGAAGCGGATGATCTCGAGAATTCCGTGTATGTATACCTCAGAAAAGGCAAAAGAAGGGACGATGTATTGATGGTTGTTCTGAACATGATTCCAAAGGTGTTGGAATATACCATCGGAGTGAATGCAGGAACTCATTGGGAGGTTATATTCAACTCTGATAACCCAAAATATAACGGAAGCGGTGTAGATGCTGATATCCTGAATGAAAAACAGGAAGAATGGATGGGACGTCCCAAATCTGTCACAGTAAAACTTCCGCCAATGGCAGGGATTATTTTAAGACAGAAAAAAGATAAAAAATATAAATTACATAGAATAAAACAGCATAAGAAATAATCATTTTGATGCTGAGGGCCTAAAATAGGGCTTGATATAAATGACAGTGAAATTATGGTAATATATCATTTAAGTACAGAATGTTATCCGGTAGCAAAAGTAGGTGGTCTTGCAGATGTTGTGGGAGCGCTGCCGAAATATCAGAATAAGATAAAGGGAGTGGAAGCCAAGGTTGTTATGCCCTGGTATAATAAATCTTTTGTTCATGATCATGAGTTTGACATAGTTTTTGATGGCTTTATTCATCAGGGGGGAAATATGCTTCAGGTTCAGGTGATGAAGGAGAAAACAGATGCTTTGGGATTTGAATTGTATATGGTAAAAATTCCCGGGCTTTTAGACAGGGAAAATCCTTACGGATATCAGGATGAAAGCTTTCAGTTTTTAGCCTTTCAGCATGGGTTGCTTCACTGGCTGAGCGCTATGAAGATCCGTCCGGATGTATTGCATTGCCATGATTATCATACAGGATTGGTTCCTTTTATGACGCAGTATTGTCCTGAATTTGAATTTTTAAAAGGAGTAAAAACCATAGGCACCATTCATAATGGAGAGTACCAGGGAATGATGAGCTGGAATATGGCGAATTATATGCCTCTTTTTGATTCCTACAAATGGGGACTGATGGACTGGAACGGGCTCATCAATCCACTGGCAAGTATGATCAAATGTACCGATGCTTTTACAACAGTTTCAGAAGGATACCTGGAGGAACTGTTCATCAGCTTCCGCGGGCTGGAAAGCCTGGTGCGTCAGGAGTTTGGAAAAGCATATGGAATCATCAACGGGATTGATACGGAAATATGGAATCCTGAAACTGATCCGATGCTGGATTTTAATTTTAATATTAAAAATGCGGTAGCTCAGAAGAAGAAAAATAAAGGAAAGCTCTGCAAAGAATATGGTTTAAAGCCGGAGCTTCCTCTGTTTGCATTTATTGGAAGATTTGCCACCGAAAAAGGAGCTGATTTTCTGCCGGATGTAGTCTGGAAAAGTATTAAGCAGAGTTATGGGGCACTGAATATTATGATTCTGGGTTCAGGAAATGCTTATATTGAAAATAAGCTTAAGGAATATGCATATACGTATACCAATTTTGCGCTGGATTTGGGGTATAAAGAATATCTTTCCCACAAAATCTATGCGTCCGCAGACTTTCTGCTGATGCCATCAAGAGTGGAACCATGCGGGCTGAACCAGATGTATTCCATGAGGTATGGGACGGTTCCTGTCGTAAGATATACCGGAGGCCTCAGAGATACAGTGGAAGATATTTCAACCGGAGGGGCGGGATTAAATTTTACATACCCGGGAGTAGACGATATAGTACATGCCATGAACAGGGCATTGGAAATTTATAACCAAAAAGGAGTTATGGAAGGTCTTATCCATGCCAACATGAATTTTGATTTTGCATGGGAGAAATCTGCCGAAAAATATATAGCTTTATACAGTAACTGATATCATGGAAGTTTCCGGATTTTTGCTAATCATAATATAGAAATTTATGATGCAGACTAAAGAAATACTGGAACTAGATAATGAAGGTGAATTTAGGGTCATTGTGTATAATAATGAACTCGCATATGAAAATAAAGAGTGCTTTAGAGTAGTGGTAAGTACTAAGAAAAAACAGTAAATTTAATTCAATAAAACGCAAGATACCTATGAAACGAAATGTAATCTCCATTGTTTTGGGAGGCGGCAGGGGGACAAGATTATTCCCGTTAACATATTCAAGATCGAAACCGGCAGTTCCTATTGCAGGAAAATACAGGCTGGTAGATATTCCTATTTCCAACTGTCTGAATTCGGGGCTCAATAAGATCCTGGTTTTAACGCAGTTCAATTCAGCTTCCTTGAATTCACATATCAAGAATTCTTATCACTTTGATATTTTCAGCAAAGGATTTGTAGATATTCTTGCAGCAGAACAGAATGTGGAAAACGACAGCTGGTACCAGGGAACAGCAGACGCTGTGCGCCAGTCGATGAAGCACTTGGAAAAATATGATTATGATTATATCTTGATCCTTTCCGGTGACCAGCTTTATCAGATGGATTTCAGGGAAATGCTCGATTTTCATATTGAAAATGGAGGCGATGTGACGATTGCTACCATTCCCGTGGTGGCAAAAGATGCAACAGGATTCGGAATTTTAAAGTCTGATGACGACGGAAATATAACATCCTTCTACGAAAAACCGGAATATGATATTCTGGACAGCTTAAAATCTGAAGTTTCAGAAGAAAACAAACGTAAAGGAAAAGAATATCTGGCCTCGATGGGAATTTATATCTTCACGAGAACCATTCTTAAAAAAATGTTTGAAGAAGGAGCCGGGGATGATTTCGGGAAAGATATTATTCCAAATTCGATCGGAAAATACAAAACACTGAGTTACCAGTATGAAGGCTACTGGACAGACATCGGAACCATAGAATCTTTTTATGAAGCCAACCTGGATCTGTGTCAGGACTTTCCGCAGTTTAACCTGTTTTCCTCCTCGCCGATTTATACAAGAGCAAGGATGCTTCCACCGTCTAAGATTAACGGTTCATACGTGAGCAAAGCTGTTTTCGGTGATGGATGCATCATCATGGCGGATAAGATTGAGAATTCCGTGATCGGGAACAGAACCAGAATAGATAAAGGAAGCACGATCGTGAATTCTTTCGTAATGGGAGCTGATTTCTACCAGAATACAACCGAAATTGTGCTCAACGACAGAAATGGGTATCCGAACATGGGAATCGGAAAATACTGCTATATTGAAATGGCTATTCTTGATAAAAACTGCTATATCGGCGACAATGTAAAAATTATCGGCGGAAAGCATATTCCGGATGGCGATTACGGAACCCATTCCGTACAGGATGGAATTGTGGTGGTGAAAAAAGGAGCCGTTCTTCCTTCGGGAACCCATATAGGATAGAAACCCAGTATCAGTTAAATAAAAAGTATCTCATTTGGGATACTTTTTTTGTTTTTAATAGTTAAGTCCTAACTTCTTATGGTTGGTTACGATAGATAAATATAACTTGAATATAATATCCCATTGATAAAATATTAAGTACTTTCAAATCTATTGAGGAAGTTTTTTTAACATATTTTATGATTTGGCACGCGGATTGTTAATAGCTCTCTAAAAAATACAAATTTTGAAATTATGAAAAAAACTTTGGTTATTGCAGCTGTAGCTGCATTCGGAATGGTGAGTGCTCAAAAAAACACTTTGTTATTAGGCGGTAATATTGGTTACAATAGTGATAATACCAGTATTTCCGGAGAAAAAAGCAAAGTAGAATCCTTTAGCTTCACTCCTACAGTTGGATATCAGTTTAGTGATCACTGGACAGTAGGGATCAATTCTTCCATTACCTCAGGAAAGAGACCTGCAGATTTTGGAACATTAAAAGAAAACGGTTTTGCTATTGGACCATTTGTTCGTTATGCAGTGCCATTAAGCCAGACTTTTGCGGTGTATGGTGACTTAGGAGCGGGATATCAAAGCATGAAGAATACCTATACTGTAGCATCCAATTCCAATGAAATAAAGCTTAACGGGTTTTATGCCAACTTTACGCCGGCATTGTTTATCAACTTTAAGAATGGCTTTGGATTAAACTTTAATATTGGAGGAATCAGATATGGATATTTGAAACAGGATGGGGCTGATTTTAAAAATAATAGATTCAACCTGTCTTTTGGTAAAGAAGTAGGAGTGGGAATTTCTAAGAACTTCGGATTAAAATAATTCTGAATAGAACTAAGAAGTGAAAAGCCGGAATTTCCGGCTTTTTTATTAGCTAAAATCATCAGAATAATAAAAAGCCTCAGTTAAAATTAAAAATCAAAGGAATTATTATATTGGTCAATTTTTTTATTTGTCTTACTTTTGCGTGATGCGTTTTTTTAAAATAATAGCCGTAATTCTTGTTCTTTTGGTAGGAGCCTATGCTGCTTCCATGTATTTTTTTGTGGAAGAAAACAAGGATTTCAAGATAGAAAAAGAAGTCGATTATCCTATAGATAAAGTCTTTTCACAGTTTAATAATCTTCAGAACTTTACCCGCTGGAACAATTTTTTTACAAGTTCGCCATCTGTTGATATCGATTATTATACCCCTTACGAAGGCCAGGGAAGTGCAATAAGCTATGTTGATCCGAAAAACGATACGGACGGAGAAATGTTCATCCGGTATGAAAATCCCGCTAAAAGCTTAAGATACCAGCTTTTTGAAGACAGGAATGAAAGTCCAACGGTAGTGGATGTCCAATTCAAGCCTGTTTCAGCAGACAAAACAAAGATTACGTGGTATGTGCACACGCCTAAGCTTTCTGTATTCAGAAGAGTTGAAAATTTCTGGACCGAAGATAGATTTGCCGAAAATATTAATAAAAGCATGGTCAATCTGAAAAATGTGTTGGGCAATAAAGTGGAAAAGGACAACCAGATGGCTTCCATCAAGTATGACAGTCTCATGGTGGAAAATGAAGAGAATAAGCTGTTGCTGGGCATCAATGTAAGCGCATCAAACAAAAAAGAAGCACTGTATAAAAACATCGTTATGAATTACAGCAAAGTTTATAACTATGTCACCATGGATCTTGGTAAAAAAGACGATGAATTCGGTTTTCCGGTCCTGATTACCGATGCTGATAACTACAAAGACAAAGAAGTATCTTATTTCCTGGGAATTCCCCTTTCCAAAAAGATAGGAGTTCCGGATAATAATTTCAATTTCCGGACAGTAAATCCTTCTCAAAATTATGTAATGTATTACAAAGGAAGCTATGAGGGCAGAATACGGGCAGTCCAGCAGCTGATTCAGAAGGCCAAAAAAGACGAGATGCGCTTCGGAGATATCCGTCAGACCTTTATTGAGCGTCCCATAGAGGGGCAGGAAGTGAATATTAAGCTCTCATTATCAGTATTTAAGTAGTTTTTTTCAGATTATTTTTTTCTTAATTTTTTTTAACGGTTTCAGGCTGTCTTAACTCGGTTTTTTTTATTAAATTTGAAGATTAATTCTACAAAATAAATTTTAATAATAGATAAACTGTAATAATGGACAGATTTTCATTCCTAAACGCAGCTCATTCTCAGTTAATTGAGGATTTATACCAACAGTACTTAAAATTCCCGGATTCTTTAGAGCCATCATGGAAAGCCTTTTTTCAAGGCTTTGATTTTGCTTTGGAGAACTATGGAGATGACGATAACATCCAATATATCCAGGCCCCGGCCAACGCTGCTCCGGCAGTACAGCAGATCTCTCAGGCAGTAGCCGGCGGAGAAGTTCCTGAGCACATCAAAAAAGAGTTCAAGGTAGTAAACCTTATCGAGGCTTACAGAACAAGAGGGCACCTGTTCACAAAAACAAATCCTGTCAGAGAAAGAAGGCATTATACCCCTACTTTAGACATCGAGAACTTTGGTTTGAGCAAGGAGGATTTAAATACAAAATTCAACTGTGCTGTTGAAACAGGAATGAAAGAACCTGCTACATTACAGGACCTGATCAAGCATTTGGAAAATATCTACTGCGATTCTATCGGGGTAGAGTATACGTATATCAACAACGTTGAAGAAAAAGATTTCATTAAGAAATGGCTTCAGGTGAACGAAAACCACCCAAGCCTGTCTGCGAATGAGAAAACTGAAATTTTATTAAAATTGAATCAGGCAGTAGCTTTTGAAAACTATCTTCACACAAAATTTGTAGGACAGAAAAGATTCTCTCTGGAAGGAGGCGAAACTTTAATCCCTGCATTGGATCAGCTGATCTCAAGATCTTCTCAACTTGGAGTGGATGAAGTGGTATTAGGAATGGCCCACAGAGGAAGACTGAATGTATTGTCAAACATTTTCGGGAAATCTTACAAGCAGATCTTCTCAGAATTTGAAGGAAAAGAATTTGAAGAAGATGTATTCTCTGGGGATGTTAAATATCACTTGGGATCATCTAAAAAAGTAAAAACAGCTTCTGGAGAAGAAGTAGCCATCAACCTTACGCCGAACCCGTCTCACCTTGAAACCGTAGCAGCTCTTGTAGAAGGGATCTGCCGTGCTAAAATAGATGACAAATACAAAGGAGACGGTTCCAAGATCCTTCCTATCGTAATCCACGGTGACGGTGCTATTGCAGGTCAGGGTATTGCGTATGAAGTGGCTCAGATGATGACCTTAGAGGGATACAGAACAGGAGGAACTGTTCATATCGTTGTCAACAACCAGGTATCATTTACGACAAACTATGCTGATGCCAGATCTTCAACATACTGTACAGACATTGCAAAAGTTACCGAATCTCCGGTAATGCATGTGAATGCTGATGATGCTGAAGCAGTAGTTCATGCAATGCATTTTGCAGCAGATTTCAGAGCAAAATTCGGCAAAGACGTTTATATCGATTTATTAGGATACAGAAAGTATGGGCATAACGAAGGTGATGAGCCTAGATTCACGCAGCCTAATCTGTATAAATTGATTTCTAAACATCCGAACCCAAGAGAAATTTATAAAGATAAATTACTTAAGGACAGCATTACGTCCAATGATCTTATTGCAAAAATGGAATCAGACTTCAAAGCGCTTTTAGATAAAGACTTTGATGCTTCCAAAGAGATCGAAAAAAATGCAATGGATCTTTTCATGGCAGAGGACTGGACCAATTATCCGATCGGAAAAAGAGGGGCAGTACAGATTCCTGTAGATACGAAATATGACCTGGAAAAGCTTAAAGAGCTGGCCATTAAAATGTCATCTCTTCCGGCTGATAAAAAGTTCATCAATAAAATTACAAGACTGTTTGATAACCGTGTGAAGGCTATCGAAGGGAATTCATTAGACTGGGCGCTTGGAGAATGGTTGGCTTATGCAACACTTCTTGTAGAAGGGCACAACGTGAGAATTTCCGGAGAAGATGTGGAGAGAGGAACATTCTCCCACAGACATGCGGTAGTGAAAACTGAAGATACAGAAGAAGAATATATCCCGTTAAGACATGTATCAGAAAGCAGATTTGATGTATACAACTCTCACCTTTCAGAATACGGAGTTCTAGGTTTCGACTACGGATATGCAATGGCTTCTCCTAACACACTGACAATTTGGGAAGCTCAGTTCGGAGACTTTGTGAACGGTGCTCAAATCATTGTTGACCAATATCTGGCTGCAGCAGAAGAAAAATGGAAGATTCAGGACGGATTGGTAATGCTGTTACCTCACGGTTCAGAAGGCCAGGGAGCAGAACACTCTTCAGCAAGATTAGAAAGATTCTTAACGCTTTGTGCGAATGAAAATATGGTGGTAGCCAATATCACTTCACCTGCCAACTATTTCCACTTATTAAGAAGACAGCTGAAATGGACATTCAGAAAGCCGTTGATCGTAATGAGCCCTAAATCCCTGCTGAGACACCCGAAAGTGGTTTCTCCATTAGAAGATTTTGCAAACGGTTCTTTCCAGCCGATATTGGACGATCCTACAGCAGATCCTAAAAAAGTAGAAAAATTAGTATTGTGTTCAGGTAAACTGTACTTCGAATTATTGGCGAAGAAAGAAGAACTTAACTGTGAAAATATTGCGCTGGTAAGATTAGAGCAATTGTATCCGCTTCAGGCAGACGCATTGGATACAATTTTCAGCAAATATGAGAACAGAACACAATTGGTTTGGGCTCAGGAAGAACCTGAAAACATGGGAGCATGGTCTTATATCCTGAGAAACTTCAGAGATACAGGAATCCAGGTAGTAGCTCCGGTACCAAGCGGTGCTCCGGCTCCGGGAAGCCACAAAATGTTTGAGAAAAACCAGAATGCAGTGATCAACAGAGTTTTCGACAGAGATGATGCTCCTGCAAAAAGACCCGTTACAGCGTAATTAAGAATAATACCCAATTAAAAAAATAAAAAATACTCAATATGTCAGTTTTAGAAATGAAAGTTCCTTCACCGGGAGAATCCATTACAGAAGTTGAAATTGCAACTTGGCTTGTGAAAGATGGTGATTATGTAGAAAAAGATCAGCCAATCGCAGAAGTAGACTCAGATAAAGCAACTCTTGAATTGCCTGCAGAACAAAGCGGTGTAATCACGTTAAAAGCAGAAGAGGGTGATGTAGTACAGGTTGGCCAGGTAGTTTGTTTAATTGATATGGATGCTGCAAAACCTGAAGGCGCAAGCGCTCCAGCTGCTGAAGCTCCAAAACAGGAAGAAGCTCCAAAGGCTGCTGAACCAGCTAAACAGGAGGCTCCAAAACCAGCTGCTCCGGCACCGGCTCCACAAACTTATGCTACAGGAGCACCATCTCCGGCAGCTAAAAAGATTCTTGATGAGAAAGGTATTGAGGCTGGACAGGTTTCAGGAAGCGGAAGAGACGGAAGAATCACTAAAACTGATGCAGAATTGGCTGCTGTTCCTGCTTTAGGAGGAAGCCCTTCTACTGCAACAGGTGCGCGTACCACTACGACAACTAAACTTTCAGTTCTGAGAAGAAAAATCGCTTCAAGATTAGTTTCTGTTAAGAACGAAACAGCTATGTTGACAACTTTCAACGAAGTTGACATGTCTGAAATTTTCAGATTAAGAAAACTATATAAAGAAGAATTTGCTCAAAAGCACGGAGTAGGATTAGGCTTTATGTCTTTCTTTACAAAAGCGGTAACAAGAGCATTACAGATGTATCCGGATGTGAATGCATCTATCGACGGAGATTACAAGATCAACTATGATTTCTGTGATATCTCAATTGCAGTTTCAGGTCCTAAAGGATTAATGGTTCCGGTATTGAGAAATGCTGAAAACATGTCTTTTGCTGGAGTTGAAGCCAATATTAAAGATCTTGCCACCAAAGTAAGAGACGGTAAAATTACAGTTGATGAAATGACTGGCGGTACATTCACCATTACAAACGGTGGTACTTTCGGATCTATGATGTCTACACCAATCATCAACCCTCCGCAATCTGCTATCCTTGGAATGCACAATATCATCCAGAGACCGGTAGCGGTTGACGGGCAGGTAGTGATCAGACCAATGATGTACGTGGCTATGTCTTATGACCACAGAATTATCGATGGAAAAGAATCTGTAGGATTCCTTGTAGCGGTAAAAGAAGGTATTGACAACCCTGTTGAAATACTAATGGGTGGTGACGAAAGAAAAGGTCTTGGATTATAAATTTTAAGAAATTTTAATATTAACACAATCTCGCCTTAAAAAGGCGAGATTTTTGTATTTATTAGGAAAATACTAAGATGATGTTCTCAAAAATGACTTCCAATATCAAAGTTTCAGTAATACCTGAATATGATAGTAAAAACAGTTATCCATCTGAAAACCGTTATGTCTTCAAGTATAATATTACAATAGAAAACGATGGCAGCTTTCCGATTAAAGTACTGAAAAGAAAATGGCTGATCTTCGATGTAGGCTTTGGATACACTGAGATAATAGGAGATGGGGTGATAGGGTTGACGCCAGAGATTCCTGTAAGTGAAAATTTCGCTTATTTCTCCAATGTAATGCTTCGGTCCGGAGTAGGGAATATGAGCGGAAAATACCTTGTTAAAAACATGGATACCCAGGAAACTTTTGAAATTGAGATTCCAAAATTCAACCTGCTGTCTGAAGTGTTAAGCAATTAGAACTACTCCTTGTTGAGATGGTATAGGAAATAATACAGATTATGGATAGCAGCCGGAAATAAAGACGTTCTGTTATAGTTTTTTAATATACTTATTTAAGAAACAGCTATGTATTTCTTCATTCTCGGTGATGATTAATTTTTCGAAAGCCAGAAGCGAAATTTTTGCGCAGGCTTCAGCATCGTCTCCGGCCCGGTGATGGTTAAGGCTAATCTGATGATGTTCCGCCAGATGTTTCAGACCATATTTCGGAAGATAATTCCAGGATTTTTTAGCCAGCTGAATACTGCAAAGGTAATTCAGTTTCGGGGTAAACATCCCGTAATGCTCAAAACATCCTCTTAAAACCCCTGCATCAAAGCTTGCATTATGGGCAATCATCAGCGTTCCGTACATCATTTCTTCAGCTTCATACCAGATCTCATCAAAAGTAGGAGCATCCTTCACATCTTCCGGAGTTATTCCGTGAACGTTTATATTAAATCTGCTGAAATAAGGGAAGCTGGGTGGCTTGATCAGCCAGGTTTTCGTTTCAACGATTTTCGAATCCTGAACAACACAAATACCCATTTCACATGCTGAGCTTTTTTCGTGAGTGGCTGTTTCAAAATCTATTGCGCAGAAATCCATTTTTTATAGTGATGAGTTAAGAATTATGTGTTGCTGATTGGTTAGATGCTGGTTTTATTTAATGTTCAGGGTTTAAAGTTTAAAGTTTTTGAAGTTAAGAACTTTTCCTGTAAAATACTATACTCCTTTAACCGTAAGATATTGTACTTTATTTCCCTAATCCCTAATCCCTAATCCCTAATCCCTAAAACCTGCAACCTACTTCCTTCCACCTAAAAAATGCCTGAAGATCAGCCATTCCGACTGGTAGAATTTATTTTTCTGATGCTTCTGGCGTAATTTCCATGTTCCAGGAAGCTGTCCGTAAAAACCAAAATGAGCCCTTACCACAGCCCACAGGTGAGGAAATCCATTCTTTAATCCGAAATAAATTCCGGCAATTCCGTCTAGGCATAGTCTGAAAAATATAAGTCCTATCAGTTTAGGAAAAGGAAGGTTTTTCAGCATCATAGAGAGATTGTTTCTGATGTTCAAATAGGTCTTCTGCGCACTTTGCTTATTCAGGGTTCCACCGCCAACATGATATACCTTTGATTTTCCTGTATAGAAGATTTTCTTCCCGGAATTAATCAGTCTCCAGCAAAGGTCAATCTCTTCCTGATGGGCAAAAAATCTTTCATCAAACCCATTTTGTTCCCAAAAGTCTTTTGAGCGAACAAAAAAACAGCATCCCGAAGCCCAGAAAATTTCTGTTTCATCATCATACTGACCGTTATCCTCTTCAAGGTCGTCAAATACACGTCCCCGGCAGTATGGATAGCCCAGATTGTCAATAAGACCTCCGGCAGCACCGGCAAATTCAAACTGTTTTTTATTGTTGAAAGATAATATTTTAGGCTGTACAGCTGAGATTGAAGGATCCTTTTGAAATAAATCCAACACAGGATTGATCCAGTTTTCAGTAACCTCCACATCAGAATTGAGAAGACAGTAATATTCGTTTTTTATTTCCTTTAAACCTTCATTATATCCCCCTGCAAAACCGTGATTCTTATTGTTTATAACGATTTTCACCATAGGAAAATGAGTATGTACAAAATCTATGGAATCATCGGTAGAAAGGTTATCTATGATATAAATATCCGCCTCCTGAGAAAAACGGACAACACCGGGAAGAAATTTTTCAAGCCAGTTTCTACCGTTCCAGTTTAAAATGACAACTGCTAAATTTTTCGGCATCAGAATTATATTTTTTCAGCATCAAACGTTTTGATAGACTCCTGGTACTTCCATTTTCTGTGTGACCAGAGATAATTGTCCGGGTGCTTGTGCAAAGTGTTTTCCAGAAGCTTATGAAATTTCCTTACCACTTCATGTTCCGTAAATTTTTCACCGTCAGGATAGATTCTGTGGTAATTTACCTGGTAATATCCCCGTTTTACCTTCTTCATTTCACAGTAAATGAAGGCAAGGTCCATTCTGGTAGCCAGCTTATCATATCCTATAAATGCAGGTGTTCTCTGGTTCAGGAAATTTAATCCATAATTGACGTGAGCAACATGCGGAGTCTGGTCTGCTACAAACATATAGGCCGATTCACCGTCATTTTTAGACCTGAAGATATTCATGATCACTTCATTGGCTTCCAGGGCTTCGTTCCCAAACTTATTCCTTACCTTCTTCATCTGGTTCTCCCAGAAATCACTGTTCACTTTTCTGTAAACGGGATGACAGTGTTTCTGCGGAATAATTCTTGCAAAAGCATTCATCCATTCCCAGTTGAAGACATGTCCGGCAAGCATGATAACATTTTTACCCTCTGCTTTGGCCTCATGGAATACTTCCTGATTGATATGCTGCATTCTTACACGGGATTCCGTCTCAGAGATACTGAAAGATTTGATGGTTTCTACAAGATAATCCGAAAAATTCAGATAAAAATTCTTCCTTATGATTCTTATCTCTTCTTCAGATTTTTCAGGAAAAGAATTCCGGAGATTCTGTGTGATGATCTTCCTCCGGTAGCCTACCAGATAGTAATTTAAGAAGAACATAACATCCGAAAAAATATACAATACTTTAAGCGGAAGTTTAGAAATGAAATATAATATTTTGATTAGGAAATTCATAAAACATGCAAATCTAGTGATAATAAAATTATGGTTCTATTTTTGCTTGCAATAAGTATTATTTTTTTTATTTTTATGTTATGAAAAAATTGTCGATCATAGCCTTCCTTGGACTAAGCGTACTTGCTTTTTCTCAGGATACCAAAACACCGGAAGTAAGAAAGCAGGATAATGCCCTTCTGGTAAAACCTGATCATGCAGAGCTGGATGTGAAGAAAAAAGCAGCAGAGGAAAAAGCAAAACTTCCCAAACCTTATGATCCTAAAGCTGATGCTGAAGCTGATATTAACAAATTGATTGCCCAGGCTAAAAAAGAAGGGAAAAATATTGTGATTCAGGCAGGCGGTAACTGGTGCATCTGGTGTCTCCGTTTTAATAATTTTGTTCAAAATACTCCCGAACTGAAGGAAACTGTAGATAAAAACTATCTGTATTATCATTTGAATTATTCTCCGGAAAATAAAAATGAAAAAGTTTTTGCTAAATATGTTGATATTAAAGAAAAGCTTGGCTATCCTTTTTTCATAGTTTTAGATAAAAACGGAAAAATGGTCCATGTTTTAAAAGACAGTTCAGTTCTTGAAGAAGGAAAAGGATACAGCAAAGAAAAAGTAAAAGAGTTCTTTGATCAATGGGCTCCAAAGTCATAAAAAATAAAACCGGGAAATTTTTCCCGGTTTTTTATTTATAAAAGCTTCCTGATCCAGTTTAATTTTTTTTCAGAGTAGGGCGGATATTTTATATCCGGCTCGCCCCAGGTTGCTTTTTCCAGAATGGATTTTTGATGTGAAAAGGCTTCAAATCCATAAACACCGTGATAATTTCCTATACCGGAATTTCCCACGCCACCAAAAGGAAGACGCTCGTTTCCTAAATGCATGATCACATCATTGATACACCCGCCACCAAAGGACAATTTCGTGGTGAAGGCCTCTTTTTCCTCAGAATTCCGGGTAAAAAGATAGGCTGAAAGCGGTTTTTCAAGTTCCAGGACAGTAGTAAGAGCCAGATTGAAATTGGTGAAGCTAATAACGGGTAATATAGGCCCGAAGATCTCTTCCTGCATGACATCATCTTCCCAGCTTACGTTATTCAGGAGGGTAGGCTCTATAAACAGTTTCTTTTCATCGAAATTTCCTCCAAAATAAATTTTCTCCTTGTGGATCAGCTTTATCAGCCGCTGGAAATTTCTTTGATTGATAATTCTTGTATACTGCTCAGAGTCCGGACCGTATTTAAATTCTGTGATATATTTTCTCAGCATTTCCAGAAACTGTTCGTGGATGGATTCCTCCACCAGCAGGTAATCAGGTGCCACACAGGTTTGTCCGGCATTGAGAAATTTCCCCCATACAATTCTTTTGGCAGCTACCTCAAGATCTGCATCTTTGGTTACAATGGCAGGAGATTTCCCGCCTAATTCAAGCACTACAGGCGTCAAATGTTCTGCAGCAGCCTGATAAACGATCTTTCCAACTTTAGTGCTTCCGGTAAAGAATATTTTGTTGAATTTAAGCTTTAAAAGTTCCGTGGTTTCATCAATACCGCCTTCATAAACATACAGATATTCAGGAGGGAAATTGTCATTGATGAGCCTGGCCATTATCTTCATCGTGTTTTCTGCAATTTCACTTGGCTTTAAAACACAGCAGTTTCCTGCCGCCAGCGCAGCAATAACAGGAGAAAGGGATAACTGGTAAGGGTAATTCCATGCACCTATAACAAGAATATTTCCTAAAGGTTCCGGATAAATTTTACTTTTCCCCGGTTGATTGGCCAGGTTAGTCCTGACTCTTTTGGGTTTTGCAAGTGCATTTAAATTCTTCAGATAATAATTAATATCATTCAGAACAAAGGAAATTTCCGTTGTGAAAGTATCAAATTTTGATTTGCCGAAATCTTTATAAACAGCTTCGTACAAAAGCTCTTCATTCTTTAGAATCATATCACGAAGCTTTTCAAGATACATTTTCCGGAACTTGATATTCTTCGTTTGCTGTGTTTTGAAAAAAGCTTTCTGTAGATCTACGATTTCCTGAATTTCCATATGATCAAATTTCGGAAAGTACAGCAAATTTTCGGCCTAAAATTACATAATATTTCTCACTGCAATTTTTACTGGATGATACAGTAGTAAAGCGAAGGCAGTGATTAATGCCAGCCAGAACAGCCCGGTGAAAATTTCCATATTGGAAAGCAGGATTGACTGGGCTGTTATTTTTGCTTTAAAGGCTCCGGCAGTCATGGATAATGATTCATTCACAGGAAGTTGAGAGAGATGAGCTCCGAAAATCTGATTCCACTGGCTGTAAAAAACAGGATTGGTATCTGTGAGATTAAAGCTTAAAATGTCAGAATGTTTTAACGTCAAGAGAAGCATCAGGTTCTGCATTAACGCATATCCGATAGCAGTGGTCCAGAAACGGGTCGTAGTCCCCAGAGCTGTTGCATTGGAGAGATATTCTTCCGGCGTTCCGGAAATGAGAAAGAAAACGAGAGGTGTAAACAGTAAGCCTTGGGCAATTCCCTGCAGGAGCAAAGGCGGACAGATCGTAGAAAGGGTAGTGTCGGGATAAAATGTATACGTAAACCATGCACAGTCTGCTGCCAGCAGAAGAAATCCGGTAAAGAAAACGATCCTTGAGGAAATGCCCCGCATCAGGCAGATTCCTGATAAAACAATACCAATAAGCGTTCCGGCAACATTCCAGTATTGAATATTGACGATATAATCCCATGGCCATTTCCAGACCGTTGCCATAATGCTGTAGACATTGTTCAGGCCGGAACGGATCAGATAAAAAATAAAAAACAGGATCATCCCGGCAATCACATTCTTTGAGCTGAACACTTCAAAATGAAAAATCGGTCTTTTGGAATTCCTCTGCTTGAGCATAAACAATCCTCCCGAAAGCAGGAAGATAAAAAAACACATGATAATGGTATCCGATTCAAACCACATCAGTCTTTTTCCGTAAATAATCGCGTACCCTCCTGACTGAAGGCAGGCCCACAACAGGAACCAACTTGTGATATCCAGCTGGTAAAGAGGCATTTTAGGGAAAAATCGGTTGGTATTGAAAAGAGCAATCCCGATAATCAGCACGAAAACGTGAAAATACACCATCATTAAGATCATATGCCGGAAATCATAATTTTCAATGCTCGATTTCAATAATGAAGTAGTGACCGTACCGCCTGTCAGCATAATGGTATACATAAAAAGATAAGCAATTACCTTGGCATGTTTGGTTTTCAACTCAGCAATGATGAGTGGCAGAAAAATTGCGCCTTCCAGCAGTCCGAAAATGCCTTCCAGAAACCGTATGACCAGAATGACCTGGTAATTATTGGTAACTGACAGGGCATAAAGAATGATTACTGAAATGGAAGACATCAGCAAAACATAATATTTAACGCTGAAATAAGCCATAAATCTCTGTAAAACCAAAAGGGTGACCACAAAGGTTCCATACATCAGAATCATTAAATACTGGATGTCATCGGAATCTACATCCATAAAAGAAGAGGTGAAGGCGCTGTTGGAATGTAAAATTGACAACAACATCAGATGGGGAAACAAAGCCAGTATCAGAAGTGGCAGTTTCAGCCATTGAGGGACCCATTTATGATAAACTGTATTATGTTGCATGAGGATTTGTAAATGTGATGATTGGGTGATTCGTTAAAATAGGTTGGTATGGAAGCACATAGATGCTTTTTCGTTATTTCATCGGCAATAAAATGCGGAAAGACAGAAGAGCAGAATGTAAAAGTAAAAGGTAAATTGACAAATGCTAAAGAATCATCAGAAGCCTGTCGCTGCAGTGCTGTCTTTCCGCTAAAAAAATCTAATCCGACTGTTTATTGATGTAGGAATTGGACTTGTGATGTTTACTATCTTTCACTCTAAAACTCTAAAAACTTAAAACCATCCACACAAAAAAGCTATATCTTTTTCGCACTCACCAGGACATTCATCCCGGAAAGCAGTTTTTCATTATTTTGATGGGGATCCAGAAGAATTTTTACCGGAAACCTCTGTTCGATCTTGACAAAATTACCCGTAGCATTATCAGGCTTTACCAGAGAAAACTGTGAACCTGATGCAGGCGAGACGGAAACCACTTTTCCTTTAAACTCAATATCAGGATAAGCATCTGCGGTAATTGTTACTTCCTGCTTCGTATCGATTTGTCCGAGTTGTGTCTCTTTATAGTTGGCAATGATCCACTTTTCTTTACTTACCATTTGTACCAGCGCCTGGCCTTCTTTGATCAGTTGTCCTTCCTGGATTGTTTTTTTGCCTACCCAGCCATCGTATGGGGCTGTGATCACGGTGTATGAAAGAAAAAGTTTCGCATTGTTCAGGTTGGCAGAGCTTTGCCGGACCTGGCTTTTTACCGGGGCTACTTTTGTCTGCTGTTCATTAGCACCGGCTTTTACTGCATTTTTCTGCTGTTCTAAAGCTAAAAGACTGGCTTTGGCCTGCTCATAGGAAGCTTTTACATGTTCAAACTGCTGTTCGGTGGCGGCATCTTCAGACACCAGGTTTTTATACCTTTTAAAATCCTGTTCTGTTCTCCATATATCAATTTTTGCTGAAGTTATTTTGGCATCAATGATCTTTGAATCACTTTCCTTTGTATTGACGCCGCTCTCAATGGTCGCAATATTTTCAGCGTTGGCATGAAGGCCGGCTTCAGCCATTTCTACCTGGTTGATGAATTCTCTGTTGTCGATCACGATCAGGGTATCACCTTTATGCACGAACTGATTTTCTTCAAACCGTATGCTTTTAATGAATCCTGAAACTTTACTGGAAACCGGGGTAATATACTGTTCGATCTGGGCATCGTTTGTGGTCACATTTTTCCTTGAGAAAAGATAAAAGCTTACCATCCCAGTAATTCCACTGATGATCAGGATCCAGGCCAGAAGCGTAATCGATTTGTTGATTCTTTTTTCTTTTTGTGTCAGTTGTTTCTTTGCCATAGTTTTTATAAGTTTCCAATCGTGTACTGGAGTTGGTAATATTTTAGTTGTCGGTTAATTTTTACGGAAATAAGATTGGATTCAGCCTCCAGATAAGCATTATCTGCATCGATGAGTTCTGTGATCAGGCTTAATTTATTCGCATATTTTGTCTTTACAATGCGGTAGTTTTCTTTGGCCTGGCCTATAGCTTCTTCGGCAATCTTTACTTTCTGATCGGTTTCTTCGAATTTTTTATAGGCTTCATAAACGGTATGTCTTACCTTTTCATCATTCTCTTCAATCTGGAGCTTTGCCAGATCAATATTTTCCCGGGCTTCCTGCATCTTGTATTTGTTTTTATACAGGTTTTCGATGGGATAAGTAAGGTTTACTCCAAGCATTCCCAAACGGTAGGCGTAGGGTTCAGGGGGAAAGAACATCATATTGGGATATTTGATAAAGTATTCTCCTCCTGCTGTAATCTGGGGTAAATAATTCGCCCGCGTGATTTTTTGATCCAATTCTTTTAACGAAAGATTTTTGTGGGTCATTTCTACGGATTCGTTATTACTTAAAGCAGTTTCCGTCAGTTCATCAATATAGGGAATAGCAGCTCTGTCTGAAATAAGATCCTCTGTATCTACATGCATTTCCTGGTTTTCCGGAAGCGAAAGAATGGTTTTAAGCTGATGCTCGGCAATTTGTATATCGTTGTCCAGCTCTGTCCAGCTCATCGTATGATTGGAAAGCTGCAAAGATGTTCTCAGAACTTCATTTACCGTCACAACTCCATTGGCTTTTAAAGCTTTTACCTGTTTGATATTTACAGAATCCTCCTTCATTTTATCATTGATAAGATTTTGCTGTTCCTTTAAATGATGGATCTGGAGAAAAGCCGTAATGATCTCCATTTTAAGCTGTCTTTCATCCTGATGGGTTCTCAGAGCAGAAATTTCAGTATCAATAGATGCTTTTTTCTCCGCATTCCTGATTTTCCCACCCATATAGACCGGTATTGATGCTGAAAGGGTAAAATCATACATTCCGTTAATGACATCATATTTCGTGGCTTTATTGAAAAAACCGTTTTGATACTGGAAAAGATTGGTCACCTGGTGATAGCTGGTGTGAAATTCTATATCTGGCAGCTTTTCCATGGCAAGGTCTTTTTCTCTTGTGGCAGACATTTCCTTTTTTAAATGGCTTATCTGCAGGTTTTTGTTGTATTTCAAACCAGTCTCAATAGCCTGTTGAAGGCTGAGATGCTGATAATCGATCATTTGTGAGTGTACAAAACTGCCTGTCAACAGTAAGCACAACGCCATGCACTGATATCTGCCAGCGTTAAATATCATATTCATAATTTAATTAAAGGATTTTTGCTAAAATGATTTTGATGCTGCAAAGTTACGCTGTGGAGTATCGGACCTGATTTGTGAAAGCAGAAAAAGATTTGCTCATTTACGCCAAACTGAAATTTTCTTCTTACCTTTATTCAATGAATGACAGCCATTTTGAAGCAGTAGAAGAGGATGATGCAGAATTTTATGTTTATAATGTGCTCACAGGAGATGTTACTACGGACATCCATCATCACAGTTCTGCTCAGTTGGTATATGCTGAGGGCGGAATTGTCCATGTTTTTACAGATCTTAAGCACTGGTATCTTCCGGCAAGATGTTTTATGTGGATCCCGGCAGGAACGCCGCATTATATTTTCTCAACCAGCCCAAAAGTAGATTTGTACAATTTTTATTTTAAAAAAGAGGAAAATGAAAGTGGCTTCTTTGATGAAATTAATATCTATTCCGTCAGTCACTTACTCAGGGAAATGATTTTATATACCAAAGACTGGGATGGGAAAATCACAAAAAATGATGGAGCTAAATATTATTTCCTTAAAGCCTTAAAAGGAATTCTTCCTGAAAAAAGAGATAAAAAGCTGGCTTTTCCGGTTCAGCATCCATTCCCAAAAGATGAAACCCTGCTGAAGATTGCAAAATACATCCATGCTAATCTCGAAAAGCCTCTCACCATTGAATCTACGGCTAAAGAATTCGGAATGAGCACCAGAACTCTTTCGCGGAAATTTAAAGAGATTCTGGGCATGAATTACGTTCGTTTTTTACGGGCT
Source organism: Chryseobacterium sp. UF-81 (assembly GCF_058245105.1). NCBI lineage: Bacteria > Pseudomonadati > Bacteroidota > Flavobacteriia > Flavobacteriales > Weeksellaceae > Chryseobacterium > Chryseobacterium sp. UF-81. The sequence goes on along the minus strand of NZ_JBSIBX010000010.1, from coordinate 96,511 downwards.
TTAAGAATTACGCGTTCCCTGGAATTAATGCTGGAAGGAAAATATAATATGTATGAAATAGCGATGATGGTAGGCTACAACAGCCTGTCGTCATTCAGTAATATTTTCAAAAAAGTAATCGGGGTGCCGCCCACGGAATATCAGCAGAAACTGAAAGGGGATAGGTAAGTTGTGTGGGAGGGAAGTTTGAGTTTGAGGGTTTGAGAGTTTTTTGGTGGCTCTGTGATTTCTGATTCATGATATAGAGTAGTGTTTGAGAAATTCTATGGAAAAAAGAAAATAAATATTTACCTCAAGCTTTTCCTGACCCTACTTCGGGATGGATATTTTGCAACACAAAAGACGGATATTTAAAAGATATCAATACAACAAAATACAAAAAAACCACTTCAAAGGAAGTGGTTTATATATTTGAGAAAATCTCTTTAGAATCTTAAGCTTCTTCAGAAGGAGTTTCTTCTACTACTTTAGCTTTAGGTGCAGCTGGTTTAGGAGCTTCTACCGGAGCGTCAGATACGATGTCGAATTCATAGTTGTACTCAACATTTCTGTGTAGTCTGATGTTTGCAGTAACTTTACCAGTTCTCTTAATAGTGTTCCCTGGGATTTTGATGTATTTCTTCTCTACAGAAACTCCAGCTTTCTCAAGAGCAGCAGAAAGATCTGCATTGTTAATAGAACCGAATAGTTTGTCACCAGAACCTACTTTTGCAGGAATAGTAACAGAAGTTTTCTTTAATTGCTCTACTACAGCGTTAGCAGCAGCGATTAATTTAGCTTCTTCTTCTTTTCTAGCTTCTAAAGTAGCTTCTAAAGCAGCTTTGTTTTTAGGAGTAGCTAAAAGTGCAAATCCTTGAGGGATTAAGAAGTTTCTGGCATAACCAGGCTTTACACTTACTGTATCAAACTCAAGTCCTAAGTTTTCTACGTCTTTTTTTAGGATGATATCCATTGTTGTTGTCCTTTTTTTAGATGTTAGAAGTTAGATATTAGAAATTAGACTTAAAGCCTTGTTTCTGACATCTGAAATCTAAAATCAAGTTAGAATTAAATTATTTATTCAGCAACAAAAGAAGAGGTTGCCCTCTTCTCTTATTTATTTTTTTGTCTTATTTCAATAAGTCAGCTACGTAAGGTAGTAAAGAAAGGTGTCTTGCTCTTTTGATAGCAGCAGAAACTTTTCTTTGGTATTTTAAAGAAGTTCCAGTGTATCTTCTTGGTAAGATTTTACCTTGCTCGTTTACGAACTGTAATAAGAAATCAGCATCTTTGTAATCAACGTGCTTAATTCCGTATTTTTTGAATCTACAATATTTCTTTTCAGATTTTGTATTGATATCAAGTGGAGTAAGGAATTTTACTTCAGATTCTCCTCCAGCTGAGGCTTGTTTAGCCATTTCGTCTATTGCCATGTCTTGTCTTTTTTAAAAATTGGGTTAATAATTAAGCTCTAGCCGCTTTGATTTTAGTTCTTCTAGTTACAGCGTACTCAACAGCGTGCTTGTCAAGTTTTGTAGTCAGGTAACGGATTACTCTTTCGTCACGTTTGAATGCCAATTCTAAATCAGCAACTACATTACCTTCACCTTTAAACTCGATTAAAGTGTAGAATCCATTCTTTTTCAATTGAATAGGATAAGCTAGTTTTTTTAATCCCCAGTTTTCTTTGGCAACGATTTCACAGTTCTTTTCTTTTAAAAGATCTTCAAATTTTTTCACTGCTTCCTCTACCTGAGCATCAGATAGAACGGGAGTTAAAATGAAAACAGTTTCGTAATTGTTCATAATGTTAAATGAATTTGTTAATTATTTCGAGGTGCAAAATTAGAAAATATATTTGTAATATACAATATTTGGAGTGAAATTGTTTCGGGCTGCGGGTTTCGAATTCAGCATTTAAAGTTCAGGGTTTTAAGTTTAAAGCTTTAAACCATTTCTAATTATTCCAATAAGAGGATCTTTAAAATCATAACTCGCAACTAATAACTGACAATTGAAAACTCGAACCCCGTATCACGAAACTAATCCTTCTCCCTGATTTCCGTTAAAAAATTTACCTTGATAACATCATACAAAGAATGTCTGCTCACTAAGATGGAGACAATAGAAGATACCATTCCCGCCAGCATCAGATGGAAGATCAGGGAATGTCTGTCCGTCATTTCCAGCACGATAATAGCGGAAGTAAACGGTGCTCTGGTAATTCCGGTAAGAAAAGCGACCATTCCCGCAAGAACGACTACATTGGTTTCGTTGGCTGTCAGATGAATCGCCCCTGAGATCACAGACCCTATGCTGGCCCCCGCACTAAGTGCCGGCGCGAAAATTCCTCCAGCGCCACCTGATGTAAAGGACAGGGCAGGGCCAAGCATTCTTAATACTGGAACATACCATTCTTCATGCTTATCATTAGTAAATAGAACACGTTCCATGATTTCTTTTCCGGATCCGAGAATCTCACGGTTGATAAAATATGCTATAGAAGCGATAAACAGGGCACAAAGCACCAGAAAGATGATATTGGCTTTATCGGTTTTAAGCCTTCTTTTCTTCCAGTCACTCATCTTAAGCATCATGACGGAAAGCTGACTGGCCAGAATTCCGGCAGTTCCTGCTACCAGAATAATAGGAAACATGACCATCAGAGAGACATTATTTGTTTTCGGATATCCTAAATACAAATAAGAACCTGCTAAGGTCTGGGCTGTTAAGCCCGCAATGATTACTGCCGTAAATAAAGCGGTCTTGAAATAATTGATATGGGTTTTGGATAGTTCTTCCACAGCAAATACAATACCGCCCAAAGGCGTATTAAATGCCGCCGCAAGTCCCGCCGCCGCACCAGTCATGATCATATTTTTCTTGGAGATTTTCGGCCACCAGTGGGGAAGGTATTCATTTACTTTCCTGAAAACAGATCCTGCAATCTGAATGGTTGGCCCTTCACGCCCCACGGCTCCGCCTCCGATCACCAGAACTACGGAAGAAATGATTTTAAAAACAATGATCTTCAGGCTTAAAAGACTCCGGATTTTGGTATGTTCCTTTGGATTGGCAAGCTCTACAGCGGCCATCACCTGCGGAATACCGCTTCCTTTGGCATTGGGAGCGAATTCTTTTACCAGCCACCATGAAAGGACAAAACCAATGGGAGCAATGATAAAGATCATCCAGGCATGCCAGTTCATAATAAAATGCAGCAGATGTTCTCCCCATGCGAATATCTTAGCATACATCACTGCAAAAAAACCGGTGATCACAGAACCTATCCAGAAGGGAATGGCCTGCAGAAGGTTGTTTTTCAGTTGCTCGTTGCGGATATTGTCAAAAGACTTTTTAAGACCTTTTCGGATGAGGAAGAGAATTTTCAGCATTTTGTATTTTTGTGGTGTGAATTTACAGCTAAATTATCAATGATATAATTTGTTTCTCAATTAGACCAATTGCTTTAAAAACTTATTTTAATTCAATTTTCAATTTTTTAAACAGTTTTGTCTTAAAGATAAAATTATTACCCAAATTTTCAAATAAAAAATCCCAACTTTCGCGGGATTGATTTTATTGAACGATTTGATTTTAAATCTTATTTAATTCTTTGTTGTTAAGTTCTGTATTTTATTAATCATATTTGAAGCGTTAGTATTTTCAGGATTTAATTCTAAAGATTTTTTATAACTTTCCAGGGCCAAAGTGTAATTTTTAATTGAAAAATAACCTTCACCCAAACTATCAAAAGCATTTGCTGATTGAGGTTTTTCTTTAACATTTAATGCAAAAACTTTTACGGCTTCGTTAACCCTTGAGTTTCTGAGTAAAATATATCCGATATTATTTAATGTACCTTCAAAATCCCATTTTGGGTCTTTTGTTTTGATCGTATAGTAGTTCTTTTCAGCATCGGGATTATTCGGCTTAGCGAATTCAGCAATAATAGATTCTTCTGCCAGCAGATAATTATCAGTTAAATTTTTGTCTATAATAGCTGCAATATGATTAATAATCTGATATTGTGCAGGGAAAAAATTATATCCGTTTGACATCATGATAATTGACATATCATTTTGTGGGAAAATCCTGTAAGCATTGACATTTCCACCAGAAAAACCGTAAGACGGTATATTATTTGCCTTATTGATCTCCCAGCCATAGGCAAAAACATCTTTTTTGTTTCCGTATTCAAACGGCTGCCACATCATGTCTTTCGTTCCTTGATTAAGAAAATCATTTTTACTCAAATGGCTGCACCATTTTAAAAAAGCGGGTAGGGTAATTGCGAGTCCATTTCCCGGATGAGCCTTTTTTCCTTCGACATCTGCAGACTTTTCATATTTTTCTGTTTCCGGATTATAATTATACTTTATAATACGGTTTGGAATTTTTTCAAGAGCATTTGAAGAAAAAACTACCTGATTTTTTGCATCATAAAATTGATTGCCCAAAATGAAATTCTCGAAAGATTGACCTGTGATTTTCTCAATAATCATTGAAAGAAGCATATAATTCGTTTGATTATATCTGAATTCATTTCCCGTTTTAAAATCCATCTTTTCTTTGCTTAAACGTTCCATAGTTTTAGAGCCGGAATATTCAGGCAAAATATCACTGAAAGCAATAAAATCCGGTATTCCTGAAGAATGGGTTAAGAGGTTCTTTACTTTGACATTTTGCCAGTCTTTCGGGAGATTTTCGACATATTTTGAAATATTGTCTTCTAAAGATAGTTTTCCCTGTTCAATCAACTGGAAAATGCCGACGTTGGTCATTAATTTTGAAGTTGAATAGATCCTAAACATCGAACTCTGGCTTACTTTTTTTTGATCTTCCAGATTTTCTGCACCGTAATATTGCTCAAAAATTACTTTACCATCCTTTATAATGCCAATAGCCAAACCAGGAATTTGATTTGTTTTAATGGCTTCTTTTACATAATTATCAATTAATTTGAACTGATTGGTTTGTTGTGAAAAAGCGACGGCAGAAATATTTAAAGCTAAAGCTGTCAGAAGAATTTGTTTCATATTTTTGGAATATTGGTTTTTGCTTTTATTATAAAACAGTTGAGAAGATATTCTATTACATCGTTAGTTTGTATTTGTAATAAAATGTTACAGATTTTTGAAGTGACCAAAGGAATTTATCTTCAGTTTTAAAAATCATTATAGCGAGAATTTTCTATGTTCATTGCAAAAGTAAAGCTTCCCTTTTGAGGAAGCTTTTATATTGATAATGACTAAATCTGTGGATTAAAAACAGCAATATATGCTATACAGTAAAAAATCACTACAGCAGCCAAAAATATCAGATTAGTATTCCTTAGAATGTATTTTTTATTGATATGCAGGATGAATGTTTCAATAAGAATACCAATAAACCATATAACATGAAATGCAAACATAAATATCAGGTAACCTAAAACATCCCAGCCGCTGGAATTAAGTATGATTACAGTAAAGCCAATAGTTCCAGCTATAAATATGGCAAGACGAATAAGGATATGCTTTGCAATATTTGGCTTCTCTTCTGAAACTAATATTTTTTCATCTTCTTTGATTTCGAAAAGTTCTCTTAACTCTTTATCCATTATTGCTGTTTTTGATAAAGCTTAATAAAGAAGGGTAAGAGGCCAACATAACCCAATAGACTCAATACACTGCAAAAACGGTATATGTATATGATATTGTCAGTATTGAAAAATCCTATGATAAATTCAACAAAATAAGTTGCAATGATGACACATAACGAAATTATTGCAAGCAAAGTTACTCTTTTCATATTTTGAGATGGTTGTGATGTTTTATTTAAGATTATTTTGTTTCATGATTTGACTCAAATGTACAGATAATCTTTTAATAGAAAAAACCTTCGAAAAGATCGAAGGTTTTGTATGGTAAAATGTTTTGATAAGTTCCACATGATTTTTAAAAAAAATAGGTCACTTATCCGTCATCATCTGTTAAATTTCTGTATTCAGATCCCAGTTCTGAAGATAATCATGAACATGTTTCAGCATCATTCCGCCTAACGATCCATCTACCACTCTGTGGTCATAAGAGTGAGACATGAACATCAGCTGACGGATAGCAATGACATCCCCGTCTTTGGTTTCAAGAACAGCAGGCTTCTTAACGATAGCACCGATAGCTAGAATAGCCACCTGCGGCTGAGGAATAATAGGTGTACCCATCAGGTTTCCAAAGCTTCCTACATTGGAAATAGTATAAGTAGCTCCCTGAGTGTCTTCAGGTCTTAATTTCTTGTTTCTTGCTCTGTAAGCCAGATCGTTGATCGCTTTTGCCAAACCTGAAAGAGACAGCTGATCAGCATTTTTGATAACAGGAACGATAAGGTTTCCGTCCGGTAAGGCAGTAGCCATACCGATGTTGATATTTTTCTTTTTAATGATGTTTTCACCGTTGATGGAAACATTGATCATCGGGAAATCCTGGATAGCCTTCACTACAGCTTTCACGAAAATCGGCATGAAAGTCAGTTTTTCTCCTTCGCGTTTTTCGAAAATATCTTTATGCTTGTTTCTCCATTTTACAACATTGGTAACATCTGTTTCGATGAAAGAAGTAACATGCGGAGCAATTTGTTTTGCTTTTACCATGTTTTCAGCAATGATCTTCCTCATTCTGTCCATTGGAATGATTTCATCACCTGCTGCTACAGGAACCGTAGAAACCGGTGCAGAAGCCGGAGCTTTTGGTGCTGCCGGAGCTGCTGCCTGTGCAGAAACTGCCTGCTGAGCCGGCTGGCTTCCTCTGTTGGAAACGTATGCTAATATGTCTTCTTTTGTGATTCTTCCTTCCAAACCGCTTCCCTTAATTGTTTTAAGCTCGGATTCAGAAATATTTTCCTGCTGTGCGATTGATTTTACCAATGGTGACAGGTAAAGATCTCCTGAAAATTCTACATTGGAAGCTGCAGCCTGTAACGGCTCTTCAATAGCTTTTAAAGTTTCTGTATCCGGAGCGGTCGCCGGAGTTTCTGTTTGTGCTTCCTCTGAAGCTGTATTTCCGCCTTCTCCTTCAATTTCTAAAATGGCAATGGCCTCACCAACTTTAGCAACCTCGTCCTTTTGTTTCAGGATTTTTACAATTTTCCCCGAAACTGGTGTCGGAACGTCTGAATCTACCTTATCTGTTGCAATTTCAACTACGGAATCATCCTCTTTTACATTATCACCTTCATTGAATAACCAAGTGATAATTGTCGCTTCCATAACACCTTCTCCCATGGAAGGAAGCAATAATTTGTATTCTGCCATTTTTAATTTTTAGATTTTGACAAATATATAAAAAAAATCGGTTTTTTTATGGAATATATAATCTTAGACAAATTCAACGTAGATATTCTCGCCTACATTAAGCCCAAATAGGCTTTTGGCCCCGTTTTTTTTACTTCCTTTATAGATTGTAAGCTCCAAAAGCTGACTGTCATTGAAGATCGCTGCAGACTGTCCGTGGAATTCTGTTTCCCTTTCCCAGTCGGAAACCACTTCCGTATGGCTGGAATATACCCTTGAAAGTGTTAAATTTCTGAATTTTATAGTAAAACCTTCATTTCCTTTACCGGTGCTTTCAAAAAAATCTTTACTGATATTTGAGATTATATTTCCGAAATTATCAATATAAGTTACTTCACCAATGATCATTTTTTCAGATTCATTGAAGACAGGTTTCGGGAAAAGAAGTTCCTTGGCCGAATCTATTTTCCTTCCTATTACTTCCGGGAGTCCGCCGTTCGCAAGATGTACTGCTGCAGGCACAAAAACATCCGTGGAGGTAAAGTTTACCACATCATCGAAGCGGTTGTTCAGAGTGATCTCGTATATCGCTTCCGGTTTTATATCAAAGAAGACAAGGCTTAAGAGTCCGTTGTCCGCCGCTAAAAAGTAGGAGCCATCTGCTTTATACAGGATGTTTTTCCTGGATCTGTTGTAAAAACTGTCTACAGAAAGAATGTGAATGGTTCCTTTAGGAAAATATTTATAGGCATTACGCACGATATAAGATGTTTGTATAAGGTTGAAAGCCTGGATATCGTGGGTTATATCAACAATATTAACCTTAGAATTTAAAGACAGAATTTTGCCTTTCACAGCAGCAACTCTGTAATCTAAATTTCCGAAATCCGAAGTAAGGGTAATAATTGACATGAATCGTTGGTAGAATAAATGGTGTTTACTGCAAAGTTATTTAAAATAAAAAGAAAGCCCCAAAAGATTGTAGAAAGAATTGATCTAAATTTGAAAAAAAGCTTTAATTTTAAAATCTAATAAAAATAAAATACTGCATGTTTGAATTAACATATGATTTGGAAGACATCGATGTAAAGACGTTCTATGGCGTTAATAACCAATATTTCAACTTATTAAAATCAAGCTTTCCCACCCTTAAGATTACCGGAAGAGATCATTTTGTCTTCGCAATGGGCAATCAGGAGGCTTTAGATATACTCAGACAAAAACTGGATAATCTTGTAAAATTTATTTCTGAAAACAATTCTATTGCTTTAAAAGATGTTGAGAATGTTCTGAATATCAAGGACGAAAATGAAAAACAGCTGATTTTCGATCAGGATATTATTGTAAAGGGAGTCAACGGCAAGATTATTAAAGCTAAAACCACCAATCTTAAGAAACTGGTAAAAGAAACGGAAAAAAAAGATATGGTTTTTGCCATAGGACCTGCGGGAACCGGGAAAACTTATACCAGTGTTGCGTTGGCAGCAAGAGCTTTGAGAGATAAGGAAGTGAAAAGGATTGTCCTGACAAGACCTGCTGTAGAAGCAGGGGAGAGTCTTGGATTTTTACCCGGAGACCTTAAAGAAAAACTTGACCCGTATTTGCAGCCTTTATATGATGCGCTTAGAGATATGATTCCCCATGAAAAACTGGAGGGATTCATGGAGAAGAAAGTCATTGAAGTTGCTCCCTTAGCCTTTATGAGGGGACGTACGCTGGATGATGCCTTTGTAATTTTGGATGAAGCCCAGAATACAACGCATGCCCAGATGAAAATGTTCCTGACAAGAATGGGGATGAATGCCAAATTCATCATCACCGGAGATCCAACCCAGATCGATTTGCCGCCGAAACAGCAATCCGGACTGAAGGAAGCGATGAGAATTCTTAGAGACGTTAAAGAAATCGGTTTTGTACACCTTACTGAAGAAGATGTTGTAAGACATCCTGTTGTGAAAAAGATCATTCTGGCATACAATGAAGAGGACAAAAGACTGAAAGATTAAATTGAGAGCTGCTTGAATCTAATGATTTTAGATTTGGTATTAATTGTTTGTGAATATATTTTTTAGCCACTGTTTGGTGTTTTAAAAAAAAAGCCTAGTTTTGTGACCGACTAAAAAAATAATCATGAAAAAATTTTTACTTATTGCAGCAGCAGCTGTAGTAAGCGCTAATTTAAGCGCTCAAGAAACAAGATTCGGTGTTAAAGCCGGTTATTCAATGTCCACAATTAAGGTTGATGAGCAAATGGATGATCTGGAAGCCAGAAATACGGATCCTAGTCACACATTTTATGTAGGAGCTTTGGTTGAACATAAAATAAGTGATAAATTCGGTTTGCAGGGAGAGATATTATATTCTCCACTTGGAGGAAAAGAAGACTACAATGCAAGTCAGGATGATGTTTACTTCAGAGAGAAAACCAAACTTACTTTCGGTACTTTATTAATTCCTGTTTCTGCTAAATATTTCATAACTGAAGGTTTATCAGTTTCTGCAGGGGCAAGTTTCGGAATTATTCTTTCTGCCAAGCAAAAAACTGTTATTGATGCTGGAATAGGAATTCCTGGTCTGGAACTTGAAGGTGATGATGAAGTTGATATTAAAGATGACGTAAACAAGCTTAATATTGCTCCTTTCATCGGTGCTGAATACATGCTTGAAAACGGATTGTTCTTTGATGCAAGATACAATATGGGAGTTTCCAATTTAGTAAAAGAAGACAATGCTGGGAAAATGACAAACAGCTTCCTGCAAGTTGGTGTTGGTTTCAAATTCGGAGGAAACTAATTCTTTAAAACGAAATTAAAGATATAGAGCGGATCAAAATTTTGGTCCGCTTTTTTATTGTTTCTATGAATGACTTTCGTTGGTTTTGTATTAATAATTAAAATATTTAGTAATTTTGCAGGATCAATCAAACTATTTAAAAAATGAAAAAACTATTTTTACTAGGTGCTTTTGCATTGCTGGGAGGTGCTGCACAAGCGCAGGAAGGTTTTAAACTGGGAGGCCATATCGGTGTTCCGGTAGGTGATGCCAGCGATGCTTCTTCATTTACGTTAGGAGTGGATGCTGCCTATATGTGGAACATTACAAAAGGACTTGACCTTGGGGTTACCACAGGATATTCTCATTTCTTTGGAAAAGATAATTTTGATGATTTCGGATTTATTCCTGTAGCAGTTTCCGGAAAATACAAATTCTCAGGAGCGCCTATATTTGTAGGATTAGATCTTGGGTATGGAATATCTGTAAAAGACGGAGTAGACGGTGGTTTCTATGCACAGCCTAAATTCGGATACCAGATGTCTAAAGGTGAGCTTTATCTGGGCTACCAGACCATCAGCAACAAGCGTGATTACGGATGGTATAGATCCAACTGGAATGTTGGTGCCATTAATATTGGGTACAACTTCTTCCTGAAATAAGGAAATCTTAAAATAATGCATTAGACTCCGGCTTTTAAGCCGGAGTTTTTATTAAATGATCTGGGCTTTAATGAATTGAGAATGGGATGTTCTATAATAAAGGTTAATTATTAAGACTAACCTCTTAAAAATTAACGTTTTAAGATTGTATTTATTAGGATAATCGCGAATATTAAAAGATTTATGAGAAAATGATAAATCTAAAAAAGTAAATATATTCCGCTGTTATTGAAAAATTGTAAATTTTTTATTCTAAACATTGTGAAAAAATCAAAATCATATCATGAATATGCATTATTTCCGGAAAACACCAATGTTTACCGATGATATTAATCACGTTAACAAATTTTAATATTCGCAGAACCCACTGTAAATTTGCCCTCAGAAAGTATTAAAATTATTATAAAATGAAAAAATTAGTATTAGTTGGTGCTGTTGCACTTTTCGGTTTATCTAATGCACAGATTGCAAAAGGAACTGCATATTTATCAGGTTCTGTTGGGTATTCTCAAGTAGAAAGTGATAACGGAAACTACAAAAAGGAAAACTTCAACGTATTACCTACAGTTGGATATTTCGTAGGAACAAACCTTGCAGTTGGAGTTGGAGTTGGTTACCAAACTGAAAAAACAACTGAAACAACTACTACAACATTGCCAGGTGCTACAGTTGTAAGCGAGGATATCACTAAGAAGCCTGCTTTTGTTGTTGCTCCTTTCGTAAGAAAATATTGGACTTTATCTGACAAGTTATATATTTTCGGACAATTGGCAGTGCCAATGCAGTTTGGAAAAACTGAAACAGAAAGCAATTCAGTAGTTACAACAGGAAGCACTACATCTACAACTTCAGTTTCTACTGAAGCTAAATATACTCAGGTTGGTGTTACTGTGAAGCCAGGTTTAGATTATTTCTTAAACAAAAACTGGTCTATCGAAGCTACAATCGGAGAGTTCGGTTACAGTAACTATAAGCCAAAAGATGGTGATGCTACTAACAACTATAACTTCGGTTTGAATTTATCTTCTGTAACTTTCGGAGTTAAATATGTATTTGCTAAGTAATTAAAAAAACATTTGTCAACATAGAAGCCCTAATTATTTTTAGGGCTTTTTTATCTTTAAAAACAATTTTTAAATAAAATAAATAACCATGAAAAAAATCTTATTAGCATCAGCACTTGCATTTTTTGCAGGAATGAATGCACAAACAAAATTCGGAGTTAAAGCAGGCTATGCTTTATCTAAACTAACTTCTAACGAAGACCTTGACGCATTTGAGGGGGCAAGCGGAGGCTTGAAATCAAAATCTGGTTTCTATATAGGAGCTTTGGTAGAGCATAAGCTCAATAACAAATTTGCATTACAGGGAGAAGTTCAATATGCCAATTTAGGTGGAAAAGCTGAAGTTTCAACAATGGGAATCACGGTTACGGAGAAATTCAATTTCAACAGAATTGTAGTTCCAATAACAGCCAGATATTATGCTACCCCTGAACTGGGAGTATATGCAGGTCCTTTTGTAAGCTTTAGAACAAGTACAAAAGTGAATATTGATGTGTCAGGAGGAATGGCAAATCCACAGGCTATCAATGAAGGTGAACAATTCCTTGAAAAGAATTTTGATGATAACCTTAAGTCTGCTGAATTCGGTTTGGTTTTAGGGGCTGATTATAATGTATACAAAGGACTATTCGTAGATGCCCGTTACAGTTTCGGACTGACCAATATGATCAAAGATCCAATAAATGACGAAAAACTGAAGATGAATTTCTTCCAGATCGGGTTAGGATACAAATTCAAGTAAAAAACAAAAAACTCTCAGAATTTCTGAGAGTTTTTTTATGTCTTTTGTTGTTGAAGGCTTTGTTATTTCCCCATCATTCCGCCCATGCCCGGCATATTCGGCATTTTGCTCATCATCTGCATCATCTGTTTTCCCTGAGGCCCCTGCATCATCTTCATCATTTTACCCATCTGCTCAAACTGCTTCATCAGTTGATTTACATCTTCAATTTTTCTTCCTGCACCTTTTGCAATTCTCTGTTTTCTCTGGGTATTGATGATGGAAGGTCTTCTTCTTTCATCTGGTGTCATAGAGTAGATAATCGCTTCAATATGTTTGAAGGCATCATCGCTGATCTCAACATCTTTGATCGCTTTTCCAACTCCAGGGATCATTCCCATAAGGTCTTTCATATTCCCCATCTTTTTGATCTGGTTGATCTGCTTAAGGAAATCATCAAAACCGAATTCGTTTTTAGCGATTTTTTTATGTAGTTTTTTAGCTTCCTCCTCGTCAAATTGCTCCTGAGCTCTTTCTACTAAGGAAACAACGTCTCCCATTCCTAAGATCCTGTCCGCCATCCTTTCCGGATAGAAAAGATCTAAAGCTTCCATTTTCTCACCGGTAGAGATGAATTTGATAGGCTTTTCAACTACAGAACGGATCGTTAAAGCAGCACCCCCTCTCGTATCACCGTCTAATTTCGTTAGAACAACACCGTCAAAGTTCAGCGCCTCGTTGAATGCTTTTGCTGTATTTACGGCATCCTGACCCGTCATGGAGTCTACTACGAATAAAGTTTCCTGAGGCTTGATGAAGTAGTGTACAGATTTGATTTCATTCATCATCTGCTCATCAATAGCAAGACGTCCTGCTGTATCGACGATCACTACATCATGACCATTTGCTTTTGCGAAATTGATCGCATTTTCAGCAATAGTAGACGGATTCGTAGAACCTTCTTCTGTAAATACAGGAACCCCGATCTGACCGCCCAATACTTTAAGCTGATCAATCGCTGCCGGACGGTAAACATCACAGGCAACCAATAAAGGCTTTTTAGTTCTTTTTGTTTTTAAGTAATTGGCCAGTTTTCCGGAGAAAGTCGTTTTACCGGATCCCTGAAGACCAGCAATAAGGATTACGGTCGGCTTTCCTGAAAGATTGATTCCTTCCTGAGAACCTCCCATGAGATCTACCAGCTCGTCATGTACGATCTTCGTCATCAGCTGTCCCGGTGTAAGGGAAGTAAGAACATTCTGCCCTAAAGCTTTATCCTGAACTCTTTTGGTAAGATCTTTTGCAACTTTATAGTTAACATCGGCATCTACCAGCGCTCTACGGATTTCCTTTACGGTTTCCGCCACGTTGATTTCTGTGATTTTTCCGCGTCCGGAAATATTATGTAGAGCCTTGTCTAATTTATCCTGTAAACTATTAAACATATGTATTGTAAATTATAGGTTTGCAAAAATAAGGAATTTTTAGGCATATCCAAAGCCTTGGGATACGTAATATTATATATATGCAAAAAATGATAAAAATCAAATCGTACGAAAATACGATAGAAAAAGTCTATTTTTGTGATCAGTTAAAATAAACCTTAGCATTGACAAGGTTGAAAATAAGTTGTATAATGAAATTAAATCCTAATATCCTGGTTACGGTATTATTCTTTTTAACATTTCTGATCCATTTTTCCCTCTGGAAATTTGTTTTTCACTTAGATGAGATTATTATAGTTAAATTTTATCTTTTTTTAAGTGTGATGTTTATGATGATGATTACTTTGGTGAATATAATTAATAGAACTGTACCTCAGTTTTTAGGGTTGTCAGTAATTGGGCTTATTCTATTAAAATTTGGTTTGATGTACTTAATTCGTAAAAAATTGAACTTTGAAGTGATTCCGGGCTATAAATTTCATTTTATATTACCATATTTCGTCCTGACAACACTGCTTACATACTATGCAATTAAGCTGATTAATCATGACAAAAAACAGTAAAATTATTTATTGAAAATAGAAAAAATATTATATTTTTGCACAACGAAAAAAACCTATCAATGTTTAAGAAATTCGCAGTTTTATTCTACAGTATTTTTGTATTAAACTTAGTGTCTGCACAGCACGGTGAGGCCACTGCTGGGACGGCTCCTGCCCAAGAGCTTTCTGAGAAAGACAAAGCAACTAAAGAAAACAAGGAGTTCATCACTCATCACTTGTTGGATGCTCACGATTTTACATTGATGGTGGATAAGGATGGTCACCATATTGGTTTTCCTCTTCCTGTTATTTTTTATGATAACGGTTTTCATGCTTTCATGAGCAACAGTAAAGAAGGTTTCATGCATGGTGAAACAACTGAAGTAGATGGTTCTTATTATAAACTCCACCATGAAAAAATCTACAAGACTGACGCAGCAGGAACTTTAACTTTAGATAAAGATGGTCATCCTACAAATGAAAAACCTTTAGACCTTTCAATTACTAAAAGTGTACTGATCATTTTCTTAGTTTCACTTTTAATGTTTGTATTATTTACAGGGATGGCAAGATCATATAAGAAATCCGTTGTTCCTACAGGAGCTGCAAGATTTTTAGAGCCTTTGATTATTTTTGTAAGAGACGAAATTGCTATTCCGAACATCGGACACAAGTATAAAAGATTTATGGGTTATTTATTAACTGTATTTTTCTTTATCTTACTTTTAAACGTTTTAGGTTTAATGCCTTTCGGAATCAATGTTACAGGTAATATTACCATGACATTCTTCCTTGCAATTCTTACTTATTTAATTACAACATTCTCAGCTAATAAAGATTACTGGAAGCATATTTTTTGGATGCCGGGTGTACCTGTTCCAATGAAATTCATCATGTTGCCTATTGAATTATTAGGAACTTTAACTAAGCCTTTTGCATTGATGATCCGTCTTTTTGCCAACATGACGGCAGGACACATCGTTGTAATGACGCTTATTGGATCAATTTATATCTTCAAGAACTGGATTGCCGGAGTTGCATTCCCATTCTTAACTTTAGTTATCTATATCCTTGAGGTATTGGTAGCATTCCTTCAGGCTTATATCTTTACAATGCTTTCTGCACTGTTCATCGGAATGGCTGTAGAAGAGCATGAGCACGAACATCATGCTGCTCATTAATAAGAACAAGTTTGAAGCTTAAAATATTAAAAACAATTTTTTAAATTATATTTATTATGGAAATCCCTAGAATTATTGGTGGCGGTCTTATCGTACTTGGTGTAGGTATCGGTCTTGGTAAAATCGGAGCTGCTGCTCTTGAAGCTATCGCTAGACAGCCTGAGCAATCTGGAAAAATCCAAACTGCTATGCTTATTGCAGCTGCACTAGTAGAAGGTGTTGCATTTGCTGCGTTATTCGCATCATAAGCCAAACAAAAAAACATTGTTGCAGCGGTTGGCTGCAGCAATGTTAATTTAAAAAAAAGTAATAATTATTTATACATTTATATAATGGAATTAATTCACCAGTTTTCATCAGGATTATTTATTATCCAGTCTGTTATTTTTCTAGCATTATTATTTTTGTTAGGCAAATTTGCTTGGAAACCTATTTTAAAATCAATCAATGACAGAGAAACTTCTATTGTTGATGCTCTTAATCAAGCTAAATTAGCAAGAAAAGAGATGGAGACTTTAAAAGAAGATAACGAAAGAATTATTCGTGAAGCTAAAATCGAAAGAGACGCTATCCTTAAAGAAGCCAGAGAGATTAAAGATAGAATCGTAGGTGAGGCTAAAGATGCTGCTAAAAATGAAGGAGATAAAATGATTGAAGCAGCTAAACAGACAATCAACGCTGAGAAAAATGCTGCTATGGCAGACATCAAAACTCAAATCGGTGCTTTATCTGTAAACATCGCTGAATCTATCCTTAAGCAAAAATTGGATAACAACGAAGCTCAAAACGAATTAGTTCAAAATTATTTAAACAAATCTAACCTTAACTAAGAATGCTTACATCTAAAGTAGCTAAAAGATACGCACAGGGACTGCTTGATTTCACTAATGAAACAGGCCAGACCGCTGCTGTATTTTCTGAAATGAAAGATGTAAAGAAGATCATGTCTCAATCTGCAGATTTGAATAAATTCTTCCTTACACCTTACATTGATGCAAAAAAGAAAATAGAGGTAGCAGACCAGATCTTTAAAGATTTTTCAGTTTCTTCACAGAACCTGATCAGATTAGTGATCAAGCACGGACGTGAGAACCAACTGAAAAATATTGCTCAGGAGTTCATCAATAAAGTAGAGGATATCAACGGTGTACAGAGAATAACTCTTACTACGGCAACTCAGCTTTCTAAAGAGAACCTTGATCAGATTCTAAGATCTACCAATCTGGTAAAATCAGATTCAAACTTTGATCTGAATTTAAATGTAAAGCCTGATATTTTAGGAGGCTATATTCTAAGAGTAGGTGATCAGCAGATCGATGCATCTGTAAAGACAAAACTTAACCAGGTTAAAAAAGATTTTCAGTTAAACTAATATGAAAAAGGTTTTATTTATATCTATGCTTGCCTTTTCTTGTATTGCTTTTGGACAAAAAGTAAAAATCAAGAAGGACAAAGTGTTTATTGATGACAAGGAAACCTATCATATTGAAACTAATAATTATAACTTTATCCTGTCTGATGTAAAGGATAACGAAATTGTTTCAGCTTTGGGATCAACCTATGAAGTGAAAAAGACACCTCCAATTTATCCCAATGAATCTCCTTACTGGACTAAAATAATTTATACGGTAAGATTTTTAAAAAACAATAAAGAACTTGTTACTGATTTATCAGATAAAGATATAATTAAAAATATTTACAAGTCCGGTATATTTGATGAGAATGGCAATGCCGACGAATCAAAAATTGACCTGTTCATAGCAAAATATTCTAACGAAGATCTAAAAATTAAACTTTTTAAATAAGACAAAAACAACCATACAATGGCAGAAATAAATCCGGCAGAAGTATCTGCGATCTTAAAACAGCAATTGGCCAACTTCGACACTCAATCCAACGTTGAGGAAGTAGGTACAGTTTTAACCATCGGTGATGGTATTGCTCGTGTATACGGGTTAGAAAACGTACAATACGGAGAGTTGGTGAAATTTTCTAGTGATGTAGAAGGTATTGTACTTAACCTTGAAGAAGACAACGTAGGTGTTGCTTTACTTGGTGAAAGTAAATTAGTAAAAGAAGGAGATACAGTAAGAAGAACAAACAGAATCTCTTCTATCAAAGTAGGAGAAGGAATGTTAGGAAGAGTAGTAGATACTCTTGGTAACCCTATCGATGGTAAAGGTCCTATTACTGGGGATTTATACGAAATGCCATTGGAAAGAAAAGCGCCTGGAGTTATCTTCAGACAGCCGGTAACAGAACCTTTACAGACAGGTATCGTTGCAATTGACTCTATGATCCCTGTAGGAAGAGGTCAGAGAGAGCTTATCATTGGAGACAGACAGACAGGTAAAACTACCGTTGCGATCGATACGATCATCAACCAAAAAGAATTCTTTGATGCAGGTAAGCCTGTATATTGTATATATGTTGCTATCGGTCAGAAAGCTTCTACTGTAGCACAAATCGTTAAAACCCTTTCTGATAAAGGAGCTTTAGCATATACTGTAATTGTTGCAGCTAACGCATCCGATCCGGTTCCAATGCAGGTATATTCTGCTATGGCTGGAGCATCTATCGGTGAGTTCTTCAGAGACACTGGTAGACCGGCTTTGATCGTTTATGATGACCTGTCCAAACAAGCTGTAGCATATCGTGAGCTTTCTCTACTATTGAGAAGACCACCGGGCCGTGAAGCTTATCCTGGAGACGTTTTCTATCTTCACTCAAGACTATTGGAAAGAGCAGCGAAAGTAATAGCTGATGATAAAATCGCGAGCCAGATGAACGATTTACCAGATTCATTAAGACCAATCGTAAAAGGTGGTGGTTCATTAACTGCACTTCCAATTATCGAAACTCAGGCTGGTGACGTTTCTGCATATATTCCAACGAACGTAATCTCTATTACAGACGGACAGATCTTCCTGGAGTCTGATCTATTCAACTCAGGGGTTCGTCCTGCGATCAACGTAGGGATCTCTGTATCCAGAGTAGGAGGTAATGCTCAGATCAAATCAATGAAAAAAGTATCTGGTACACTTAAATTAGATCAGGCTCAATATAAAGAATTGGAAGCGTTCGCTAAGTTCGGTTCTGACCTTGATGCTTCTACTTTAGCAGTAATTTCTAAAGGAGAAAGAAACGTTGAGATCCTTAAGCAGCCGGTAAACTCTCCACTTCCTGTAGACAGCCAGGTGGCTATGATCTACGCTGGAACGGAGAACCTTTTAAGAAACGTTCCTATCAGAAAAGTAAAAGAATTCCAGATTGAATATATCGAGTTCCTGAGATCTAAGCACCCTGATACAATGGTGGCTATTAAAGCAGGTAAAATCGACAACGATATTACCAACGTTCTTAAGCAGGCGGCTAACGATTTAGCTTCTAAATATAACTAAAATCTTCATTGTTTAAGGTTTAGAATCCGTTTTAAACCTTAAACTTTAGACCATAAACTTTGAACCCAAATTAATGGCAAACTTAAAAGAAATACGAGGTAGAATTACGTCAATTTCATCTACGATGCAGATTACACGTGCTATGAAAATGGTTTCCGCTGCGAAGCTTAAAAAAGCACAGGATGCCATCGTAATGCTAAGACCTTATTCTGAGAAACTGCAGGAAATCATCCAGAATGTAAATTCTAGCTCTGATCCCGATCAGGTTTCTGTCTATGCTCAAAAAAGAGAAGTGAAGAGGATTCTTTTCATCGCTGTTACTTCAAACAGAGGTCTTGCAGGAGCTTTCAACTCATCTATCGTAAAAGAGCTTAACAACCAGTTTAGAGATAAGTCTCAATACGAAGTTGAAGTGCTTACCATCGGTAAAAAAGCTTTTGATGCGGTAAGAAGAACCCGTACGGTATACTCTAATGAAAGTGCTGTTTTTGATAACTTAAACTTTGATACAGTATCTCATGTTACTGAAGGAGTAATGAACAGCTTTAAAGAAGGCAAATTTGACGAAGTTTATCTGATTTACAACAAATTTGTTAATGCCGCTACCCAGGAAGTAACTGCCGAGCAGCTTCTTCCGATTTCTATGGCTGAAAATGCTGAAGAAACTCAAGTAGAAACAGATTATATCTTTGAGCCGAACAGAAACGAGATTCTTGACAATCTGATCCCTAAAGCGATTAAAACACAGGTTTTCAAAGCCGTTTTAGATTCAGTTGCTTCTGAGCACGGTGCTAGAATGACAGCAATGCACAAAGCTACAGATAACGCACAGGAACTTAAGAATGATCTTGTAATTTTCTACAACAAAGCAAGACAGGCTGCCATTACAAACGAAATCTTAGAGATCGTTTCCGGAGCAGAAGCTTTGAAAAATTCGTAAAGAATTATTTTAACATAATATTAAAGCATCGATATTGTCGATGCTTTTTTTGTTATTTATATTTTATCTATCTTTGTAGACTAAAATATTATACAACTTCTAAATGGACTCGGATATAGTCAGGCTTTTGCTAGCCTTATTTCTTGTTTTACTAAATGGCTTTTTCGTAGCCGCAGAATTCTCAATTGTTAAGGTTCGTTATTCACAGATCCAGTTAAAAGCAGCCGAAGGTAACTCTATGGCAAAACAGGCGGAGCATATTATCAAGCATCTTGATGAATATCTGTCTGCTACACAGCTTGGTATTACCCTGGCATCTCTTGCGTTGGGTTGGGTAGGTGAAAGTGCCCTGCATCACGTGGTTGAAAGTATTTTCCATTCTTTGAATGTGGAGCTTACCCAGACAACAATTACCACAATCTCTGTGGTGACAAGCTTTGTATTGATTACAGTAATGCATATTGTATTTGGTGAGCTTATCCCGAAATCTATTGCAATTAGAAAATCGGAAGCAACTACAATGGCTACAGCAGTTCCATTAAGGGTTTTTTACACGGTTTTCAAGCCGTTTATCTGGTTAATGAACCTGATGTCGAACACATTTCTGAGATTAGTTAAGATACATCCGGCCTCAGAACAGGAAATTCACTCCACCGAAGAACTTCAGCTTCTGGTAAAACAGAGTGCTGACAGCGGTGAGATTGAAGAAGAGAACTATGAGATCATTAAAAATGCATTTGATTTTACAGATCATTCCGCCAAGCAGATCATGGTTCCCAGACAGAATATAACGTCTATTGACTTTGAAGAAGATATCAATGAAATTATCAACAAGATTATGGATAGCGGATATTCCCGTATTCCAGTGTATCTTGATTCCATAGATAATGTGATAGGTATTTTCTATACCAAAGAGATCATCAGGGAATTTGTAAAGAGAAAAGGAGACCTTAACCATGAGGATCTCAAAGATCTTATGCGTGATGCATTCTTTGTTGTTGGCAGCAAAAAGATCTCAGACCTTCTGAAGACCTTCCAGCAGAAAAAGCAGCACCTTGCGATCGTTATTGATGAATTTGGAGGAACAGAAGGTATTATTACCCTGGAAGATATCCTGGAGGAACTTGTAGGGGAAATACAGGATGAAGAGGATGATGAAGATAAGCTGGTGGATAAAATAGGGGATAATATTTATTGGGTCCAGGCTACACAGCCGCTGGACGAAATTAATGAGCATTTACCTAAAAAACTGCCTCTTTCCGAAGAAAGTGAATACAACTCATTGGCAGGATTCATTCTGCACGAACTCGAAGATATTCCGGAGGAGAACGATGAATTTGATTTGGAAAACTACCATTTCAAAATTCTGAAAATGAATAATAAGAGCGTAGAGCTCGTAGAATTAGTATATGAAGGCCCGAATGTATTTAATGATCTGGCCGATAAAATAGGGGAAGTTTAAAAAGGTAGACATGATTTTTTATAGTATAAAAGATTACGAAGATCCAAAACGCCAGTATGAAGAAGAAGTACTGGTTTTGGATGATACAGATGAAGTATATAAACTGGTTCTCCATAACGATGACATCCACACATTTGATTATGTGATAGATTGTCTGGTCGAAATCTGTAAGCATACTCTGGAACAGGCAGAGCAATGTACCATACTGGTTCATTACAAAGGAAAATGCACGGTAAAAACAGGTTCTATGGACCTCCTTAAGCCCATGCATGAGAAACTCCTTTCAAGAGAATTAACAAGCGAAATAGTATAAACGGAACTCTGCCACGCGGCAGAGTTTTTTATTGGAAATGTAATTTTGTCAAAAAAATATCTTTAAAATCTGATATCCATGCATCGGATTTTTTTTGTTTAATCTAAATTCTGCAGGGATTGTTTTATTTGCATTCATCTAAAATAGTATATTTGTACCAACTATAAAGAAACTAAAAAGAATGCTTGTAATAGGAATTGCCGGAGGAACAGGATCCGGCAAAACTACAGTTGTTGATAAGATACTGCAACAGCTTGATATTGAAGGAATGAATATCCTTTCTCAGGATAATTATTATCACGACAACCCAAATCTGACACTGACCGAGAGAGAGGCGCTCAATTATGACCATCCAAAGTCTATAGATTTCGATTTAATGATAAAACATGTAAAAGCTTTAAAAAATAATGAGTCTATAGAACAGCCCATTTACAGCTTTGTTACCCATTCCCGAACTGGCGACCACGTCACTGTAGAACCTAAAAATGTATTGGTAGTAGAAGGTATTCTGGTATTGACGAACAAAGAACTGCTGAAAGAATTTGATTTAAAAGTATTTGTTCATGCAGATTCAGACGAAAGACTGATCAGGAGAATCAGGCGTGATACCCAGGAAAGGGGAAGAGACCTGAATGAAGTCCTCCACCGTTATCAGACCACACTGAAACCAATGCATCAGGAATTCATAGAACCGTCCAAGAATGATGCAGATCTGATCATTCCGAATATGAGACAGAATTCCGTAGCGATTGATTTTTTAACTACTGTTATTAAAAATTCGTTGAGAAAACATTAAAATGGAAGAAAACAAACTTATTAAAGACATTCAGCCGAAATCTGAAACATTCAAAATTATCCAGAAATATGTTCTGAATAAATACACCATTACGATCTGTATGTTCCTGATATGGATGATTTTCTTTGATAAAACCTCTTTCCTTGTTATTAATGAACTGAATGGCGAAATCAGCCGATATGAAGACCAGCTGGAATATTATAAAAAAGAGTACGAAAAAAATGATACCTTTTATAAAAAGCTGATGAACAATAAGTCGGAAAAAGAAAAATACGCAAGAGAAAATTATTTCATGAAAAAACCGGATGAGGAAATCTTCATTTTGGTAGTGGACAGCGCAAACAGTGCTAAAAAATAAGAGATTTGAAATGTGAAAAGTCAATTAGCTTTGCTGTGAATGGTTAATAGTCAATTTTAATACTTCACCATTAACTTGCGAAGCAAAATTCACAATTCATATAAAAAATATAAACGTAATCGTGAATGGTCAATGGTTAATAGTCAATTTTAATAAATTCACCATTAACTTGTGAAGCAAAATTCACCATTCACAAAAATTATAAACGTAATCGTGAATGGTCAATGGTTAATAGTCAATTTTAATACTTCACCATTGACTTGCGAAGCAAAATTTACCATTCACAATGAAAAATTATAACTGAAATAGTGAATTGCCAATGGTTAATAGTTAATTTTTCCAAATTCACCATTCACCCATAATAAACAGCCAATGTCAGCAGATATACTTCCAAACTGGGAAAATTTAGTAAAAAAACAGCTTAAAACAGAAGACATTTATTCCGTCTTAAATAAAGAAAATCTGGAAGGAATTGATGTGAAACCTTTTTACAGTGAAGTTCAGAAACCATTGGCAAACCTGCCAAAAGTTGAGGAAAATACCCATCTCGTGGCAAGATATCACGAAAGTCTGGAAGAAGATGTATTTGCATTTATCTTAGACCACAACGTAGAAAACCTTGAGCAAAAAACAATCTTTGTCAATAATAAAGATCTGGCCGGCCATATCAGCCCGAAAGAAGAAGACCAGTATTTTTCACTGATTGATGTTTTTAAGGAAAAAGAAGGCATCATTGATGATCAGCTGGCTAAAGAACTTTTATCAAAAGACTTCAGAAGAAACATCAGTGTTGATATTTCACTTCATCAGAATGCCGGAGCTGCAATTTACCAGCAGTTGGGAATCGCACTGGCGAAAACAAAGGAACTTGCTGAAGCGTATGGCACTGAAATTTTGAACAAGCTGATCTTCAGAATAGCAGTCGGAGGAAATTATTTCTTTGAGATGGCTAAGCTGAGAGCCTTTAAAATAGTTTTTAACCAGCTTTCCAAAGAATATGGTTTAAATGAAACGCCATATATTTTTGCAGAAACATCTTTAAGGAATAAGGCTGTTGCAGACAGTGAAAATAACCTGATCCGTTCGACACTGGAACTGGCTTCCGCAATGATTGCAGGGGCAGATGCGGTATTCAGCAACAACTATCTTGTAAACAGAAGCACTGACAACTCCGAAGAAATTTCCTTCAAGCAGCAGATTGTTCTTGCTTATGAAAGCATCATTAATGTTTTTGAGGACGCTTCAAATGGAAGTTATTATGTAGAAGACATTACCCGCCAGATTGCAGAAAAATCTTGGGCACTGTTTGTTGAAGTGGAAGAAGCGGGTGGTTATCTTGAGCTTTTAAAGCAGGGAATTATTCAGAAAAAGATCTATGACCATGCTGTTGAAGAACAAAAATGGGTAGAAGAAGGCAAAATAAAACTGATTGGAGTCAATTTATACCCCAAATTAGACGTTAAAAGATCAATTGAGGATCTTTACAGCGAAAAAGAAATAAAAGCCGTACGATGGGCTGAAATGTTTGAGTAAGTATTCATCATATTTGATGCCACGAATACCCGAATATATTTTATTAAATTTGTATTCAGGCACAAATGGATTATCAGATGAATATTATTTATAAGGAAGAGTCATATCGGATTGTTGGGATTTGTATGGAAATTCACAATTATCTAGGTCATGGCTTTTCTGAAATTGTTTATAAAGATGCATTGGAACTAGAATTTCGAAAAGCTGGATTATTCTATGAAAGAGAAAAAGAATATGAGGTAGTTTATAAAGGAATCGTTCTTCCGCACAAATTTTATGCAGATTTTGTAATTAATGAAAAAATTATTTTAGAAATAAAAGGCAAAAGTCAGATTGTGGATGTTGATTTAGCACAGGCAATTAATTATTTAAAAGTTTCTGGAAATAAATTAGCATTGATTGTTAATTTTGGCGAATTGAAATTAAATTATAAAAGAGTCATTTTATAAGCAGTAACTATTTAAAATAAAGTATTCGTGCATTCGTGGCATTCCAATTTAGAAATTCAAAACTATATCAATGCAAATCTAAACACAGATCTGCATTCTCTTTTGTTAAAAAAATCCCCGTTTCCGGAGGTTTCCATGCAGGAAATTGTCCAGCAGATCAAAGGTCGGCAGACCGCCCGGAAAAAATTCCCTTTTCTGCTGAAAGAGGGAGTTATTTTTCCGCCCCAGCTTAATTTAGAACAGTCATCCTCAGAAAACACAGCACTCTACAAATCACAGATTCTTAAAGGAAATAAATTCATTGATCTGACCAGTGGCTTTGGAATTGATGCCTATTATTTGTCCCAAAATTTTGAAGAAGTTACTTTGGTAGAGCAGAATTCTGAATTGTTGAATATTGTAGAACATAATTGGGGAATTTTAAACCGAAAAGCTACATTCATTAATCAAAACCTGGAGGATTTTTTGAACATCAATAAGGAATATTTTGATGTTATCTATTTAGATCCTGCAAGAAGGGACAAGAACAAAAATAAAGTTTTTCTGCTCGAAGATCTTTCGCCTGATGTTATTCAGATTAAGGAAAAGTTGCTTATGGCGGCAGACCAGGTAGTTATAAAACTGTCTCCGTTAATCGATTTGAAATATCTGGTTTCAGTCTTACCGGGTATTTTCAGGATTGAAATTATAGCCGTAAAAAACGATGTTAAAGAAGCGGTCATTTTTCTGTCGAATGAAAAGAGAGGCGAGATAACGGTCAATTGTATTAATCTGGAAAGTGAAGAATCTGATTTTCTGTTTAAATTCGGAGAGGAAGAAAATGCCCGGGCAGAATATGCTGAGCCTGAAAAATTCATATATATTCCCAACAACAGTATTTTGAAAGCAGGGGTTTTTAATCTGATCTCAGAAAGATTCGGACTTAAAAAACTTCACCCCAATACCCATCTTTATACTTCAGATCAGAAGATCGATGATTTTCCCGGCAGGATTTTAGAAATGGAAGCTGTTGAATCCAAGCAGATTAAAAAGAAAGAGCAGTTTAATATCATTTCAAAGAATTATCCCTTAAAACCTGAAGATATCAAAAAGAAATATGGCATAAAAGACGGTGGAGAAGGCTACCTTATTTTTACACAATCCAAAAAAGGTAAAATTATTTTAAAATCAGTATAAAAATGTTGCCGAAAAAAGCAGGATTTCTTACTTTTGGGCAATCAAAAATTTAAGCATGAAATCGCTTGCTGTTAAAATATGATAACCGGCTAAAATAATGCGATTCCATATGACATTTAAAAAATAAATTTTACATATGAAAAAATTCATTATATGTTTAGCTGTTGCAACAGTAGCCGTAAGCTGTAAAAAGATCCAGGCCGGAGGAAACAAGAATACTCTGAAACTGGAAGAAGGAATAGAAAGATATTCTGACGATGCACAGGGTGGAGGTGAAGCACACGGTCATGAAGCTGCTGCAGGACATGGTTCTGAACATGCTGAGAAGAGATCTCAGGTTTCTATTGATTTAAATGGGGTTGCTCTGAAAGGTTTTGCTAACGGAATGGAAGACAGCATTGTAAAATACCTGAAATCCGGACAATATGCTTCTGCCACAGAAGACGGATTGAAAAATGTATGGTATGATTTTGATAATGTTAACTTCAAAATGGGTTCTGCCAATCAGTTAGAAGCCGGTTCTCAGGAGCAGTTGAATAACCTGGCTAAAATTTTGAAAGCTTACCCTGATTCAAAAATCAAAATCGGTGGTTATACCGACAAAACCGGAGATGAAGCTAAAAATGTAAAATTATCTCAGGAAAGAGCAGACTTTATCAAAGCTCAGCTTACCGGTTTAGGTGCTGGTGGACAGATTGTTTCAGCTGAGGGATATGGAAGCCAATTTGCAAAAGTGGATGCAAAAGCATCTGATGCAGAAAGAGCATCTGACAGAAAAATGTCTGTAAGATTTACAAAATAATTTAAATACAATAAAGTATTATATGAATGTCTTGCTCAAGCAGGGCATTTTTTTTATTTTTAACGAAACAAATTTTTAAAATGCAAGAGACATTAAATTACATCAATGAAAACAAACAGCGTTTCGTGGATGAATTATTTGAGTTATTGAGAATTCCTTCTATTTCTGCAGATCCGGCTTATAAAAATGACGTATTGAAATGTGCGGATGTTGTTGCAGAATATCTTAAAAATGCAGGAGCTGACAATGTAGAAGTATGCAAAACCAAAGGATATCCTATTGTTTTTGGAGAAAAACTTTTAGATAAAAATTTGCCAACAGTATTGGTATACGGACATTATGATGTTCAGCCGGCAGATCCATTAGAGCTTTGGACAAAACCACCTTTTGAACCTTATATTGAAAAAACAGCACTTCATCCTGAAGGAGCCATTTTTGCAAGAGGTTCTGCGGACGATAAAGGGCAGTTTTTCATGCATTTAAAAGCTTTTGAAGCGATGATGAAGACAAATTCTCTTCCTTGTAATGTCAAGTTTATCTTGGAAGGTGAGGAAGAAGTAGGTTCCGTAAGTTTGGGAGATTTCGTTAATGAAAACAAAGAAAAGTTGTCTTGCGACTGTATTTTAATTTCTGATACCCATATTTACAGCAACGAACAGCCAACTGTTACGACTGGTTTAAGAGGATTAAGCTATGTGGAAGTTGAAGTGGAAGGACCGAACAGGGATCTTCATTCAGGGCTGTACGGAGGAGCGGTCCCGAACCCGATTCATGTGCTTTCCAGAATGATTGCTAAATTAATCGACGAAGACGGGCATATTACCATCGATGGATTTTATGATAATGTAGAAACCGTATCAGATGCTGAAAGAGCAGATATGAACAAACTGAAGGATAATCCGGAAGAATTCAAGAAATCTATCGGACTGAATGGAGTGGAAGGGGAAAAAAGCTATACAACGCTTGAAAGAACCTCTATCCGCCCTACTTTAGATTGTAACGGTATCTGGGGAGGATATACAGGAGAAGGCGCTAAAACAGTAATTCCTTCCAAAGCTTCTGCTAAAATATCAATGCGTCTCGTTCCGTATCAGACTCCTGAAGAAATCACGGAAAAATTCACAAAATATTTTGAAAAGATTGCTCCTGAGAATGTTAAAGTAAAAGTAACACCTCACCACGGAGGAATGCCATATGTTCTGCCAAGCGATACCAAAGAATTCTTAGCGGCTAAGCAGGCCATGGAAACTGTATTTGGTAAAGAAGTTCTTCCTTACAGAAGCGGAGGTAGTATTCCGATTACGGCAATGTTCGAAAAAGTATTGGGTGCAAAGTCTGTGCTGATGGGCTTTGGGCTGGATTCAGATGCAATTCACTCACCGAATGAACATTACGGACTGTTTAATTTCTATAAAGGAATTGAAAGTATTCCGTTGTTCTTCGAGAATTATTCAAAATAATTAAATATTTTATAATCATATTCAGTAAAGCGTTCCAAAATCGGAGCGCTTTACGTTTTTTTATGGTAATATCCCTATCAAATGGTATTTTTTTAGTTAATGTATGTGATTATTTTTAGTTCAACTTAAAATAATGGCTATGAAAAAAAACTACTCCGTCGCATTCTGCTTGCTTTCAATATCTTCCTTTGCACAGCAGACCATTTCGTTTGAAAATGCAGACGGATTTTATACCGGGAATATCCACGGACAGGGAACCTGGATCAGTACACCCACTGGTGATATGCCTCCGAATGTGCTTAACCAGATCATTTCTATAGATAATGCATCAGATGGAATGAATTCTCTGAAGATTGTAAAAGAGAATACTTATGGAACCCAATCCATTCCCATTATCGGCGCATTTGATAATCTTCCTGTACTGCTTCCTTATAACAGTTTCACGGTTTCTTTCGATATCAGTATGTCCCAGCTTAATGGATCGATTTTTAGCTTTCAGGGAGTAAGCAGCGCTGATGAAAAATATATTGTCAGACTCGATTTTGATAATTCCGGTGCAATTAAAGTACTGAAAATACTATCAGGGAGTCCTGTAATGGAAACTGCTTTAGGAACATGGCAGCCGAATTCCTGGTATCATATTACAGTTGTAGGAACCGCCGCGGATGTTAAATACTATGTGAACGGAGCTTTGGTTTACTCCGGTATTGCGGTGGAATCAATAGATATAAACCAGCTGCGTTTTGTACACGATAATGCAGACGGTACAGCCTATATTGACAATGTTAAAGTATATAACCAAGCGATATTATCTGTGGCAAATAATGCTGTAAATAAAAATACGGTAGCTGTGTATCCTAATCCCGCTTCAGATTTTATTAAAATAAGTGCTTCTGCCAGGATAGAAGGCATTGAAATCTATGAGGCGGCTGGTAAAAAGGTTCAGTCGAGGCTAGAAAATGATGCAATAGATGTTAGAAATCTTCCTGCTGGCACATATTTGATCAATATTAGAACTGAAAACGGTAATTTCTCTGAGAAGTTTATTAAAAAATAACTTTTATTAAATGTAGAAACTGAAGGAAGAAACTACACTAAACAATTCATCAAAAAATAATACCTGATAAATCTTAGTCTATATAAAACGCTTCAATTGGAGCGTTTTTGTTATTTTAGAGAATTAAAATTAAACATTATGCCAGAAAATAAAGTAGCCTATATAACCGGAGGAACCAAAGGGATTGGCTTTGGAATAGCAAAAATATTGTTGGAAAACGGTATTTCAGTAGCATTTTCAGGACGTAAAAGAGATGACGTAGAAAAAGCGGAAGAAGAGCTGAAGCAGTATTCAGAAAATGTTTTGGGTATCGTTTCAGATGTAAGAAGCCTGGTAAGTGAAGAAGAAGCTGTAAAGTACACCATCGCCAAGTTCGGAAGGCTGGATTTTGTAATTGCTAATGCAGGATTGGGAATATTCAAACCTGTAGATAAACTCACTGCCGAAGAGTGGAATGATATGATAGAAACCAATCTTACAGGTGTTTTCTATACATTAAAGGCTTCCGTAGAAGAATTAAAAAAGACAGAAGGCTATTACATCACCGTTTCGAGTCTGGCAGGTGCCAACTTCTTTGAAAATGGGACAGGCTACAATGCATCCAAATTTGGAGTCGTAGGATTTACTCAGGCGGCAATGATTGATCTGAGAAAATACAACATCAAATCTACAGTTATCATGCCTGGATCGGTAGCTACCAATTTTAACGGAAATGTTCCTTCAGAAAAAGACAGCTGGAAGATCCAGCCTGAAGATATGGGGAATCTTGTCCTTGATATTTTAAAAATGAATCCGCGGGTTTTGCCCAGTAAAATAGAGTTTAGGGCAACAAAACCAGCCTAGTAAATACATTTAATGTATTGAATAGTAAAAAAATAAGTATTATGCATGCATAATATATTTTTTAATTATATTAGCAACGTAAAATATAACAGAATCTCAGCATAAAACACTAAGGTTTTTATGCCCAAAAGGGAAAAAATAAAATAGTACACATGAAAATATTAGTTTGTATCAGTAGTGTTCCGGATACTACTTCCAAGATTAACTTTACGGCAGATAAATCTGCTTTCGACAAAAATGGAATTCAGTGGGTAATCAATCCTTTAGATGAATTTGCGTTGACAAAAGCGGTTAAACTTCAGGAATCTCAGGGTGCAACTGTAACAGTGATCAACGTAGGAGATGCTGCTACAGAACCGGTGATCAGAAAAGCATTAGCTATTGGTGCCAATGATGCCGTGAGAGTGAACCTTGATCCTAAAGACAGCTATTCTACAGCGAAAGAAATCGCTGCAGTAGCTCAAAACGGAGGATATGACCTTATCCTTTGCGGAAAAGAATCTATCGATTACAACGGAGGTTCAGTACCGGGAATGCTCGCTCAGTTGTTAAATCAGCCTTTCGTTAATGCATCTGTAGGTTTAGACGTAAATGGAAGCGAAGCTACAGCTGTAAGAGAAATTGAAGGCGGAAAAGAAACTATATCAGTAAAATTACCTGCTGTAATCGCAGGACAAAAAGGATTGGTAGACGAAAAAGATTTGATCATCCCGAATATGAGAGGGATCATGTCTGCAAGAACAAAGCCTTTACAGGTAGTAGAGCCTGCTTCTTCT
Organism: Chryseobacterium sp. UF-81; assembly: GCF_058245105.1. Lineage (NCBI taxonomy): Bacteria > Pseudomonadati > Bacteroidota > Flavobacteriia > Flavobacteriales > Weeksellaceae > Chryseobacterium > Chryseobacterium sp. UF-81. Next base: position 65,509 of record NZ_JBSIBX010000010.1, on the reverse strand, counting down.
GAGGTGAAAGTTCAGGGAGTAACTTATGACAGTGTGCCGCCAAGAGCTGCTGTGAAAATGGTTTCTCCTGACAATTTGGATGAATTGGTAAGGTTACTTCACGAAGAAGCTAAAGTAATCTAAACATTAAAGCTGGAATCCCAAAAGGAAGTTTAAATTCCGGACCGGATCCAATCTTTTAATCCTTAAATTTTTTAATCTTTAAATTTAAAAAAAATGGCAGTATTCGTATACGCAGAAAATATAAATGGAGTTTACAAAAAAGCAGCTTTAGAGGCAGTTTCTTATGCTAAAGCAGTTGCAGACCAGGCGGGAGACACCGTTACGGCAATCTCTGTAAACCCTACCGATTCTTCAGATGTATTGTATAAATATGGAGCATCAAACGTTATCAATGTAAAAGACGAAGGTCTTAAAAGCTTTTCAGCAAAGGCATTCGCTCAGGCTGTAAGTGAAGTGGCAGACGGAAACACTATTGTTTTCCCTCACACTACAGACGCATCTTCTATCGCTCCAATGCTTGCGGTAATGAAGAACTATTCTTTAATTACCAATGTTTTGGAAGCTCCTGAAAGTCTTTCCCCGTTCCAGGTGAAAAGAAAAGCTTTCTCAGGAAAAGGATTTATGCATGCAAAAGCTGAAGGGAATGGTGTGATCATTACCGTTTCTCAAAATGCTTTCGGAGTAAAAGAAAGCGCTGTATCAGGATCAGAAGAAGTTAAAAATCTATCCGTAGCTAACGAAGATACTAAAGTTATCTCTCATGAACAGAGTTCAGGTAAATTAGACCTTAAAGAAGCAGAAGTAGTAGTTTCTGCAGGAAGAGGAATGAAAGGTCCTGAAAACTGGGGAATGATTGAAGATCTTGCTAATGTACTTGGTGCTGCAACAGCATGTTCCAAGCCGGTTTCTGATATCGGATGGAGACCTCACACAGAACACGTAGGACAGACAGGTAAAGCAATTTCACCTAATCTTTATATTGCAGTAGGTATTTCCGGAGCTATTCAGCACTTAGCCGGAGTAAACTCTTCTAAAACCATCGTAGTAATTAATAATGATGCGGAAGCACCATTCTTTAAATCTGCGGATTATGGAGTAGTAGGAGATGCATTCCAGATTATTCCTGCATTAACAGAGAAGATCAAAGCAATAAAAGGATAAAATCGATAGTGAATTTTGCTCCGCAAGTCAATAGTGAATTTTAAAATTGGCACGAAGTAATTCACGATTTACAATTCACATAAAAATAAAAGTTCGGGCTTTTCCGGGCTTTTATTTTTGCGTAAAAACTAAAATCACAATAAAAAATTAATCTATATTTGTAGCTATGGATTATAAGCAGCTAATTATTCGCGGAATATCGTACAGCCAGACCCAATCGGGGGCTTACGCTTTGTTATTGGAACATGAAGAATCACATATAAAATTACCTGTTGTTATAGGAAATTTCGAGGCTCAGTCTATTTCGCTGGGACTGGAAAAAGACATCCATCCGCCCCGTCCGCTTACCCATGATTTATTCACAAAATTTATAGTTTCTGCTCATTATGAATTGGTTTCAGTGATTATTTACCAGATCGTAGACGGCGTATTTTTTTCTAATATTAATTTCAAAAATAAAGCTAATAACGAAGAGCTGATCCTTGATGCAAGAACTTCTGATGCAGTAGCAATGGCCGTAAGATTTGACGCCCCTATTTTTACCACCCAGCAGGTTCTTAATGAAGCCGGAATCCTTCTTGAACTGGAAGACGTTTCCAAAGAAGAACAGCCGTTCTCCGAAACCGAACAGTCTGAAGATAATTTAAAAGCGGTATCTATGGAAGAGCTGCAAAAATTATTGGATGAAGCTGTAAAAGAGGAGGACTTTGACACCGCTCTGGAAATTCAGGAAGAAATTAAAAGGAGGAAAAAGAGAATTGACTAAAAGAACACTTATACTAAACTATGAATTTAAAATTACGACTTACCATCCTCAGCTTTCTTCAGTTTTTCGTGTGGGGAGCATGGCTGATTACGATGGCTAATTTTTGGTTCGGTACAAAACACTGGGACGGAACCCAGTTTGGAGCCGTTTTCGGAACCATGGGAATAGCTTCTATTTTTATGCCGACCATTACCGGGATTATTGCCGATCGCTGGGTGAATGCAGAACGTATATTTTCTGTACTGCATATCCTTTACGGGGCTATCCTTTTTGTATTGCCTCATTCCGCAGATCCTAATTCTTTCTTTTGGCTGATGCTTCTGGCAATGTGCTTTTATATGCCTACCATTGCCCTGGCGAACTCCATTTCTTACACCATTCTGAAAAACAGTAATCTGGATGTCGTGAGAGATTTCCCGCCTATCCGGGTATGGGGAACTATCGGATTTATTGTAGCGATGTGGATTACCAATCTTACAGGAAATAAGGCTACAGAAGGACAGTTCTATATTGGCGGGGCTATTGCTATATTTCTGGGAATCTATGCTCTGACTTTACCAAAATGTCCGCCTCAGAAACTGATCGATAAAAACGCTCCGTTATCTGAACAATTAGGCCTTAATGCATTTAAGCTTTTCGGAAGCTATAAAATGGCATTGTTCTTCCTGTTTTCAATGCTTTTAGGAGCAGCGCTTCAGCTGACTAATGCCTACGGAGATGTATTCTTGAGTGAATTTTCACATTTTCCAAAATATGCAGATTCATTTGTAGTACAGAGGTCTACGATTATCATGTCGATTTCACAGGTTTCGGAAACCTTATTTATTCTGGCAATTCCATTCTTTCTGAGAAAATTCGGAATTAAAAAAGTAATGCTGATGTCTATGCTGGCCTGGGTACTTAGATTCGGATTCTTTGCTTATGGTGTTCCGGACGGATTCGGGCTTTCACTGATCATTTTTTCATGCATTGTATACGGAATGGCATTTGATTTCTTCAATATTTCAGGTTCTCTTTTCGTAGAAACGACTACTGATAAAAAGATAAGATCATCTGCTCAGGGATTGTTTATGATGATGACCAATGGTTTTGGCGCCCTTTTCGGAAGCTATATTGCAGGCTGGGCTATCGACAAATTTTTCACGCACAAATTTACGAATGCTTCAGACCTTTCTGCTTACCTTGACACAACAGCTGATAATCCTACTTTCCTGGAAATCCTTAAAAACAGCTTCAATTCAGCAGTAAATGCTGACGGAACTCTTTCATCTGCAGTAATGGTGAAAGACTGGCAGAATATATGGCTCTCATTTGCAATTTATGCATTGATTCTTGCCATTTTCTTTGCTGTTTTATTCAGACATAAACATAATCCGGAAGAAATTTCTCCGGTGAAGCATTAATTCTGCAGAACTGATTATTAAAATATGAATTGCACTTTTGAGAAAAAGTGCAATTTTTTTATTTTCGGGGCAACCTTTTACAAATAATTCCGTCTTATAGTTAGAAACCGATACATGGAGAACCTCGAAAAGAATTTTTTACTGGCTAAAAAGCAGGACCGGATGGCCCAGAAGGCTCTCTACGAAATGTTTTCGGCTAAAATGCTTGCCATATCAAATTCTTATACGAATAACCTGCATGATGCAGAAGATATCCTGATCGGTGCATTTATGAAATGCTTTACCAAACTGGACGAATGTAGAGACTGGAAAAGCTTTCCGTTCTGGCTGAGAAAAATTGTTGTCAATGATTCTATCAGTTTTGTCAGGAAGAACAGGAATATTCTTTATGCCGATATAGAAATTGCAGACGAGTATCCCGATGAAGATAGAGATGAACGGCTGGAAGAAATTAATATGGAGAAAATATTTTCAAAGATGCCGGCAGGATATAGGCTGATCTTCAATTTATATGTTTTTGAAGAAAAAAAGCATCAGGAAATTGCAGAAATACTGAATATTTCAGAGGGAACAAGCAAAAGCCAGCTAAGCAAAGCAAAAAAATGGCTCACAGAATTTTTAAAAGCAGAAGAAAATGAAAAAAGAGATACTGAAACAATTAAAGTCTGACTACGAAGGGCTCGAAATTAAGCCTTCTGCAGATCTTTGGGACAGATTAGACCAGAAGTTGGATCAGACCTCTGAAATCCCATTAAAACAGCCTTTTCAGTGGTGGAAGTATGCTGCTGTTGTATTGCTCTTTGTATCTGCAGGAACATTGATCTATTATAACAATTATAAAACGAAATTAGACAACAAGCAAACAGATTATATTGTTAAAAAACCTCTTGAAAAAACCTCAGATCCCATAAATGCAGATGGGGAAGACCAGACGCTTGTTTCGAATGATCAGCCTGTGCAGGAGAATGCAGGAAAAATTGTAAAAGACAATCTGGAAAAAATTAATTCTGATCATGTATTAATTCCGAAAAAAGAAAGATCGGACGATACTCAGGTGGCTGAACATAAAGAAGAGCAAAATATAGTTGTTCAACCGGAAAATAATATCATTAAAAATGAAAAAGCGGCAAATATTATGATTCCCAATCCTCCTTTACTGGCAGAAGTTAAGAAGGCAAAATCAAACTATATCAATCCTGATGAACTTCTTTTAGGCAGAGAATATGATAAAGCCCGGCAAGAAGCCAGTAAAGATGAACGTAAGCTTGGAGCCTTCAAATTTGATAATATTGTTCCGAATGTAGGCAATGTAACTGTTTTAGGAGTAACGGTCTATCTGGAATCCAAATAATCTGAACTTTTTATAAAATCAAAATACTGCCCTGAAATAAGGACAGAGCTAAAATATGGTCTAAAAATTATAAAATATGAGAACAAAGTTGATCTTTATGGCTGCTGTAATGGCTTTTACATACAGCGCTGCCCAGGAAAAGCCGGATATGAATCTGCAGATTAAACTCTATTCGAAAAAAATTGACAGCATTGTAGTTGCTGAGAAGTCCAAAATGAATGCAGAACTGGATATCGTTGATAAAGATTTTAAAGATAATAAAATCACACCGGAGGAAAAGGAGAAACAGCGTTCCGAAATTGCTTCAAAATATCAGCAATCCATCAATGAAAAAGTAGATGCACAGCAAAGCGAGCTGCAGGCTGCCACTACAGAAATGGTCAGAAATGCTGTTTTTATGGATCGGGACAGTACGGGTAAAAACGAAATGTGGCTAGGATTTAATGGTCTTAATATGAAATTAGGGCAAAAGAAAGCAAAAAATCCCAAGCAGTCCTTACAGACTTTAGAATTATCCGGCAGTATAATGGGAGCAGGCCTGACTTCAAAAAATGAACCTTTTAACTTTTACAATAAAGATTCTGATACCAGAAACACCATCATCAACTCTTCAGAAATGGCAATCAGATATGAAGATCAGATCGGGGGCTTTAAAAGTCCTGTATTTTACCGTGTTGGCTTAGGGGTTAGATTCGATCAGTATGTTCCCAAATACGGAAAAGTTTTTAAACAGGAAGACAGCACTTTGTTCGTAGATGATTTTGACAAGGGAAATTTAAAGAAGACCCAACTCAACATTACCTATCTGTATATCCCTGTAGATTTGAGATTTGTATTGAATCCGAAATATACAGAATATGACGGAGTTCAGTATCTTGATAACAAGAAAAGACAGTTGAGCCTGGTGATGGGGATTTATGGCGGTGTGAAAGTGGGAAGTGTGGACTACATAAAATATTCAAATGAAAACTCCGGAAGAATTGTAGAAAGAGAAAGGATAATGCATGGGGTAAACAACTTCATCGTCGGTGGAAAGTTCGGAATCAGTTATGGAGGTCTTAAAATATTTGTTCAGAAAGATTTTACGCCTATATTCAATGACAGTGCTCTTCTAAAGAATAAATACGGAGTCCAGATCGGTATAGAATTCGTCAATGTCATTTTTTAATTAAATAATGAAATGCAATATTTTTTAGATATAATATAATTTTAATTGATTTTTATTGATACTAACGAATGTTTGTATGCCAATCATCCGTTTTTGAAACACACTGTTTAAAAGTGTGTTTTTTTTTGTATTTTGGCACTTTAGTAAATATGAAAAATATTCAGTTATTAGGATTATTATTAGTAGTGGCGGGTAGTTTCTTACCTCTTGTTCATATTCCTGTTATCGGGAACTGGAACTACTGGAAACTGGATCATTATCTGGCTATTGCGTGCTGGATTTTCGCAGCATGTGCAGTCTTTGGTATTGTGAACAGCAGTGCGAAAGTAGTAAGATTCTTTGGTGTATTGCTGATTCTGCTCTTTGCATTTACACTCGTTGCCGTTAAGATGCAGTCTCTGGAATATTTCAGCTTTCTGCCGTTTAAATCATGGAGAGAGGCTTTTGCAGGAGTTGTAAAATTGAGGTGGGGCTGGGTTGTAGAATTTCTGGGAGCTTTCCTTATGGTTTTCGCTACAGGAAATAAAAAAGTAAATAAACGGACACAGATATGAAGCATTTAAAAATAGGATCAGCAGCCTTATTGATGCTGATATTTTCACAGGCAAAATCTCAAAAGACAGCATTTGATAAACCGGACCAACCGGCTAAATGCAAAAATATAAGAGAAGGGAAGTTCCTTCGCCCGAATTATCCGGCGGGAATCTGGTATATGACCATTAAAGATAATATTCAGACCGAATATTTCAATAATGGTAAAGACTACATAAAATCCACTTTAGTTTTTGTGGACGACTGCAATTATAAAGCGATTGTGCTGGATAAGACCGCCAATGATGACCGTATCCGTATAGGAGATGTTTTCAGTAATAAAATTGTGGAAACTCAGGATAATGCCCTGAAAATACATACTAAAATTGAAAATAACCAGTATGAGGTTATTTACATAAAAGCAAAAAAATAGAATAGTATAATGCAGCCGGAAGGCAGCATTTGTTAAAAAAAGTAAAATATAATACACATGAAAGAAGTATTCATCGTTTCCGCAGTAAGAACGCCTATCGGGAGTTTTATGGGAAGCCTTTCAACCGTTCCTGCTACAAAGCTGGGATCTGCTGCTGTAAAGGGAGCATTAGATAAAATTAATCTTGATCCTAAGAATGTTCAGGAGATCTATATGGGAAATGTACTGCAGGCAGGAGAAGGCCAGGCGCCGGCACGTCAGGTGGCTTTGGGTGCAGGTCTGTCTATTGAGACACCTTCTACCACAGTCAATAAAGTATGTGCTTCCGGAATGAAAGCAGTAACTATGGCGGCACAGGCTATCAAGGCAGGTGATGCTGAAGTGATCGTTGCCGGAGGTATGGAGAATATGTCATTGGTTCCACATTACTATAATGCAAGAGTTGCCACTAAGTTAGGCGATATCAAAATGCAGGACGGAATGGTATTGGACGGCCTTACAGACGTGTACGGTAAAGTGCATATGGGAGTTTGTGCAGAGAAATGTGCTGTAGATTACAGTATCTCAAGAGAAGATCAGGATAATTTTGCCATAGAATCTTACAAAAGATCTGCAAAAGCCTGGAGCGAAGGGAAATTCGCTGAAGAAGTGGTTCCTGTTGAAATTCCTCAAAGAAAAGGAGATCCGGTAATTTTTGCTGAAGATGAAGAATACAAAGCGGTAAACTTCGACAGGATTGCAACGCTTCCTACCGTATTCAAAAAAGAAGGAGGAACGGTAACTGCTGCCAATGCATCTACATTAAATGACGGAGCTTCTGCCCTGATCCTTGTATCTAAAGAAAAAATGGAAGAATTGGGTCTAAAGCCTTTAGCTAAAATCATTTCTTATGCTGATGCAGCTCAGGAGCCTGAAAACTTCACGACTGCCCCTGCAAAGGCTTTACCGATTGCTCTTAAAAAAGCAGGTTTGGAAATTTCTGATATTAATTTCTTTGAATTCAACGAAGCATTCTCTGTAGTAGGTCTTGCCAATAATAAGATCTTAGGATTGGATGCATCCAAAGTAAACGTAAACGGTGGAGCAGTTGCAATTGGACATCCCCTGGGAAGTTCAGGATCCAGAATTATCGTAACACTGATTAATGTATTGAAGCAGAATAATGCAAAATACGGTGCCGCAGCTATCTGTAACGGTGGTGGAGGAGCTTCTGCTATCGTGATTGAAAATATGTAATATTCTCTCGAGGAATATTTTACCATTAAGGAATCGATAATTTTTCTAAATTCTAATCGATTTCTTAATGGTTTTTCTATTTTTGTGCTACTAATATTTATTTGAAATGTCTGAAATTGAGAATCAACAGCCTCAAAACATAAAGAATAATCCAAGGATTATGAAAGCCTGGGCTGTATACGACTGGGCGAACTCTGTTTACTCATTGGTTATTACCTCTACTATTTTCCCTATTTACTATTCCATACTGACAACTGCTTACGAAAAAAAGGAGTATGTGGAAGAAACAAAATCATGGATTGATGTTCCGGTAAGACACATGATCAAGATTTTCGGGAAAGAATATCAGCCGGATGCAGTCTATGGATATTCATTGACCATATCATTTTTTATTGTAGTGTTACTGTCTCCATTTCTGTCATCATTAGCGGATACTATCGGGAATAAAAAATCATTCCTGCAGTTTTTCTGTTATCTTGGAGCGACTTCATGTATGGGACTGGCTATGTTTACGGGAATGCATAATGTTTTTTTAGGCCTTCTATTCAGTATTACGGCGAGTGTCGGGTTCTGGGGAAGTTTGGTATTTTATAATTCCTTCCTGCCGGATATTGCAACCCGTGATAAACAGGATGCTTTGTCTGCAAGGGGATATGTTTACGGATATATAGGTTCTGTCGTTCTTGTGGTGATCTGTCTGGTACTTATTCAGGTTTTTGCAAAAGGAGCCGCACAGCAGCTGTTATTTACAAGAATAAGCTTCCTGTTGACCGGTGCATGGTGGTTTGGATTTTCCCAATACACATTTAAACATCTTCCTCAGTTTGGAGATGTTAAAGAAAAACTGCCTAAAGACCTTGTCCTTTTAAACTATAAGAATATCTTTAAAAGACATGAAGAGCAGGGTGGTTTCTTTGAAGTTCTTAAAGACAATATGAGCTTTTATAAAGACATTGCTAAAGAAAGTTTTCATGAGCTTTTCAAAGTAGGTGGAGTATTGTTTAAGGATAAAAACCTAAAATTCTTCCTTTCCAGCTTCTTCTTTTACAGTGTCGGGATGCAGACCATTTTCCTGATGGCTACCTTATTTGGAAAAAGTGAAATCAACCTGGCCCAGGATAAACTGATCGGAACCCTTTTGGTTATTCAGATCGAAGCGATTATCGGAGCCGTCATATTCTCCAGGTTATCAAGAAAAATAGGAAACAGAAACGTGATTTCTATTGCTATCGTACTTTGGATTGTTGCTTGTCTTTGGGCTTATTTCCTTAACAAAGAAAATCCTACGGTAGAATATCAGTTCTATGGAGTGGCAGCGGTAGTAGGATTGGTAATGGGTGGACTTCAGGCTATGTCAAGATCAACCTATTCAAAGCTTCTTCCTGAAGATTCTATGGAAAATACCACGTATTTCAGCTTCTATGATGTATTGGAAAAAATAGCAATCATTATCGGTACATTCATCTTTGCCACACTGATTGAACATTTCAATAATATGCGTATCGCAGCCTTATCCATGACTTTGTTTTTCGCGGCAGGACTTGTTCTGATCCGGTTTCTTAAAGTCAATATGCGGAAAGAAAGAGATACTTTATAAATACTAAGGCGTTATTTGATAACGCCTTTTTTCTTGCTTCAAAATCCCATATTGTCTCAATTTAAGAAATATAGCTTCATCTTTGTATTTATTGCGGTCTGAGTAAAAAATTATCTTAAAATATTAATTATTTATCACTCTAATTTGATTTTTTTTGTTTATTTGCACATCTAATTAAGTAAAAATGATAAGAAAAATCCTATTGCTATGTCTTCTGCAATGCTTGGTCTTTGGCTTTGCTCAGAAACTGAGACCCGTTGCACAGAAAATTTCTGAATTTCATGCTGAGAAAAATACTTTTCAAAAGTATGATCTGTTCGAAGTGAATAAGGCACCACAAAAGCTCTCAGAATATAAAAGAGCAGCGACAGACATTACCGTCATGAACGTAAAATCTGCTGAACTGAAAAGGCTGATTAACGAAAAACCTGAATACCTTGAAATAAGCTTTCCTTTCGAAGGTGATAAGCAGATTACTGTTGAGCTCTATAAGAACAGGATCTTTACCAATGAGTTTAAGGTGGTTACCAATAAAGGAGAAATCGTAAACTATACCCCGGGTGCCTATTATATCGGAATCGTGAAAGGTGATAACACCTCTATTGCAGCTTTCAGCTTTTTTAATAATGATATTGTAGGAGTGGCTTCTACTTCCGGGCTTGGGAATGTGGTATTGGGGAAAGCAAAGAATACTGAAGATTTTGTGAGCTATTCTGAGTCAAAACTCACCGGTGCCAATCCTTTCGTCTGCGGTGTGGATGAACTGAAAGAAAACCAGACCAAAAAAGTATCATTCGACCCGTCTGTAAGCAAGAAAGCGATGACGGAAAATTGTGTAAGAATTTATTATGAGGTATGCTACAAGCCTTATCAGAATAATAATTCAGACATCACGACCACTACTAACTGGCTTACAGCCGTTCATAATAATATTGCCACTCTTTACAGTAACGACGATATTAAAGTGGCTTTAAATGAGATCTATATCTGGACAACGCCGGATCCTTATACCGGAAACCCTAATGCCAATCTTGGGAATTTTAGAAATAACAGACAGACGTTTAATGGTGATTTAGCCCATCTTATCAATGCACCAGCCACTACAAGTGTTGCTTATGTGAATTCTTTATGCGGAACTTATAAACATGCTTATTCCGGTATTTCACAGACTTATTCAAACGTACCTGTATATTCATGGACTATTCAGGCGATGACGCACGAAATGGGGCATAGCTTAGGCTCTCCTCATACCCATGCTTGTGCCTGGAACGGCAATGATACCGCCATTGATGGCTGTGGAGCTCAGGCAGGTTACAGTGAAGGCTGTACAGGACCGATTCCTTCCACAACAGAGAAGGGAACCATTATGAGTTATTGCCACCTGATTTCAGGGGTAGGAATCAGTTTCAATAATGGTTTTGGGCCACAGCCTGCTGCCCTGATCAGGAATACGGTTGATTCGAAGCCGTGCCTGGGTACAAACTGTACCACTGCCTGTACGTCAACCGTCACAGGAGTGAATGTTGCAAACATTACCCAGGTTTCAGCCAATGCAGCCTTTACGGATGCTGTTTCTACATCATGGAAATATAAGCTTACCAAAATGGATGAAACTTCTGTAACATCAGGGACTACGAGTTCACAGAACCTTAGTTTCAGCGGCCTTCAGCCTGCAACTTATTATAAATTATCGGTAGGAACAACCTGTTCAGGATCTAATGCTTTCCAAAAAACACAGATATTCCTTACGGATGCTTCCTGGTGCGACGGTGCATTGTTTACAGATACAGGAGGCCAGACTGCAGGTTACAAAAATGATGAAACGATCGTTAAAACATTTTACCCGGTTTCAGGTGCGCTTACCATGACATTTACAGAGTTTGCATTGGAGCAGGATTATGATTTTATGTATGTGTATAATGGGCCTTCTACAGCATCTCCCTTGTTTGCCAATGGAAATAACCTGACAGGAAATACAGTGCCGGGTCCCTTTACTTCTACACATTCTTCAGGAGCTATTACGGTAAAATTTGTATCGGACCCGGGAGTTACAGATAATGGTTGGAAAGCGAATTTTTCCTGCAATGTTCTTGGAGTTAATGAGGTAACTAAAAATGATCATGCTATCAATATCTATCCAAATCCTGCTAAAAATATAATTGTTATTTCTTCTAAAGATGCTTTAAAATCTTATAAAATTTATGATGAAGCAGGAAGGCTCATAATGTCAGGATCTTCATTAAAAGGAAATAAGCAGGAAATAAATATTTCATCCATCCAGACAGGAAACTATATTGTAACGGTGGAGACAGAGAAAGAAACAGTGAATAAAAAATTAATCAAGCATTAATTGTATTTTACGCCATTCAATAATAAAGCCTGAGATTTCAGGCTTTTTTTTGTGTTCATCGAAAATGACTTCTATTTCTAAGTTATTAATAGGAAAACCAATTATATGTAAATAAATTGGAATTCGGCGTGAGTTTTGCTTATATTCAGCGGAATAATTTTAACTTTGCAAAAAGATTTATTGTCAAGATGACGAACCCTCTATTTTATGCAAAAATAATTCTCTTTGGAGAATATGGGATGATTGAAGACTCCCAGGGGCTTGTAGTACCTTACAGTTTCTATAAAGGAACCCTGAAATTCTCAGATTTGAGTTCTGAATTTGAACTTAAATCGAACAAACATCTGCAGAAATACTCTGATTTCCTTGCAACGCTTGACCTTTCTGATGATTTTAAATTAGATATCGAAAGCCTTAAAAGTGATATTGAATCCGGACTTTTCTTCGATTCCAATATTCCTCAGGGATATGGCGTAGGAAGTTCAGGAGCTTTGGTAGCTGCTATTTTTGAAAAATATGCGCTCAATAAGTTGGATCCTGAGCAGATTTCGAAAGACAATCTGAAAAAATTAAAAACCGTTTTTGGAGAAATGGAAAGCTATTTCCATGGTAAAAGTTCAGGAATGGACCCGCTGATCTGCTATATGAACCTCCCGATCCTTATCGAGAATAAAGAAAACCTGGACAGGGTCTCTATCCCGGATGGTGAAGCAGGAAAAGGTGCCATATTCCTTATCGACAGTGGTATTACAGGAGAAACGGGGCCTATGATACAGATTTTCTTTGAAAAAATGAAAACGGAAGGTTTCCGAAAAACATTAAAAGAAGAATTCATCCGTTACAATAACGCATGCATTGAATCTTTCCTTAAAAAAGACATGAATCCTTTTTTCAGGAATCTGAAAAAGCTTTCTTACTGGGCCTATGAACATTTCCGTCCAATGATCCCTGAAAGTATTTTCAACATCTGGAAAAAAGGACTGGACTCTAACGCCTACTATCTGAAACTTTGTGGCAGCGGTGGCGGAGGATATATTCTGGGCTTCACCAAAGACTACGCAAAAGCAGAAAAAATGCTTGATGGCTTCCAAAAAGAAGTGATTTACAGATTTTAAACAGGCTGGAATGAATTCTGAAAAAGAAACTTTCCAGTCTAAAAACTATATCTCTAAATCCATATTTTACAGATTCTCACAATTCGTGGGCTTTCTGATCGGCGCAAGATTTTTTGTAGCGGCACTCCTTACATTTGCGCTGTATGTATCTACTTTTTTCCTTTTCAATCAGGATGAAACATTCAGTAAATTTGTCTTCGATTTTAAAGTACACGGTATTATTTTCTGTACCGTTATAACCATTTTGGCGGGAGGAATCATCAACCAGTTTTATGATCTGGAAAAAGATCATGTGGTAAAACCGTTCCGGACCAGGATTCAGAGCTTTATCAAGCAGAAATATTTTTTATACGCTTACCTTGCTCTTACTGCGATTTCTCTTGGCGTTGCATGGATGATCTCCCATAAGGTTTTTGTTTTTTTTCTTGTGTACCAGTTCTTTATGTGGTTTTACAGCCATAAGTTAAGCCGGTTACTGATCATTAACAACCTTACTTTTGTAAGCCTTACCTTGTATCCTTTTTTCGGAATGATGGTTTATTACGAAACCTTTTCCAAAAAAGTATTGCTGATGGCTGTTTTCCTTTTTCTCATCCTTCTGTGCATCGATATTGTGAAAGATATGCTCACGAAAAGTGTAGACAAAGCATTCGGGTATACAACCATTCCAAATTATTTTAAAAATAAAAATACCCAGATCATCATCATTTCTCTGGTGATTACCACAATGGCTGTTTCCATGAAGCTTATCACCAAAACAGGGATATCAGGTTTTATGGCGTATTACTTTACCGGAGGCCTGTTTGTCATGATCTTCTGTATCTACCTTCTGCTTAAATCTACAAGAAGAAGTAAATTCTTCACACTCAACATATTAAGATTCTGGGTTTTTGTAGGAATCATTGCTATGCTTTTGAATGGAATTGAAAGCAAATTGTAGAAAATTTTCTTTAAATAAACTGAAGTTATTATTACCTTTACAAACTAAATTTAATAAAAAGGAATGCCCATTTTTAACGATACTAAAGTTGCATTTGCAGACAAGTCTGATGCACAATTGAGAAAGGCGTACTGGATGTTTAAAATGATTGAACAGCCTGTTCTTACCAGCCTTGGAACTTCTGTTCTTAATTTTACGGTACACAATAATTTTCCTTTCGTGACCGGGATTGTAAAAAGCACTTTGTTTGAACAGTTCTGTGGTGGTGAGACCCGTGAAGAAAGTATGAAGGCGGTAAAACAGCTTTTCAAAAGAGGAGTGGGAAGTATTTTCGACTATTCTATTGAAGGTAAAGAGGATGAAGAAACCTTTGATGCGGTATGTAAAGAAATCAAAGATATCATTAGGTTCTCTGTGGGAAATCCTGCTATTCCTTTTATTGTATTCAAACCGACTGCTTTTGGAAGAATTGATCTGTATGAAGCAGTAGGAAGTGGTGCTGAGCTTACTTCAAGTCAGAAAGAAGAATGGGAAAGAGTCGTAAGAAGATTTGATGAGGTATGCAGTCTTTGCCATGAGAATGACAAAAAAGTGATGATAGATGCCGAAGAAACCTGGATGCAGGATGCGGCAGACCAGCTTTGCGAAGAAATGATGGAGAAATACAACCGGGAAAAGCCAATCGTCTGGAATACGATCCAGATGTACAGAACCGGAAGACTGGAATATATGGAAGCCCATCTTCAGAGAGCGAGAGAAAAGAATTATTTTATAGGATATAAAATCGTTCGCGGAGCCTATATGGAGAAGGAAAGAGCAAGAGCGGCAGAAAAAGGATACGCAGACCCTATCCAGCCTAATAAAGAAGCTTCAGACAAGAATTATAATGCCGGAATTGATTTTGTAATGAATCATCTGGATAAAGTATCTGCATTCTTTGGAACCCATAATGAGATCTCATCCGAATTGGTTATGGATAAAATGAAATCCAAGACGCTTGAAAACGGAAATCCTCATATTTATTTTGGGCAGCTTTACGGAATGAGTGATAATATTACCTTCTATCTTTCAGATAAAGGCTATAATGTGGCTAAATACCTTCCATACGGACCTGTAAAGGATGTTGTGCCTTATCTTACAAGAAGAGCCAGAGAAAACACTTCTGTGGCCGGACAGACGGGAAGAGAACTGGGTCTTATCAAGAAAGAATTGGAAAGAAGAAAGAAATAGTAGTATTTCTTTAAAAAGTATATGAGGTCTGCAGTTTTTCTGCAGGCCTTTTGATTTATTATATCCATATAAAAGCTGTATCTAACGCAAATTTCAAACATTATTCGTATTGATTATAATTTATTATATTCGTTAATTAATTAATTATATAATAAAAATATTTAATTTATAATGTTTTATTTATTGTTATTAGCTATATTTGGTTTAAACCATTAAAAACTAATAGTATGAAAAAAGCATTACTTATTGCTGCCTTTATAGCGGCTAATTTTGGCATCGCCCAAACCTATAATAACGGAGGCTTAAGTACCGGGGCAACTTCTAAAAGTGGAACAGCGGCACCTGCCGGATACACGTGGTCTGAACTTCAGAATAATACAGGAAACACTACAGAGTCCAATACCAGTCTTGGTTTAGGCGGAACGTCCAGTTCAGCTGCGGCAAGTTTTTTTCTCGCTGATGATTTTACTATTCCAGCCGGAAGTTCGTGGCAGATTACAGCTATAGATTTTTTTGCCTATCAGACGAATTATGCAGGAACTACGGCTCCTTTTAATACCGTAAGGGTAAACATATTCAGTTCGGATCCTTCCGTAGCAGGGGCTGTAAGTGTATTTGGAGATGACACCACCAACAGGTTTTCCGCAGGAGCAGACGCTACCATGTACAGGACTGGAAATACTGTAGTACCCGCTGCTGCAGTTCCCGGTACCACCAGAAAAATATGGAAAATAACAGCTAATACACCGGTTACTCTGGGAGCCGGAACCTACTGGATAAAGTATCAGCTGCAGAATGTGGTGATGGCCAATGCAGGCTTTTTACCACCGGTTACTATCGTTGGAAGCCGCGGACTGCCTGCTTTTAATGCTAAACAATTTGATGCCATTTTAGGAACGTGGACTTCTCTAGTTGATGCCGGAAATCCTTCTTCAGCTCCTGATGTCCCTTTAGATATGCCATTTGTTGTTACGTTTACAGCGACTACGCTAGGGACACAGGAAACCATGCAGTATG
This sequence comes from Chryseobacterium sp. UF-81, assembly GCF_058245105.1. Classification (NCBI taxonomy): domain Bacteria; kingdom Pseudomonadati; phylum Bacteroidota; class Flavobacteriia; order Flavobacteriales; family Weeksellaceae; genus Chryseobacterium; species Chryseobacterium sp. UF-81. The sequence goes on along the minus strand of NZ_JBSIBX010000010.1, from coordinate 49,208 downwards.
ACAACAGGATCCAGGTATATCCTAATCCGGTAAGGGACCGTTTCAGAATCAATAATCCTGAAAGGCTCAACATAAACAGTGTGGAAATTATGGATGTTTCCGGAAAAATAGTAAGAACCTTGAAAGGTTCCGAAGACTATAGCATTTCAGATTTGCCAAAAGGAAATTACATTCTGAAGATCAGAAATGAAGGCGGACATACAAAAATTACAAAACTAATAAAACAATAAGCTTTAGTTTTCTTCTTCAATTATTTTTTTACCCCGGCCATTTTCTGTAGCCGGGTTTTTATGGCTCAAAACTTTCAAATTTTCCGTTTTCATAGAAGAGCACAATCCTTTTTATTTTATTTCCTTGATTATCAGCGAATTGATCAATGATATTTTTATTCGGATGTTCTAATCGCTGAGAATTGGATAAATTTTCCTGAGTCTTATATGGGGGTGGTATAAACGATTCTCGCGGGCTCTCTTTCAGAGTGTCAGATTCCTCTTCAACTCCGAAATCTTCATCATCTTTCATCATCGTAAACAGATCGGGTAGCGGAGTAGGTTTCCCTTTCTCATCTTCCGGTTTTTCTTCTGAAGCAGATTTTACATCCGGTAGTTCAGATTTCAGCATTTCACCTTCACCTGTAACCAGCCAGTCCCAGAGGATTTCCGGAAAGCTTGATTTGATCTTTATAATAAATTCCAGAGACGGTTTGTTCCTTCCGGAAGTGATATGCGAAATGGAAGAACGCTGTACATCGATCTCATCTGCAAATTCAGAAGGACTGAGATTGGAATACTCTATAACTTTGGAAATTCTCTCATTTAAACTCATAAAAATAAGTTGTTAATTACTTTACAAATGTAAATGAATAAATTTACATAAGCAAATTACAAAAGTAAATAATATTTAATTTTATAAGTATACATATGTAAATAGATATAATTGGCTTAAATAGAGCTATTTATATTAATTCTTTTACTACTAAAACTCTATTTAACAAAGTAAACCCCATTTTGATCTTGTAATTTCCATAATTGTTTACTTTGTAATCTTATACTTTGTTAAGACTCCAATACTGCTGGGTTGCCTATTAATTATATGATAAATCCATGATTAGTAATATTTTAAAATATATTCAGAGTTATGGCATATTTACTGGAAAATAAAAGATTTTAAGTAGGTAAATATTTTTATTTGTTGTATACAAACGTAAATTTTAAATATAAACATCTAATTAATAACATTTTAAGCCTAAATATATTAAAGCTAAGTCTACTAAGTGATCCTTATTTTCTGATGAGAGTGGTGAAAGTCATATAAGAGCTAAATTTAGATCGAATTTCTAGAATAAATACAAAAAAACAAGAGTTTACATTTGTATAAACTTGTAATTGACGAAGTTTTCCACATTAATCTTGTTTAGTAATATTATGCCTATTTACTGATTAATAGGCTTTTATTCACTTAAAGTAAGATTCTAAATATAATTGATATAAACATTATAAAGTATTGAATTTCAATAAATTAAAATAATTGAATTACGAAATATTCAATTAACAATTTTATCAACAGACAAAATGACAGTCAGGTCTGTTTAGATAAATTACAAATGTTAACTAATATTTTTTGCCTAAAAATCAGTAAATTTGACTCTTGTAAATTATCTTATATGAATTTTGAACAGCTCTATTCTCCAAATCCTAATTTCTCAAACCGCTATATTTCCCCTGATAAATTATTTTCTTACTTACAGACTAATCTCAGCGATTATGTTCAGGAGATTGGAAGATCATATTTAGATAAGCCTATATACCAGCTAAGCATAGGAACAGGAACTATTAACGTTCTTGCATGGTCGCAGATGCACGGGAATGAATCCAATGCCAGTCATGCAATGCTTGATCTTCTTGAAACTTTGGATAAGGCTCCGGAAATGAAGGAAGATCTTTTCAGTAAGATCAGGCTTGATTTTATTTTTATGCTCAATCCTGACGGTTCAGAAAGATGGACAAGGCTGAATGCTGCAGATATTGATCTGAACAGGGACTTTCATAATGAGTCGAGTACGGAAATTAAATTCCTAAAAAAAGCCGTTGCCTCAAAAAAATATGATTATGCATTAAATCTGCATGAACAAAGGACAATTTTTACGACAGACGGGATACATCCGGCAACGCTCTCCTTTTTGGCACCTTCTGAAAATGAAGAACGTACCATAACTGATAACAGGAAAAAATGTATGGCTGTAATTGGTAAAATTTACGACCACATAAAAGAATTAATTCCGGACCAGATCGGCAGATATTCTGATGAATTTTACCCGACCTCCACAGGCGACAACTTCATTAAGGCAGGAATGCCCACTATTTTGTTTGAGGGAGGGCATTTCATAGATGATTATACAAGGACTGGAACGAGGAAATACTATACGGTTGCTTTATATTATGCTTTAAAAGCAATCAGTGAGCTGAACTCGGATACAGAAGGATGGAAGAAATACCTCGAAATCCCTGAAAACCAGGAAACGCATTACGACATTATTTACAGAAACGTAAAGCTGAATACAGATCATGAATGCATTCTGGATGTAGCAGTTCAATACCGCGAAATTATAGAAGAAGGAAAAGATGAAATATCATTTGTACCTTTTGTGATGGAAGTGGGAGATGTGAAAAAAAGAAAAGGCTGGCTGGAAATAGACTGTACAGGAAAGAAATTTGTAGCCGCTACCAAATATCCGAAACTGGATGCACCGGCAGAATTTACCATAGAAGATTAAAAATATAGAGCCTGCATCTGATCTGATCAGTTTTTGAGTCTAAAGTTTTTTAATTTGGCTTAACATAAACATCGTAAGATCTGCGAGAGCATAAAATAATAACGTCCTCAAAAAGTATTACTTTTTGAGGACGTTATTATTTTTATACAGGGAATTAGTCCACTACTTTAATTCCATTGGCAACAAACCTGATCTCTTCTTTAGGAGATGTGATGGCGTCAATTTCAGCCTGAGGTTTCTTAGCATCCTCGGCATAATGCTTCTGCTCGTCTATCGAAGTGACTTTTCTTTCTGCAGTACCTTCCAATACAACATTTTTACCTTTTAAGGCTGTTGGTACGAAGAATGCATAATCTTTCATTTTTACGAAAAATTGGGAATTGTCTTCAGTCTGGATGGTAAGCCAGCATCCTTTTTTCTCGCATACATCAGTTACTTTTCCTTTAACTGCAACGCCTTCAACTTTTTTATTGTCTTTTTTAAGCTTTTTGCTTAGCTTATCTACTGTAATGGCTTTAGACTCCGAAGTTACGGCAGCTCCGTATGCATCACCTACAATAGCATTTCCTGCCGGTGGTCCAGACTTTTTCTGTGATGTCTCCTGTGCAAAAGCTAAAGTAGAAACACTTACAGCTGCCGCGAATAATATAGCCTTGAATTTCATTTTTAATATTTTTTCCAAAAGTACTAATTAAAATTGAATAACAATTCGACAAAAACTTGATAAAAAGCAGGTGATGTTGTAAATTTTCAACAAATATCAAAATCAATCTCAGATTTGTTTATATTTGATGCCTATACTTGACTATGCAGAAAAAACTGAAACTTTGGGACGCCATTATGCTGGTAATGGGATCTATGATCGGAAGCGGAATTTTTATTGTAAGTGCCGATATGATGCGGAACCTGGGCTCCGGTTTCTGGCTGATCGTAGTATGGATCATCACCGGAGTGATGACTGTTGCAGCGGCAATCAGCTATGGAGAGCTTTCAGCATTGTTTCCAAAAGCAGGCGGGCAGTACACTTATCTCAAAGAAATCTTTGGAAAAAAGATGGGATTTCTGTACGGATGGGGTTTATTTACAGTGATTCAGACAGGAACGATTGCGGCAGTAGCAATGGCTTTCGGTAAATTCACAGCTTATCTGGTGCCGTCACTGAATGATGCAGCTCCTCTTTTCCAGAGCGGAGAATTCAAAATTACATGGATACAGATTCTGGCAATAGCCGTTATCCTTTTACTTACCTATATTAATACAAGAGGTGTACAGAGCGGAAAGCTGCTTCAGAATGTATTTACAGGGTCAAAAATCATTGCTTTACTGGGCTTAATTGCTGTTGGATTTATTTTGGTTGATTTTTCACATCTGGCCGAAAATTTCAGTCTGGGTTTTGATTCATTTAATAATCTTAAAAAAGACATAAGCGGTAATTTCCTTAAAGAAGGGTGGGAGCCGATTGGTGGAATGACCTTGCTTGGGGGAATTGCAGCAGCCATGGTAGGCTCTGTTTTCAGTTCGGTAGCATGGGAGAGTGTAACTTTCGTTTCCGGAGAAGTAGAAAATCCTAAGAGAAATATTGTGAAATCAATGATCTATGGAACTTCTGCAGTGATGATCCTTTATCTGGCCGTTAATTATGTATATCTGAATGCCCTGGATAGAGATAGTATTGCTTTTGCCACCAATGACAGAGTTGCAGTGGCAGCCTCACAGAATATTTTCGGAAGTGCAGGCACCATCATTATAGCAGTTCTTGTAATGGTTTCTACATTCGGCTGTGACAATGGGCTGATTCTTGCTGGAGCCAGAGTATTTCAGACAATGGCAAAAGACGGAATGTTTTTTAAGTCTGCGGAAAAGAACAACAAGAATGAAGTTCCGGAAAATGCTTTATGGATGCAGGGAATCTGGGCTTCTGTGTTATGTCTTAGCGGGCAGTACGGTAATCTTCTGGACATGATCTCTTTTGTGATCGTTCTCTTCTACATGATTACGGTTTTCGGAGTTATTTATTTAAGAATTAAAAAGCCGGATCTTGAAAGGCCTTATAAAACATGGCTTTACCCGGTGACGCCTGTTATCTATCTCTTGATAGGAACTGGGTTTTGTGTACTTCTCCTGATCTACAAACAACAATATACCTGGCCTGGATTTTTAATGGTGCTTCTGGGACTTCCTGTGTATTATTTCATTAACAGGAAAAAGCAGACAGATTAATAGGATAAAATTCAACCGTTTTTATAATATTTCAGGGCTCCCAAATTCGTTTGGAAGCCCTTTTTTCAATGAGATTTTTGATTTCTTTTCCTATTTATTTCATGAAAATGTGTATTTTGGTAGTTCTTTTTAAACTAAACTATGAAGTAAAATAAAAAGCAGACTATGGATACACCAAATTACAGAATGCCTTTCGTTCCTTCAACTTTAATGACTGAAGGCGGAAGCATTGATATCTGCGACATGGGCGAAAGCATTGCGCATAATATCATGCTGCTGATCACCACCAAGAAAGGCGAAAACAGATATGATGACAATTATGGAAACGACGTATGGAATCTGGAATTCGATAATGGAGTTACCAGCGCCGTTTGGGAGAGCGTTTTCATTAAAAGCCTCAGAAGACAGATTCTGGAATATGAACCCCGCATTGTCAATCCACAGATTGATGCACACATTCAATTTGTAGAGCACAGCTACGATACCAAAGAACACACAGAGATCAAAAAGAAAGTAAGAATTGCCATCAATGCAAAAATGGAGGCAACGGGAGAGCGTTTCAGCTTTTCTACAGAATTATTTTTAAGTCCGATGTCTATTGACTAATTGTTTTTAACAGCAAGAAAAATTTATGAACTTAGATCAAAATATATATTCCAAAGAATCTGTAAAGGCAAGAATGCTTCAGAACGCCACTAAAGTGTGGGGGCTGAAAAGCCCGCAGTCTCTGGATCCTTTTGTAAAACTGCTGATAGATGCATTCAGTACAGAAGTTTTTAAGGCTAATAACGAAATTCAGACCGTAAATGCGAGAATCCTTGAGAAACTGGCAAAGCTTCTGACACCATCCATTTATACCCATCCGATTCCGGCTCATGCGGTTGCCTTTACGCTGCCTTACGAGTCTTCGGAAGTGTTACTGGAACATACCGAATTTTTTTACCGTAAGCAGATGACATCAACGGTAAAATCAGAATCGGACAAACAGCTTAATATCCCTTTTACACCGGTAGGAAATGTAAGAATCAATAAAATACAGACAGCCGTAATGTTTGTAGGAAATACCTGCTACAGTATAGATGACAGACTGAATAAAATACCGGTGGCGAGATTCCAGGGGAAGCCTGAAGATTACAGGAAGGTCACAATAGGAGTAGATGTAAGCAGATATGTTACTGAAAATTTCCCTAAATATATCAGCGTATTTTGTTCCAACCCTGCCTTTGAGCATATTGATTTCGTTTATAAACTGCTGCCTTATATTACCGTTACCAGTAATGGGAATCCCTTATTCGTAAGAGAAGGACTGAGCTATCTTACCAGCAGTCAACAGGACGGATATGAGCAGATGTTCAGAGAACAGTCGATCCGGAATAAAGTTATTGAAGATATCAAAAGTATTTACCGTCATAAATTCATAGAGATCACCGGACTTTCAAGCAGCCTCTTTTCAGAGCCTGGAGTATTGCCGCAAAATCTGGACTTCCTGAACGAAAAAGAGGAGATCAGAAAGCAGATCGGAGACAAGCGCTATTTATGGCTAACTTTTGAATTTCCGCCGCAGTTTTCTGCTGAGATCTTAGATAATTTTTCATTTGTAATGAATGCTTTCCCTATATATAACAGAGGCTGGAAGAAAACAGAATACAGTCTGGATATTATGGGAAACAATATTCCTCTGGTTACGGACGAAGGCGAACATTTCCTTTATGTAGATGAGGTTCAGGATGGAGACGGAAGAAAATACACGGAGATTCCTTTTACTCCTGCAGATGATCTTAAAAAAGGATTGTATACGGTAAGAAAGGGCGGAATGGAGCGTTTTACCAATAGAAATGCCGTAGATATGATCGCCAATGTTCTGGAGCTGACAAGAGATGAGATTGCTGCTTTTTCACTTTTAAACAGGGATAATGTCAAAGGAGTTCTAAGCGAAATGTCAGACAAAATGAAGACGATGGTTCAGAAAGTGAACAATGCAAAAAGAAATATAAGACAGGAGCTGAATTATGTTATCATGGAGCCTGTAGAAAAAACAGACCATACTTATGCCTCATTTTGGGTGACACACTGCACACTGGCCAATCATATGCGCCCGGGAACAGAACTTTCCAATCAGCTGAAATCACAGACCGTTGTTCTTCTCACAGAAACTATAGGGGGGTCCGAAGAACAGAAAGGTACAGACAGTATTCAGGCTTACAGGTATGCTTTAACCACAAGAGACAAAATCATTTCCCTGGAAGATGTTAAAAACTACTGTAGAATGATTCTGAAAGATGAGGTAAAGGAAGTAAGGGTAAGAAGAGGAACCATGATCAGCAACCGCCCGAAAGAAGGCTTTGTAAGAACTGTTGAAATAGAAATCATTCCGCAGAATTATTCCTTCTATGGAAGGGCTTACTGGGAAAATATGGCCAATATTCTCAGAAACCAAATCATTTCCAAAGCAATTGACGGGATCGAATATGTCGTGAAAATAAGCAATGAAGATATCGATCTTGACGAAATATAAATCACAACTAAACTTAAACTATAAAATATGAGAAAGATTATCGTCCTTGCCATGGCTCTGACCTTCATATCAGTCAGTGTGATCAGCTGTAAAAAAGACGTCAGTAAACTGGGCAAATCTGTTTTGAATCTTGGCAGTGCAGGCGAAGCAAATGCTATCATTGATTTCAATAATAACTTTTTGGATTCTTACAAAAATACATCCAGACATATAGAAAGTATTCTGAGATATGCAGATGGAGCCGTAGCGAAAGCAAAAGGAGGGAATACCATGATAATGCCTGTAATAGGTTCTATGGATTATGCATTCAGCAAGATCAAAGAAATACCGTCAGGTTTCGACAAAGACAAGGCAGCAATAGAAGCAGACTTTAATACCTACAAAGCCAAAAAGGAAAGTATAGAGAAAAAGTTTGAAGAGCTTAAATCCTATATGAATTCTGAAGACTATAAAGACGATAAAGGAGCAAAAGCAGATGCCCTGACAAAGGATATTGAAACTGAAGCCCAGGCTTTATTTACGGCGGGAGAAAATGTAGTGGCTAAGATCAAACCTGCAACAGATGCTGCAGAAGAAGTGGTTCTGAAAGATCATCCTATGAAAGAGTATATCATTTCTTCCAAAAAAGTAATGAATTCTCTGGACTCTAATATTGATGTACTGGATAAACAGTATTCAGGAAAATTCAATGAAGCGGAAGCTCAGAAAAAGTATGATGAGCTTGCCAAAGCAGTGGAAGCCAATTCAAAATTAGAATTCAATGTCAAAGATCCGCAGTATTCTTATAAAAAATCATTGTTTGAAAGCTTCAATAAAAGTGCGTCCAGCTTTTTGGATACCTACAGAAAACTGATCCGTAATGCTAAAGGCTCAGGAAAAATTTCTGACAGCGATATCCAGCAGCTCGATTCCTCTTATGAATCTGTACTGAATGCTTACAATTCATTTGTGAAATAAGAACAGAGATAAACTAAAAAAAGACTGATACATTACATCAGTCTTTTTTATTTGCGGTATAGAAGTAAACTTAATATCAGCAATATTAGCCGGAGCATAAACAAAAGTTGACAATCACAGTTTGTTAAGAATTATCATTTCATCAAGCTTAAAAATTTAACTAAAATTAAACTTTAATAAAAACTTTCCGGTTCATACAATTCCATAAAATTCCGTAATTTTGCACATTGTGATTTTCAGGTAGGATCACCCCAAATTATGAGTAAATCAACAGAATATATAGAAGTTTACGGAGCACGTGAGCACAACCTTAAGAATATTAATGTAAAGATCCCGCGCAACGAGCTGGTAGTAATTACAGGGCTTTCCGGCAGCGGGAAATCTTCTTTGGCTTTTGATACCATCTTTGCCGAAGGGCAGCGTCGTTATATCGAAACATTTTCGGCATATGCGCGCCAGTTTCTGGGTGGTCTGGAACGTCCGGATGTAGATAAGATAGAAGGCTTATCTCCTGTAATTGCCATTGAGCAGAAAACCACCAATAAAAATCCAAGATCTACCGTAGGAACTGTAACCGAGCTTTACGATTACCTGCGTCTGTTATATGCAAGGGTTTCCGATGCATATTCCCTTTCTACCGGGAAGAGGCTGGTAAGTTATACAGAAGATCAGATCCTGGAAACCATCAAGGAAAATTATAAAGGCGAGAAGATAATGCTTCTTGCGCCTGTAGTACGTTCCAGAAAAGGTCATTACCATGAGCTTTTCGTGCAGATGGCAAAAAAAGGCTACGGCCAGGCAAGGATTGACGGTGAGCTGCAGGATATAGAATATGATCTGAAGCTGGACCGATACAAAACCCACGATATCGACATTGTGATCGACCGGTGGATCATCGGTGAGAATGCCTCCGAAACCAGAATGGAGAAATCTCTGCGCACCGCAATGGAAATGGGTGAGGGAATTATCGGAATCCAGAAACTGGGAGGTACAGATATTGAATACTTCTCAAAAAACCTGATGGATGCAGAAACAGGACATTCACTGGCACTTCCGGAACCCAATACATTCTCTTTCAACTCTCCGAAAGGAAGCTGTCCGGAATGTAAAGGTTTGGGAACCATCAAAAAGATCAATACAGATTACTTTATTGAGAATCCTAAGCTATCCATCAATCAGGGTGGACTATTGCCGCTGGAAGATATTAAATCCAACAAATGGATCCTGTCACAGATCAAAAATATCCTTGAGATCTTTGGATTGGGAATGGCAACACCTATGAAGGATATTCCGGAAGAAGCTTTGGACTACATTTACAACGGATGTCATAAAGAATTTAATAAAGACCTGAAATATGCAGGAATTACCAAGAAGATAAAAATAAGCTTCGATGGTCTGATCACTTTTATGGAAGAGATCATTGAGGAAAGAGAATCTTACGAGGCAGTATTGCTGGAAAGACATTTTACTACTGAGGAAACATGCCCTGAATGTGGTGGAACCCGCCTTCAGCCTGCAAGCTTAAGCTTTAAAATAGACGGAAAGAATATTGCTGAGGTAAATGCCTTGAGCTTATCCGATTTAAAAGAATGGTTATCCGACGTCAGAGATAAATTCTCAGAAAAACATAAGATTATTGCCTACGAAATTTTAAAAGAAATCGAAACAAGACTTCAGTTTCTTCTGGATGTAGGATTAGATTATCTGAGCTTGAGCAGAAGCTCTAAAACCCTTTCCGGTGGAGAATCCCAGAGGATACGTCTTGCCACGCAGATCGGGTCACAGCTTGTGAATGTTTTGTATATTCTGGATGAACCAAGCATCGGGCTGCACCAGAGAGATAATGAGAGACTGATTAATTCATTGAAGAACCTTAGAGACATCGGGAATTCCGTCATTGTTGTAGAGCATGATAAAGATATGATCCTGGAAGCCGATGAGGTATTGGATATTGGCCCGAGAGCCGGAAAATTCGGAGGCGAGATACTGTGGCAGGGAAAACCGAAAGACCTGTTAAAAGCAGATACCATTACGGCAGACTATATCAACGGAAAAAGAAAGATAGAAGTTCCTTCAGAAAGAAGAGCAGGAAACGGTAAAAATATACTGTTGAAAGGAGCTACTGGAAATAACCTTAAGAATGTTACCCTTGATATTCCGTTAGGAAAACTAGTTGTGGTAACCGGAATTTCAGGTAGCGGAAAATCTTCCCTGATCAACGGGACCTTATATCCGATCCTAAACAAACATTTTTACAGAGCCGTTCAGGAGCCTCTTCCGTACAAAAAGATTGAAGGCCTGGATAATATTGATAAAATTGTAGATGTAGACCAGACTCCGATCGGAAGAACACCACGTTCAAATCCTGCAACTTATACAGGTATGTTTACGGACATCAGAAATCTTTTTGCTGAACTTCCGGAAAGTAAGATCCGGGGCTATAAGCCGGGAAGATTCTCGTTCAACGTAAAAGGCGGAAGATGCGAAACCTGCCAGGGTGGAGGACTGAAAGTGATTGAAATGAACTTCCTTCCCGATGTATATGTACATTGTGAAACCTGCAACGGAAAACGTTTCAACAGGGAAACCCTGGAAGTACGCTACAAAGGAAAATCTATTTCCGATGTTTTGGATATGACGATTGGTGAAGCTGTAGATTTTTTCCAGCCGATTCCTAAGATTTTTGCGAAAGTAAAAACCCTGCAGGATGTAGGATTAGGTTACATTACGCTTGGACAGCAGTCGACAACACTTTCAGGCGGAGAGGCGCAGCGTATCAAGCTGGCCACAGAACTTGCGAAAAGACAAACCGGAAACACCCTTTATATCCTAGATGAACCAACGACCGGCCTTCACTTCGAAGATGTAAAGATCCTGATGGAAGCGATCAACCAATTGGTGGAATTAGGAAACTCATTTATCATCATTGAACATAATATGGATGTGATCAAGTTGGCAGACCATATTATCGATGTAGGACCGGAAGGCGGAAAACATGGTGGACAGATTGTGGCTCAGGGAACTCCTGAAGAGATTGTGAAATCTAAGAAGAGTTTGACCGGAAAGTTTCTGAAGAGAGAGCTAGAATAAGAAAATTTATTTACTATAGAAAAGAATCTGCTTTCACAGATTCTTTTCTATTATAAAGAGTTAATACCGAGGATAAAACAAGGCTATTTCACTTTCTAATATTAATTTTTTTTCAATTATTTTAATTTTATTTAGCTGTAAATCAGATAATTAATTTTCAATATTAATTTAATGTTAACTTAATGTGAATTTAATATGAATTATTTCATAACTTTGGTAAAAAAGATATACATAATATTTAAAACCAATTAGTTATGAAAAATAAAATTCAAATATTCATCGCCTCATTTTTAGCTTGTGGATTCATAGCTCTAACAAATCCTGCTAAAGCACAAACATCAAATAATAATACAATTGAGGAAATTCAGTTGAGTAAGAATAATGATACCTTCAATGAAATAAGAAATAGATTGATGGAAAACTTCGATCTTACCAACACCGACTATAAACAAGGAGTGGTAAACTCAGTAGTGAAATTTGATATTGCAAAAAACGGAAAAATAGTGAATGTTCATTCTGATGGCGATTGTAAAATCGTAAGCAAAGAAATTGAAACTGTTTTAAGTGAACTTGATTACAGGGTAGACCGTAAAAAACTAAACGAAAATATAGTTGCCTATACCTATGAAATGCCTGTAACCGTTGAAATCAATAACAGGTAAGAAAATTATTCTACCACAAACACTGACTTATATTAAAACAATAATTAGAATTACGTACTTGAAAAAGAGCTTGATCACTGTTATGTTTTTTAAAATAATAAAGCCCTAATTTAATTTCAATGAAATTATAGAAATTAAATTAGGGCTTAGCTGTTTATAAAGAAGATATATAAACTTCTATTTTTGTACCGTCGTAGTTGAAGGTTCCGTCTTCATTCTTTTTACCCAAAACCCATTTCATATCTACAGGAACCGACCATGCTGTACCCAGTGAAAATCCGTTCACGGATCTGATCTCCGCACCGTTTCCGGTAGTGACAGCCGAATGGAACCACGTTTTATCTCTTAGCCTGTAAAAACCGATGGCTTTTCCTTTGGGAATTATAGCATAACCATCCCACTTCTCGCCTGCGGGATAATTGAATTTATTGAGCCATCCCTGTGCACGGAACTGTACAAGTTCATCCGGAGATATGGCTGCACCTCTCATATACAGGGCATAAGCTACCACATCGTGGCATACGCCCTTGTTATAATTGGCCATCTCGTCCTGCCCGGAAAGAAGGCCATTGGATATCAGTGATTTTTTTGCTGGTTCGAATTGCCCGACCTGGGCTCCTTTTGGTGTGATCATTTTAATATTTTTAGTGATTAAGTGTGTGATGTTTGGTTGATTAAAGATATAAAATAAATTTTAAAACACATATTTGTGTTATGTTAAGATAAAGAGGGAGGTTATAACCTGTTGGTTTGATCTATAGATAATAAAACATTAAAAAATTCGTTATATATTCAATCAACCATACAATTAAAACAATATGAAAAATTTGAAAAAACTGACAAAAGCAGATTTAAAATCAGTGTACGGAGGACAGCCTAAACAATACTGTGTATACTGTGAATGGATGAACAAAATAGTATGCAGTGAGGTTCCAATCTCTCAATGTCCTTAAAAATTCAGCTGCCTTTAGAGCAGCTTTTTTTATGATCAGGTTTAATGATTGTTTCGCCTTTGAGTAAATAATCAGACCAGTTTTTCAGTTTCTCAGAATTGCAGTACTACAGAATAGATATTGCCGACCTTCTATCCAAGATTTTACTAAGTACACTTTTTGTAAAATAACCTCAATTAATCCTTTCGGTTTAAAATAATTTGAACAGCCGATCATAAAATTTAATACATTTGATTATTAAATATGATCAGTGAATCCTATTCTTGATGTTGTTGTACGTTCCCTATGCGTTTACCTTTTCATGGTGATCGCTATCCGTCTCTTTGGTAAAAACCAGCTTTCCCAGCTCAATGCAGGAGATGTGGTTCTGCTTCTCCTTATTTCAAATGCCGTTCAGAATGCAATGGTAGGGCCGGATACCTCTCTGCAGGGCGGTCTTATTGCAGCGCTTGTTTTGTTTGCAGCCAACTTTATTCTAAAACGACTCATGTTCTCCAACCGGAAGTTCGAAACATTTATGGAAGAAGATCCCGTAATCCTGATCAGGGATGGAGTAATAGATCAGACTGCTCTGAACAGGGTGAAGATTACCAGAGATGAACTGGAAGAAGCCATAAGAGAGCACGGCGTGGAGAAAATAAGAGATGTTAAGCTTTCTATTCTTGAAGTTGATGGTAATATAAGCGTTATTTCAGAAGATGAGAAAGAAAAGCAGACCCACTATTCAAGAATCAAAAGAAAGAATAAAAGAAAATACTATTAAATAGAATGAATTACGAATTAAGAGAAATGCTTCCTGGTGATGAAAAAAGAGTGCTGGAAATTTATAAGCAGGGATTAGAAGGTGGGATATCCACTTTTGAAACAGAAGTTCCCACTGCCGAAGCATGGAATATGGAATATTTCAACGATTGTCGCTGGGTGCTTGAAAATGAAAGCAATGAAATAGTAGGATGGTGCGCGTTAAAGCCGGTAAGCAAAAGGGAATGTTACAAAGGCGTTGCCGAAGTAAGCATTTATTTTGACAATACCTACCAGGGCAAGGGTTTAGGGTCAGTACTGCTGAAAAAGATGATTCTTGACAGCGAAAGCCACGGTTTCTGGACCCTTCAGGCCAGTATCTTTCCCGAGAACGAAGCTTCCATAAGATTTCACCAGAAAAACGGATTCAGAACCGTAGGAGTAAGGAAAAAGATAGGAAAACTAAACGGACAGTGGAAAGATGTTGTCCTGTTTGAAAAACGAAGTGACAGTATAGAATAAATAATAAAGCACCGGGCAGTTCTTTAAATCTTTCAATATAATTAAATAACTCACTTTTTGCTCCACAAAAATTTAATCTCACCTTCAAATTTTCTAACTCAAAAATGCTTAAGTATACTTTGGCACTAACCTTGTTATCTCCCTGTTGAAATTTGAAAAAGTGGAAAATATGAAAAGTTTAATGAAAGTAGCAGGAGCGGTAACCGTTATGTTGATGATGACATCATGTGTGGTGCATGAGCATCATGTAAGAAGACTCCCACCTGGGCAGGCTAAAAAAGTGTATGGAGGAAGTGCAAGATACTATGCTCCGGGACAGGTGAAAAAACGAGTGTACTATTATGACTATGACAACAGAGGTCATCATCATAAAAACAAAGGACACAAAAGACACAGAGATTAAAAAAAATAAAAAAAGCCCTGATTTTTCAGGGCTTTTGATTTGTATTTAAAATCTCGATTTCTTAGGATTCAGAAATGTATTGAAGATCATAACTTCCGTTCCGAATTTTTTCTCAATTCTTTCCGAAATGTTCAGCATCTCACTTTTGATGAAATCTTCCCTCAGATCATCATTATCAAACATCAGAAGCAGATTATAATTCTTACCCTCTTCAATATAATCGCTGTGTACATCAGAAAGAATATATTTATTGACATCCATAAGGTTTTCCGCCATCAGCACCAGTGTTTCGTCGATATAATTTTCCCATTCTTCGATATTGTTTTTCGTACAGTGGAAAGTTATACTCAATAAGCTCATATTTTATGAATTTTTAAGATTTTGTGGATAAATTCTAGCACAAAAATCGGTAAAAATTTCGTAAATTAGCCCGTTAATAAAAATTGGAAATAAATAATTTTCAGACGCACAGCTAAAGGTCTGACTGTCATTATAATAAATTTGTTTATGCAAAAAGAAGGAGAAAGACTGATTCCTATCAACATTGTTGATGAAATGAAATCGTCTTATATCGATTATTCGATGTCGGTTATCGTTTCAAGAGCGTTGCCGGACGTAAGAGACGGCCTGAAACCCGTTCATAGAAGAGTACTTTACGGTATGTATGGATTAGGGGTTTTTTCTAATAGAAAATATTTAAAATCTGCAAGAATCGTTGGGGATGTTTTGGGTAAATATCACCCGCATGGAGACTCCTCAGTTTATGATGCAATGGTGAGAATGGCTCAGGAATGGAGCTTACGCTATCCCCAGGTAGATGGACAGGGAAACTTCGGTTCAATGGACGGAGACCCGCCTGCAGCAATGCGTTACACCGAAGCAAGACTGAAAAAAATCTCTGATGAGATTCTTTCAGACCTGGACAAGGAAACTGTTGATTTTCAGAATAACTTTGACGACAGTATGCAGGAGCCCACCGTGCTGCCTACAAAAGTTCCTAACCTTTTAGTTAATGGAACTTCCGGGATCGCAGTAGGTATGGCGACCAATATGGCGCCGCACAACCTTTCAGAATCCATTGATGCAATCTGTGCTTATATCGATAACAGAGAAATCACGATCGATGAATTAATGCACCATATTACAGCACCGGATTTCCCTACTGGAGGTATTATATACGGTTACGATGGAGTAAGGGATGCTTTCCATACAGGAAGAGGGCGGGTAGTGCTGAGAGCAAAAGTGAATTTCGAAGAAATCGGAAACAGAAATGCCATCATCGTTACCGAGGTTCCTTACCAGGTAAACAAGGCAGACATGATCGCCAGAACCGCGGAACTTGTAAAAGATGACAAGATTGTAGGAATTCATGAAATAAGAGACGAATCGGACAGAAATGGTTTGCGTGTCGTTTATGAACTGAAAAATGATGCTATTCCTAATGTTGTCTTAAACCTACTATATAAATATACAGCCCTTCAGACTTCTTTCAGCGTTAACAACATTGCGTTGGTTAAAGGAAGACCGGAACAGCTGAATTTAAAGGATATTATCCACCATTTCGTAGAGCACAGACACGAAGTGATTGTGAGAAGAACTCAGTATGAGCTTAAGAAAGCCAAAGAGAGAGCTCACATCCTTGAAGGTTTCATGAAAGTGATCGGATCTCAGGATTCCTTAGACAGAGCAATTTCTATTATCCGTCACAGTGCTAACCCTCAGGCGGCAAAAGAAGGCTTGATCGAAGCATTTGAACTTTCTGACCTTCAGGCCCAGGCTATTCTTGATTTAAGATTGGCACGTCTTACAGGAATGGAACTTGACAAGATCCGTGACGAATATGACACGATCATGAAAGAGATCATGAACTTGGAAGATATCTTAGCCAATGAACCGAGAAGATTTGAGATCATCAAAGAAGAATTGCTTGAAATTAAAGAAAAATACGGCGACGAAAGAAGAACTGCAATCGACTATTCAGGAGGAGAAATGTCTATCGAAGATATTATCCCGAATGAAGCGGTAGTACTTACCATTTCACACGCAGGATATGTGAAGAGAACCTCACTTTCTGAATACAAAATTCAGAGCAGAGGTGGTGTAGGTAACAGGGCAGCAACGACAAGGGATGAAGACTTCCTTGAATATATTGTTTCTGCAACCAATCACCAGTACATGTTGTTCTTCACAGAAAAAGGAAGATGTTACTGGCTGAGGGTATTTGAAATTCCTGAAGGTTCAAAAACATCCAAAGGAAGAGCAGTACAGAACCTGATCAACATTGAGCAGGATGATAAGATCAAAGCATACATCAGAACCAACAACCTGAAAGACGCGGAATATGTAAACCAGATGAGCGTAGTGATGGTTACCAAGAACGGTACGATCAAGAAAACATCCCTTGAGGCTTATTCAAGACCAAGAGTTAACGGGGTTAATGCCATCGAGATCAGAGATAATGACCAGTTGTTGGGTGCATACCTTACCAACGGTACATCCCAGATCATGATTGCTACGAAAAACGGTAAATGTATCCGTTTCCCTGAAGAAAAAGTAAGAGAAGTAGGTAGAGGATCCATTGGGGTACGCGGTATTACCATGGACGATAATGATGAGGCAATTGGTATGATTGTTGTGAATGATGTAGAAAAAGAAACAGTACTTGTCGTTTCCGAAAAAGGTTACGGTAAAAGGACTGCTGTAGAAGACTACAGAATTACCAACAGAGGAGGGAAAGGAGTTATTACCCTGAACATTACCGAAAAAACAGGAAATCTGATCGCTATTCAGAATGTGACAGACGAAGACGGATTGATGATCATCAATAAGTCCGGTGTTGCCATCAGAATGAATATGGATGAGATGAGAGTAATGGGAAGAAATACCCAGGGTGTAAAAATGATCAACCTTAAGAAAAATGACGAAATTGCAGCCATTGCAAAAGTAGAAATGGATAAAGAGGTAGAAGAAGATTCTGAAGAAAATGAAGAAGAAACAGGAATTGTAGATAACCAGGAAAACAATACAGAACCGCAGGCTGAAAAAGAAAACCCGGCTGAGGAAAATGAGAATTCTGATTCTGAAGAATAAAACGTACAATTAATATAATATAGTTATTATGAAGAAACTCATTTTAGGTATAGCAATCGTAGCTTCTGCTTTCGTTTTCGGTCAGAAGGGCGATGTAAATGCCAAGCTGCAGGAAGCGAACAAAGCTGCAATGGATGCATATAATGCAAAAAATTATACCGTTGCCGCGCCTAAGTTTTTAGAAGTTTATAACTTATTAAAAACCAGTGGCCAGGATGATAAGTTATATATGTATTATGCAGGACTTAGCTATGCTTTGGCAAATAATACCGACGAATCCATCAAAATATATACAGATCTTATCAATTCAGGTTTTACAGGAGTTCAGACCACGTATACTGCGAAGGAGAAAAAATCCGGTCAGGTAGTGAATTTAGACAAAGCTACCTGGGAGCTTATGAAAAAGAATCCTGACTATTCAGATTTCAAAACAGAGCAGACACCAAGTGTTGAGCCGGAACTGTATGAAACATTAACGACTTTGCTTATGAACGCAAAGAAACCTAATGAAGCATTGGCGATTATCGAAAAAGGACT
The DNA here is from genome assembly GCF_058245105.1 of Chryseobacterium sp. UF-81. NCBI lineage: Bacteria > Pseudomonadati > Bacteroidota > Flavobacteriia > Flavobacteriales > Weeksellaceae > Chryseobacterium > Chryseobacterium sp. UF-81. The sequence continues at coordinate 30,745 of NZ_JBSIBX010000010.1, read as the reverse complement.
GGCAAAATATCCAAATAATGCCAAACTTAAAGAAGCGCAGGCTACAGCTTACTACGATTCTGGAAATACAGAAAAATTCATCGGAGCACTTAAAGAACAGCTGGCTAAAAACCCTAATGATGCTACCAACTGGTACAACCTTGGAGTAATGCAGTCTAAAAATCCTGCGACAGTAGAAGATGCCCTTGCGTCATTCAAAAAAGCTATCGAAATCAAACCTGACTTTGACAATGCTCACCAGAACCTTGTTTATACAGTGATCGGAGACGATTCAAAAACTGTAGAGCAGATCAATGCATTAAGAAAGGAAAAGCCTGAAGAAGCGACGAAACTGATCGATGCAAGAAGAGAAAGATTTACTAAAGCACTTCCATATGCTGAAGGATGGTACAAGGCTGCACCGGAAAATCTTGATGCCCTTACTGCATTGAAGGAGATCTATATCGTAACAAAAAATACAGATAAAATTAAAGATCTGAAAGCTAAGGAAGCTGAGCTTAAAGCAAAAGCAAAATAATATTCCTTACCTGAATCATAAATGAAACCGGAGCAGAAATGTTCCGGTTTTGTTTTTTTTCATCTGAAGCATGCCTTGATTTTTTACCTTGATTATCGTTAAATTTCACCCTGAAAATTCTTTGCAATTCCGTATCTTTGAGAAAAATTTTTATAAGATGATTGAGTGGAAAACCGCCAAAGAATACGAAGATATTACCTATAAAAAATGTAATGGGGTAGCCAGAATTGCTTTCAACAGACCGGAAGTGAGAAATGCTTTCAGACCAAAGACCACTTCAGAACTGTATGATGCTTTCTATGACGCTTATGAAGACTCTTCAATAGGGGTTGTTCTGCTTTCCGGAGAAGGACCAAGTGCCAAAGACGGAGGCTGGGCTTTCTGCAGCGGAGGCGACCAGAAAGCAAGAGGCCATCAGGGATATGTAGGCGAAGACGGAAGACACCGTCTTAATATTCTTGAAGTTCAGCGTCTCATCCGTTTCATGCCGAAAGTGGTTATTGCTGTTGTACCCGGATGGGCAGTAGGAGGCGGACATTCACTTCACGTGGTATGTGATCTTACTTTAGCGAGTAAAGAACATGCTATTTTCAAACAGACCGACGCCGATGTTACAAGTTTCGATGGAGGCTATGGATCTGCTTATCTTGCGAAAATGGTTGGTCAGAAAAAGGCCCGTGAAATATTCTTTTTAGGAAGAAACTATTCCGCTCAGGAAGCTTTGGATATGGGAATGGTTAATGCCGTAATCCCGCATGAAGAATTAGAAGATACAGCCTACGAATGGGCCCAGGAAATATTGGCAAAATCCCCGACTTCCATCAGAATGCTGAAATTTGCAATGAACCTGACAGATGACGGAATGGTTGGTCAGCAGGTATTTGCAGGTGAAGCAACCCGTTTGGCTTATATGACGGAAGAAGCGCAGGAAGGAAGAAATGCATTCCTTGAAAAAAGAAAACCGGACTTCGGGGAAAATCAGTGGATCTCTTAAAATAAGAAGTTAGAGGTTAGAAATTAGATACTAGACTTATATGGTTTTGATCTAACTTCTGACTTCTAATATCTAACATCTAAATATTTATGTCAGATTGGATAAAAGCCGCAAGGCTAAGAACTTTACCGCTTTCCTTAAGCGGAATTATAATGGGAGCCTTTATTGCAAAATGGAGACTTTACGGAGAAGGTGGAACATGGGACTGGAAAATTTTTGCTTTGGCAATTCTGGTGACGCTTTTATACCAGATTTTATCAAACTATGCCAATGATTACGGTGATGGTGTAAAAGGAACCGATACAAAAAGAATAAATGAAGCGGAATCAAGAGCTGTAGCTTCAGGGAAAATTACAGCAAAACAAATGAAAAATGCCGTGATCCTTTTCTCTGCCTTATCCTTTATTGCCACAATTGCTCTGTTGTATATTGCCTTCATTCCGGATTATATGAACGAATTCTATATTTTTATAGGATTGGGAGTAGCCTGTATCTTGGCTGCAATTGGTTATACAGTTGGGAAAAAACCTTACGGGTACATGGGATTGGGAGACCTTTTCGTATTTATATTCTTCGGTTTGGTTTCAGTTTGTGGAAGCTATTTCCTGTTTACAAAAACCTTCAGCTGGGATATGCTATTGCCCGGAACAGCCGTAGGAATGATGAGCATGGCAGTTCTTAATCTCAACAACATGAGAGATATAGAAAGCGACAGACTGTCGGGGAAAAATAGTTTTGCATTAAGGATTGGTTTCAAAAATGCAATGATTTATGAAATGATCCTTTTACAGCTTCCGTTGGTCTTAATTCTTATATTTTTAGGATTAAACGGTTTCATACAGTCTCAAAACTATTATGTTTTCATCGTAATGATTCTGCTGATTCCATTTGCTAAGCTCAGAAGGAAAATTATGTCTGTAAAAGAGCCTAAAGACTTAGATCCGTTCCTAAAACAGGTGGGTATTCTTACCTTTACAATGGCGGTTCTTACAGCAATTGGGCTTAATTTCTTTAAATAAATACCATTACTATGAGTTCAGATACCTACGTTCAAGCTCAAATGCTTATCAGAAAACCGGTTGAAGATGTTTTTGAGGCATTTATCAACCCCGAAGTGACTACTCAATTCTGGTTTACAAAGTCTACCGGAAAATTAGAGGAAGGCAAATCCATTACCTGGGAGTGGGAAATGTATGGCGCAAAATCTGAGGTAAAAGTTCACCAGATTATTCCAAACCAGCTGATAAAAACAGAGTGGGGAGATCCGGCTGTCCAGGTGGATTATGAATTTAAAACAATGGAAAAAGGAACTTTAGTGGTCATTAAAAGCTATGGGTTCAGCCAGACGGGTGAAGACCTTTTAAAAATAATCAATGACAATACAGGTGGTTTTACAACAGTTCTCGATGGTTGCAAAGCCTATTTAGAACACGGAATTAATTTAAGATTGATTGAGGATAAATTTCCACAGAAATAATCTGACATAAAACCTTTGCGGATTTAAACATTTAATCTATTAAAAAATCTTAGCGCTCCTTGCGTTTAAATAAAACACAAATAACACCAATGTTTACACAAATTTTCACTAATATTTTATAGTGATATTCGTGAAAAATATTTGAGCTATTTGTGTTTAAATGTTTAAAAAAATTAATTAAAAAATCAATTAAAAATGAAAATACAATTTTTAGGACAAAACTGTTTTTTGTTTACATACAAAGACAAAACAATTTTAAGTGATCCTTTTTACAATTACCAAAAAGCGCAATCCGGCTTTGATATATCGGCACAGAAGATCGATTATATTTTGCTGACCCATGCCCACGGTGATCATATTGCTGATGTAGAGGAAGTATTGCAGTTTCACCCGGAAGCAACAATTATTGCGGTTCCTGAGATCTGCGCTTACTTTAAAACCGCAAAAAATAAAGATGATGTAAACTTAGGAGGATCGGCAAAAATCGACGATCTTAAAATTTCCATGGTACCGGCTCATCATACAAGTTCGTTTCCGGATGGAAGCTATGGAGGCGTTCCTGTAGGATATATTTTCAGACTTCCTGAAGGTAAAAATATCTATTTGGCTGGAGATACCGGCGTTATGGCTGATATGGAGCTTTTCCCAAGACTCTTCGGGAATATTGATCTGTCTATCCTTCCCATCGGTAGCCATTACACGATGTGCCCGAGAAAAGCATCTTTTGCAGCAGCAGAATTATTGAAAACGCCAAAAGTTATCGGATGCCATTTTGATACATTCCCCGCCATTGAGATCAACCACGAAAGTGCATTAAAGCATTTTGCTGATAAAAATGTAGAACTTGTTCTTCCTAAACTGGGAGAGGAGTTTGAATTTTAATATAAAAAATGAAGGGTAATCTGGAAATTGAAATGCTGAAAAGTATAGAAACAAAAAAAGATAATTTTCCAATTACCTTACTTCAACTTAAACCAAAAAAAAATGGCAAGCTACCTAAATCACACCGCTACGACCAATTACCTTTGCTGTGTTCCCACCCTGGAGGATTCTCAGGAGCTGGTTGTTTAGGACTTGCCGTTGCAAAGGTAGGAATAATTTATAAACTTCAAAATATAATTAAAGAAAATTAGTCGAAAAAATGCAGTAACAAAGCTAAACAGCTGGAATTTAGTGTAATAATTTTTCAACTTTTTCTAAAAAATCTAACATGACGAAAAGTCCATCAACATTAGGAATTATACTTTTTATCGCTACAATGATCATTTTTTTTGTAGCCTATTACTTTTTCTCAGGCATCAATTATTTTGATACCTCTTTGAAAATCAATGCGTTTGTTCTGCCTATTTTATATGCAGGCGGTGCTTTTTGGTCCGTAAAATCTTTCTGGAACAAAAATAGAGTGGTAAGTTTTAAAGATGCATTTTCCAGGGCGTTCATTCCGATGTTTATCGGAGGAATTCTTTCTATTTTCAGCATTTATGCGTTCCTTAATTTCGTAGATCCTGCTGCTAAAAAATTACTTAATTATCAGTATGTACAGAGGCAGAAAACCGAATTAGACACTGAGTATCAGTCTGCAAAAAAGATCATGAAACATCAGAAAGACATTGATGAATTAGACAAAAAATATCAGGAAAGACTGCCAAGTTTCTCTCCTGAAGCCATCAAAGGAAAAGATATGCTTACGGCAAGTCATTTTTCAGGATATTTTGCAGCAATACTTATATTTTACGTAGTTTTGTCAGTGTTTTTTGGAGCGTTTTTCCGAACAAGAACAGTTTACCAGGAAACAGAAAATCAAGAATAATTTTATTAAAATTAAATGAATTTATCTATAGTTATTCCGTTATTAAACGAAGAAGATTCTTTGGAAGAGCTTTTTTCAAGGATTGATAATGTCTGTTATACCAACAGCCTGTCTTATGAAATCTGGTTCGTAGATGACGGAAGTACGGATCTGTCGTGGAGCATCATCGAAAATATGAAGGTTCAGCATCCTCAGATCCATGCAATAAAATTTTCCAGGAATTATGGCAAATCACAGGCGCTTCATGCTGCTTTTGAAAGAACAAACGGAGATGTGGTGATTACCATGGATGCTGATTTACAGGATTTTCCGGAAGAAATTCCAGAGCTTTACAAAATGGTAACCGAAGATAATTATGATATTGTTTCAGGCTGGAAAAAGAAACGTTTTGATAATGTAATGACGAAGAATGTTCCGTCAAAACTCTTTAACGCAGCGGCAAGAAAAGTGTCAGGAGTTTATCTTCATGATTTCAATTGTGGTTTAAAAGCATATAAAAAACAGGTAGTGAAATCCATAGATGTATATGGAGATATGCACCGTTATATTCCTGTACTGGCTGCCAATGCCGGATTCAGAAGAATTACGGAAAAAGAAGTACAGCACCAGGCAAGACCTTACGGAACCTCAAAATTCGGAACCGAAAGATTTATCAGAGGTTTTCTGGATCTGGTAACCCTTTGGTTTGTAAGCAGATTCGGGGGAAGACCCATGCATTTCTTCGGAGCGGTGGGAACCGTAATGTTTATCGTAGGATTTCTTTCTGCACTTTGGCTGGGAATTTCAAAACTGATTGATGTGGCAAGAGGAATTTACGGACATTTGATCACTAATAATCCGTGGTTTTATATTGCCCTGACAATGATGATTATGGGAACACTGCTTTTTATAGCCGGATTTCTGGGCGAAATGATTATCAGGACCAACCGGGAACATAAGAATTATAATATTGATGAAGTGATTTAATATGGAAAGTAAATTACCGAAAATATATTCTAAAAAAGCTATTTTAGGTTTTTCCATATTTTTCTCTACACTTTTCGGTGGAGTTTTATTATATAAAAATTTAATTGAAGCTAAAAAGAAGACTGAAGCGTATATTGTTTTAGGAGTTTCTATTTTGCTGACATTCATTGCAATATTTTTAGGAACACTTCAGGAGAATCCGAAAAATTCTTATGCATATTTATGTGGTTTAATTGGTGGGAGTATTCTTTGCATATTATTTTTTCCCAAAATACTTCCCAATGAAGAACAATATGAAAAGAAGCCAATTTGGATACCTTTGATAATTGGAATAGCCATAACAGCAGCTTTTGTTGCTCTTATAATTTTTTCGGCTTCACTTGAAAATGGTTAAAGAAATGTATTAAATCATTAAAATGAATAAAAAAAGTTGTTTGAACTGTGGTCGTTCAGTCTCCGATGAGTTTTGTGCTCATTGCGGACAAAAAGCGGACACAGCAAGAATAACTCCACATTCTTTAGTTAAAAATGATATTCTCGGATCGATTTGGCATGTTGAAGCTAAATTTTTTCGTACTTTAAAAAATATTTCATTCAGACCGGGAGAAACGGCGATGGATTATATTTCAGGAAAAAGAATCAGATACAACAATTTTATATCGTTGTTACTGATTCTTTTTGGTTTTAATGTTTTAGGCTATCATTTTTACGAAAAATTTTCACCCGCAGAAGTTCTTTCGGATGACGTTCTGAATATGAAAAATTTTTTTTCCAAATATTCCAAAACTATTTTATTTGTTATTATTCCGATGCTTGCAATCAATGCTTATTTTTTATTTAAAAGAATAAATTTGAATATTGCAGAGCATTTTATCATCGGAACAGTAAGTCTTTTAGGAATTTTAATCTTATTTTTGTTGGACGATATCGTGAGTCTGATCGGTTTATGGAAACCTGTTTCATGGATTTTCGATCTCATCGACAAAATTATATTCGGTCTTTCTATTCTCTTCCCGGCAATTACGTATTGGAATGCTTTTAAAAAATCGTACTCAAAACCAGGTTTACTGTGGCGGGTATTGGTTCTTTATGTTTTGATGGGAGTGGAAAGTACGGTCATAAGTTTGATTTTATATACAATATTTTAATTTGAATATGAAAAAAATAGTATACACATTTTTACTTCTGGCGGCGGTATCCTGCGGGAAAGTTTCTCCGAAAGGAAATATTGAAAGAAAAGATGTAGATGTTTCAGAATTTGTGAATCTGGATCTGGAAGGCAAATTTCGTGTCTTTTATGCCAGAGGAGCTAAAAATTTTGTAGAAATCGAAACTTACCCAAACGTAGCCAGTAATCTGGATGTAGAGGTTAAAGACAAAACTCTTGTTATCAAAGAAAAAAGAGGGACAAAAGGTGTGGATTTTTATAATGTGACCATTTATTCAAAATATAACCTTGAAAAAGTGTCAGTGGCAGATTCTGTAGAAATGAATATTTCAAGTGAAATTAAGACTGATAATTTTAGGCTTAATTTAAAAAATTATGCTACTTTTATGGGTTCAGTGAACACGAGAAGAGCAGAAGTGGAAATGCAGAACAGAAGCCGCGCCAACTTTTTGGGACTTACCAAAAATGCGGTGATAAAGATCTCAGACACAGCAAGTCTGATCGCGCCGTACTGGAAAATAGATAATCTGAATATTGACTCTAAAAACGGGAATTATGCAGAAGTTAACGTAAAAGATTCTTTAAAAGGACATGTGCAGAATACTGCCAAATTTATTTACTATAACGACCCGATTCGTGCATTTAAAATAGATAAGACGACCAAGGTTGAGAATAAGAAATTAGAATAATTAGAATAATTAGAAAGGAAGATAGAAGATGGAGGAGGGAAGTTATCATAGGAAAAAAAACGGATGAGTTTCAAATTTGAGAAATTAATTATTTGGCAAAAGTCTATGAATTTTGGAGAAACAATTTTCAAGTTTTCTCAAAATTTCCCAAAAGATGAAGCTTTCAACCTAACCTCTCAAATAAGAAGAGCATCTGATTCTATAGCGCTTAATATTTCAGAGGGAAGTATTTTACAGTCCAAACCGGAATTTAAGAAATTCTTAGGGTACTCAATTCGTTCTCTAGCTGAAACTGTAACTTGCCTGTATAAGGCGAAAAATCGAAATTATATTTCAGAAGACGAATTTAAGATAATATATAATGAAAGTTATAATCTAATGAATCAGATTATAGCATTTAGAAATCAGCTAAAGGATGGATGAAGATTAAGGTAAAAGTGATCGCAGTACATTAATTAAAACAAATAAAGTGAATAGTAAGTGGAAAATTGAAGCTGAGACATGAATTTCTCCCATCTTCGAGCCTCCATCTTCCAACAAAATATAACAAAAAGAATAGTAAAAATAAAAGCAGGATATGCGAATTTGGTACAGAATACCTTCCATCTTCAAACTTCCTGCTTCCAAACTTAAATACACATATGACAACATTAGAAAAAGCGAAACTTTGGTTAAGTGATACATTCGATAAAGAGACAAGAGATGCCGTACAGGTATTGATCGACAGCAATTCTCCGGACCTGGAAGACTCTTTTTACAGGGAGCTTGAATTCGGAACAGGAGGAATGAGAGGTATCATGGGGGTAGGAACCAACCGCTTGAATAAATATACATTAGGTCAGGCAACACAGGGATTGGCGAATTATATGCTCCAGCAGTTTAAAGGAGAAGAAATTAAAGTGGCCATTGCCTATGATGTTCGACATAATTCAAAAGAATTCGGGAAACTGGTTGCTGATGTTCTAACAGCAAACGGAATTAAAGTGCTTCTTTTCAAAGATCACAGACCGACCCCGGAATTGTCCTTCACCGTAAGAGATAAGAAATGTAATGGAGGAATTGTATTGACAGCATCACACAATCCGCCTGAATACAACGGGTATAAAGTATATTGGAATGATGGTGCACAGATTGTTCCGCCACATGATGAAGCGATTATCAACGAAGTATATTCTGTAAAATTCGACGAAATTAAATTCAACGGAAATGATGACCTGATCGAATGGATCGGGGAAGAGCAGGATGATGTGTATATTGATGCCTGTATTGAAAACTCAACCTACCAGAATGTAGGAAAAGAGAATTTAAATATTGTTTTCACCTCTATCCACGGAACAACTTATACAACGATTCCAAAGGCTTTGGAAAAAGCAGGATTCAAAAAGATAGATCTGGTAAAAGAACAGATGATTCCAAGCGGTAATTTTACCACGGTAGAATCTCCGAACCCAGAAGAGCCGGCAGCACTTGAAATGGCCATGGACCTGGCAAGAATTACCAATGCAGACATTGTAATCGGAACCGATCCGGACGGGGACAGACTGGGAATTGCCGTGAGAAACCTTGATGGAGAAATGCAGCTTCTGAATGGTAATCAGACCAATACAATTCTTACGTACTATATTTTAAATGAATGGAGAAAGCAGGGAAGAATTACTGGAAAAGAATTCATTGGTTCTACGATCGTAACTTCAGATATTTTCTTTGATATTGCCCAAAAGTTTGGCGTTGACTGTAAAGCTGGACTTACAGGATTCAAATGGATCGGAAAAATGATCCGTGAAGCAGAAGGAAAGGAAAAATTCATCTGTGGTGGTGAGGAAAGTTTTGGTTTCATGACCGGAGATTTTGTCCGCGATAAAGATTCATGCGGAAGCATCCTTGTTGCATGTGAAATCGCTGCGTGGTGTAAAGCCAACGGAAGAACCATGTACCAATACATGATCGAGATTTATCAGGATCTTGGAATGTATTATGAAGGATTGGTCAACATTGTAAGAAAAGGAAAAGAAGGAGCTGAAGAGATTCAGAACATGATGAAAAACTTCCGCGAAAATCCACCGAAAGAACTGGCCGGATCATTAGTAGAAGAAGTGAAGGACTTTAAAGAACAAACCAGTTTTTCTGTTTCAAAGAATGAAATTAAAGTAATGAATGACATTCCGAAATCGAATGTACTGATTTATTATACCCAGGATGGAACCAAAGTCTGCGTAAGGCCTTCAGGAACAGAACCGAAAATTAAATTTTATATTTCTGTAAAAGATGCGGTTACTTCTGAGGCTGATTTTAGAGATAAATTAAAATCTTTGGAAGCTAAAATAGAAGACGTAAGAAAAGATTTACAGTTGACATAAGAAAATAAGGGATTAGGATTTAGGAATTAGGGAATTTGCACCCGAAACTAAGCCCTAAAACCTAATTCCTAATCCCATAAAAAAATAAATTTAAATAAAAATAAAGTGAAAGTTTCAAAATTAGCGGCGAACCTGATTGGTTCAGAAATTGTAAAAATTGGTAATGAAGTAAATGATTTAAAAGCAAAAGGAGCGGAAATTGCCAATCTTACTATTGGTGACCTGAATTCTAATCTCTATCCCATCCCGGCACTGCTGAAGGAGGAGATTCAGAAGGCATATCAGAATAATCTCACGAATTATCCGCCGGCCAACGGACTTTTATCTTTAAGAAAAGAAGTTTCCAAAGACTTGAAAAACAGATGGAACCTGGATTATTCACCCAACGATATTTTAATTACTGCCGGATCAAGACCATTGATCTACGCCGTTTATAAAACAATCGTAGATGAAGGGGATAAAGTAGTATATCCTACACCATCCTGGAACAACAACCATTATGCTTACCTTACTTCTGCAGAGGCTGTAGAAGTTAAGACCACTGCTGAAAACAATTTCCTTCCTACAGCAGACGATCTGAGACCGCACTTAAGCGGTGCAGTTCTTTTGGCGCTGTGTTCACCACTGAATCCTACAGGAACAATGTTTACAAAAGAGCAGCTTTCAGATATCTGTGAACTGGTTCTGGAAGAAAACAAAAAAAGAGGTGAAGATGAAAAACCATTGTACCTGATGTATGATCAGATCTATTCTAATCTTACTTTCGGTTCACAGCATGTGGATCCGGTTTCTCTTTTCCCTGAACTGAAAGAATACACCATTTATATCGACGGTATCTCTAAATGCCTTGCTGCAACCGGAGTACGTGTAGGGTGGGGATTTGGCCCTTCTCATATCTTGGATAAAATGAAAGCCCTGTTAACGCATGTTGGAGCCTGGGCTCCGAAGCCTGAACAGGAAGCTACTGCGAAATTCTTTGAAAACCCTGACAATGTAAATGTTTTTGTAGAAGATTTCAAAGGAAAACTGGAAGAAAGCTTAAAAGTTCTTCACGGTGGAATCCAGGATTTAAAAGGAAAAGGACTGGCAGTAGAAAGCATCGAACCGATGGGAGCACTGTACCTAACGATCAGATTGGATTATATCGGAAAAACAAAACCGGACGGATCTGTGATTGAAAATTCTTCAGATCTGGTATTTTACTTAATTAATGATGCCGGAGTTGCTCTTGTACCGTTCTCAGCATTCGGAGAGGCAAAATCCGAGCCTTGGTTCCGTGCTTCAGTAGGAGGTTTAGCAGTTGACGAGATCAAAGTAATGCTTCCGAAGCTTGAAAATGCTTTGAATAATCTTAAATAATTTTTAATTAATGTAACAATATAACGATGTATCAATGTAATAATTCCGGTACTTACACTATTGATAAACTGTTACACGATTAGATTGTTATATTAAAAAAAACAGATGCTTCGACCTTGCTCAGCATGACATTGTTATAGTCAATAGTTAGTATTAGCAATGTCACGCTGAACGGAGTCGAAGCGTTTTAATAGTAAGACACAAATAAAATTCAGTTGTATTCGTGCAACTTCCCATAAAGTCTTTCCTGGAAACTTAAATTTTAAGCTATTCAAATCAGAATTATCTTTTTGGAGAATTATTTAACTCATAATTCATAACTTTTAATTTATAACTTTAATAATAAGTAATCAATGAAAATCATAGCTGTCATTCCTGCCCGTTACGAAGCAAGCCGTTTTCCGGCAAAGCTTATGCAGATGTTAGGTGAAAAAACAGTAATCATGACAACCTATCAGAATGTTTCAGAAACAGGATTGTTTGATGAAGTATTTGTGGCTACGGATTCAGAAATTATTTTTGATGAAATTGTGAAAAACGGTGGAAAAGCCGTGATGACCGGGCAGCATGAAACCGGAAGCGACCGTATTGCAGAGGCTGTACAGAATATCGATTGTGATATTGTGATCAATGTTCAGGGTGATGAACCTTTCCTTAAATTGGAGCCTTTAAGACAGCTTATCGACGTTTTTAAGGATGATGCTAACCAGGAAATTTCTCTGGCTTCATTAAAAATCAGACTAACGGAAAAAGAAGAAATCGAAAACCCGAATAATGTCAAGGTAATAACGGATAATAACGGTTTTGCCCTCTATTTCAGCCGTTCTGTAATTCCTTTTCACAGGGAAGTTTCCTATGATATAAATTACTACAAACATATTGGTGTGTATGCTTTCAGGAAGCATGCCTTGCTTCAGTTTTCAAAGCTGGAAATGAAACCCCTTGAAATATCAGAAAAGATCGAATGCATCCGTTATCTTGAATACGGAATGAAGATAAAATTGATAGAAACCAATTTCATTGGAGTAGGGATCGATACTCCCGAAGATCTGGAGAAAGCACGGAAATTAATTTGAGAATAAATACTGAAAGCATTGCTCATCGTCTTTTGTTTTTTCGTACAATTCCCCTTATATTTGAATGAATATATAAACTATAAGTGAGGATATTATTTTTAATATTATTATTTTACTGTTCAAATCTGAAATGTCAGAATTTGAATAATAAAAAATTCTATGCTCAAATTAATCATAGCACTAAAACAACAACAACGGGAGCTATAGATATTTATACTTTTCTTGTACTGGAATTTAAGAACAATAAAATATATCCATCGTATTTGGTCATACCATCTCAAGAACGGAGTATAAAAACTCCTGTGAATTATAGATTTGAAAATAAAATATTATATCTTGCAAAACCAATAGATTTTAATGAAGATCTGGGAACCGTTTTCACTTATACCAATGGAAATCTGGTATCCAAAAAGAAACGGAATGAGCCGGAATTTGTCTTCAAACCTTCTTTAGATAGCTATTTTAAAAGAAATAAATGAAAAAAATAATATACTTAGTCCTTTTAACGTTTGCCACTTCATTATATTCTCAGACCGCAAAAGAAATTATAGATAAAAATATAGAACTGTCCGGAGGATTAACGAATTGGAAGCTCTTAAATTCAGTGCTGCTGCAGGGGAAAGTGATCTTAGGAATCAAAGATGAATATCCTATAAAAATTTACCAGCAGCGTCCCAATCTTACCAAAACGGTGATCAGCATCGGTGGAAAAGAAACTGCAATTGAAGGCTTTGACGGAGCTAAAGGATACGCAATGAATTATGCAACCAACAAGCTTCAGGTGTACCCTGAATACATACCTGAAAGCTTTGATAATGATTTCATTGACTGGGAAAATAAAGGTTTTGATGCTAAATATGCAGGAAAAGAAAAAGTAGGTGAAATCTACTGCCACAAAGTGGAGCTTACCAAAAATGTAAATAAGAACATCTATTACTTTGACGTAAAAACGTATATGCTTTTAAAAGAAATCAAAAAAGATGAAACGTTGATATATGCCGATTACAAGAAAGTAGGAAATCTTTTCATGCCTTTCAGAATTGAATCCTCAAGTACTAAAAAGGATGGAGACTTCGTTATGGTCTTAAACAGGATTGATGTCAATAAGGTTTTTCCTTACAACACATTTAAATTTTAATTAAGGAAATAAGACCTGTTTAAAAGATCCTGCATTATATTTTGAAAATAACTGCGGCAAAACTGCCAACTAAAATTATAAGAATGAAAAAGATTTTCTTATTGCTGCTTTCTTTTGTGGCATTTTTACAGAGCTGTACCAATCAGAAAAGTGAAGTTTCTCAATCTAAAACCAAAGAACTTATGGGAAAAACAATATATGATTTCAAAGTTGAAAGCCTTGACGGCAAAGAGATCAACTTTGCAGATTTTAAAGGAAAAAAGATCCTTATTGTCAATACAGCATCGGAATGTGGATTTACACCACAATATGCAGATTTGGAAAAGCTGTATGAAGAATATAAAGACAAACTGGTTATTGTAGGATTTCCCGCCAATAATTTCGGAGGCCAGGAACCGGGAACCAATACAGAGATCGGGGCTTTTTGCCAGAAAAATTATGGGGTGACTTTTCCTCTGGCAGCTAAAGTTTCTGTAAAAGGGGATGATACAGCACCTATTTTCAAATACTTAACCGAAAAAGACTTAAACGGAGTAAAAAATACAACCATCCTTTGGAATTTTACAAAGTTTCTCATCGATGAAAACGGAAAACTGGTAGATACTTTCGTAAGTACTACAAAACCTACGGATGAAGCTATTACAAAATATCTGAAGTAGATAATTTATAAAACAATGCTTCGGCTCCGTTCAGCGTGACAGCTAGAAAATACAGTAGTATTAGAAATGTCACGCTGAACGGAGCTGAAGCGTTTATAATTCAAAGCTGTTCACTTTAATCATTGCTTTTCTCCGCAAAACAAAAAATATTCCCAAGCTTAATACTGGAATACCCATTACTTTTTATCTTGGAAGAATTGATCATCGCCTTTGCTAAAATATCTGTAGGCAAAGGTTTCTGACTTTCCAGCAGTCCCAGCTTATTGGCGAATTTTATAATTCTGCTGCCCAGAACTTCTCCGGTTCTTTCCGAATCTTTTCTTTCCAGCATTCCGGGTTTAAAAATAGTGATCTTATTAAAATGAAGTTGTTTCACAGCCTCTTCCAGTTCACCTTTCATTTTAGAATAGAAGATTTTAGATGTGGGGTTTGCTCCATAAGCAGAAACCAGTATATAGTCTTCCACATCATTTTCCTTCGCTGCTTTGGCAAATTCATACTGATAATCAAAATCTACCTTTCTCTGGGCTTCTTTGCTTCCGGCATCTTTCAGCGTTGTTCCCAAGCATGAGAATGCAATATCACCCTTCACTTTATCTTTCCATTCTTCCGGCTTTTCAAAATTAACCACATGAACTTTCAGCTTGTCATTCTGAATATCCACAGGCTTTCTTACAAAGATATCGACTTCCTCAAACTCTTTATCGCTGAGCAGCTGTTTCACCAGATCCTTTCCTGTAGCGCCCGTTGCGCCAATGACCAAAGCTTTCATAATAATTGTGATTTATATAGATGGTATTTTCTTTCTTAAATTTACTACATTTGAAATTAATATCAATAATCATTAATCACTTATCATTTATAAAAATCCATGAATGCCGACGAAATTCTAGATTACTGTCTTGCTAAAAAAGGAGTTACAGAAACTTTTCCTTTTGATAACGAAACCCTTGTGATGAAAGTAGGCACAAAAATGTTTTTATTAATGGGGCTTGAAAGACAGCCATTGAGCATCAACGTAAAAACTGACCCTGAGTGGAGTGCAGAACTCCGAGAACAGCATCCGCAGATCACGGGTGCATTTCACATGAATAAAACCCATTGGAATTCCGTCATGGTTGATGGTTTGAAAAGAGATCTTATCTGTAAGTTAATAGATCAGTCTTATGAACTGGTTTTTAATTCATTAACGAAAAAAGCAAAAGAAGAAATTATAAATAGCTAGAATTG
Organism: Chryseobacterium sp. UF-81; assembly: GCF_058245105.1. Classification (NCBI taxonomy): domain Bacteria; kingdom Pseudomonadati; phylum Bacteroidota; class Flavobacteriia; order Flavobacteriales; family Weeksellaceae; genus Chryseobacterium; species Chryseobacterium sp. UF-81. The sequence goes on along the minus strand of NZ_JBSIBX010000010.1, from coordinate 15,305 downwards.
AAATTCCCGGGTCAGCCTTTTATCTTCATCTAACCTTTCAATCAATTTTTCAAGACCTTCGAATTTGATCTCGTCATGAAGAAAATCCCTGAATCTTACCGTGATTTCTTCATCATAAATATCGCCATCAAAATCAAGGATATAAACTTCAACGGTTAATTTTTCTCCGTTCACAGTGGGATTGGTACCAATGCTGAGCATTCCTTTATATCGCCGGCCTTTTACCTCGGTTTCTACAATATAAGCTCCTTTTTTAGGGAGAAGTTTAATAGATTCAGCATCAATATTGGCTGTAGGATAGCCGATTGTCCGCCCAATCTTTTTCCCGTGAACAACGGTGCCGGAAACAGAGTAGGAGTAACCAAGCATTTCATTGGCTTCTTTAATATTTCCAGTCAGAAGAGCATTGCGGACTTTCGTAGAGCTGATATTGTTTTCGTGGATATTGATCGCTTCCATCTGTTCAACAACAAAATCCAGTTCTTTGGAAAGCTTTTGAAGAAGTTCGAAATTTCCGCTCTTATTTTTCCCGAATGAATGGTCGTAGCCTATAATAAGGTATTTTACATTCAGCTTGTCGATCAGGATCTGGCGTACAAACTCTTCTCCCGTAAGGTTTCTGAATTCTTCATCAAATTCTTTCAGAAACAGATGATTGATTCCGTATTTTTCGATCAGCTGTTTCTTTTCATCCAGCGTATTCAGAAGCTTAAGATCTTCATTCGGGTTAAAAACGAAACGCGGATGCGGCCAGAAAGTAAGGATCGCTGTCTCCAGATTATTCTCTGTACCCACATTAATCAGTTCATCGATGATACTTTTATGCCCGAGATGTACTCCGTCAAACATTCCCAGAGACAATGCTAAAGGCTTTTGGGAGGAATAATCTTTAAAATTCTTGAAAACTTTCAAAACGGAAAAAATTTGACTGCAAATATATGTATAATGTAGCAATGTATCAATATAACAGTTTACCAATATTCTAACCAATAATTATTTGCTATATTGCTCAATTGACAGATTGGTACATTAATAAAAAAGTATGATAAAAATCTTTTTTTTACCAATTGTAGGTTTATGAAGAATCATTATATTTGCACCAAGAAAAAATTTAGCAATGGCAAACCAAATTAAAGGTAAAATTTCTCAAATTATTGGTCCGGTAATCGACGTTGTCTTCACAGATGTGGAAGCAATTCCAAGTATCTATGACGCGTTAGAAATTACAAAAGGAAACGGTGAAAAAGTAGTCTTAGAAGTAGAGCAGCATATTGGTGAAGATACAGTAAGATGTATTGCAATGGATGCTACAGACGGTCTTCAAAGAGGGCAGGAAGTAATCGGATATGGAAATCCTATTACAATGCCAATTGGTGAAGCTGTGAACGGAAGACTATTCAACGTTGTTGGGGATGCTATCGACGGACTTCAAAATATTTCTAAAGAAGGTGGTCTGCCAATTCACAGACCAGCTCCAAAATTTGATCAACTTTCAACTTCTGCAGAAGTTTTATTTACAGGTATTAAAGTAATCGACCTTATCGAGCCTTACGCAAAAGGAGGTAAGATTGGATTATTCGGTGGTGCCGGGGTAGGTAAAACAGTATTGATCCAGGAGTTGATTAACAATATTGCAAAAGGACACGGAGGTCTTTCAGTTTTTGCCGGAGTAGGTGAAAGAACGAGAGAAGGAAATGACCTTTTGAGAGAGATGCTTGAATCAGGAATTATTAAATATGGTGATGATTTCATGCATTCTATGGAAAACGGAGGTTGGGATCTTTCCAAAGTAGACTTAGAAGCTATGAAAGAATCTAAAGCTGCATTCGTTTTCGGACAGATGAACGAGCCGCCAGGTGCAAGAGCCAGAGTAGCACTTTCTGGTCTTACATTGGCTGAGTACTACAGAGACGGTGGTGAAAGCGGACAAGGTAGAGACGTACTTTTCTTTGTAGACAACATCTTCCGTTTTACACAGGCTGGTTCTGAGGTATCTGCACTTCTTGGTCGTATGCCTTCAGCAGTAGGTTACCAACCAACTCTTGCTTCTGAAATGGGAGCGATGCAGGAAAGAATTACTTCAACTAAAAACGGTTCAATTACTTCAGTACAGGCAGTTTATGTACCTGCGGATGACTTAACTGACCCGGCTCCTGCAACTACGTTTGCTCACTTGGATGCAACGACGGTACTGGACAGAAAAATTGCTTCATTGGGTATTTATCCTGCGGTAGATCCATTGGCGTCTACGTCAAGAATCCTTGCTCCGGAAATTATCGGTGATGAACATTACGACTGTGCTCAGAGAGTAAAAGAAATTCTTCAGAGATACAAAGCGCTTCAGGATATCATCGCAATTCTTGGTATGGAAGAACTTTCTGAAGAAGATAAATCAGTAGTTTACCGTGCCAGAAAAGTTCAGAGATTCTTATCTCAGCCTTTCCACGTAGCTGAACAGTTTACAGGTATTCCGGGATCATTGGTAGATATCAAAGATACCATCAAAGGATTCAACATGATTATGGATGGTGAACTAGACCATTTACCGGAAGCTGCTTTCAACCTGAAAGGAACTATCGAGGAAGCTATCGAGGCTGGACAAAAAATGTTAGCTGAAAACGCTTAAGAAAATTTTAAATGTTAAATTTTAGATTTTAGATTGAATAATCATTTAAAATTTAAAATCTATAATCTATAATTCATAAAAAAAATGAATATAAAAATTTTAACACCAGAATACGTAGTTTTTGAAGGGGAAGTAGACTCTGTATTGTTGCCGGGAAAAAGTGGTGAATTCCACATTATGAAAAATCACGCTGCAATCGTTTCTTCTTTGATCGGAGGTAAAGTAAAGCTTTTCACATCTTCAGTTGGTGAAGCTTATGCTAAAAACTTTACTAAAGAAAATGATAAAGACTCTGTTTTTTCTTACCCTATCAAAAGCGGTGTTGTAGAATTTAATCATGATAAAGGAATCATCCTTTGTGAATAATTAAATGAAAAGCTAAATATATTTTCAAGAAAGTGTAACTTTGGTTACACTTTTTTTATGCTGTGTAAAAGTCTGATTCTATGAAGAAAAGTATAATCATATTCTTTACCGTTTTGGGAATGTTGTGTAATGCCCAAAATTTCAAAACCAAAAGAGGTATTATAAGTCTTGACGGCGTTCATGTTGCTAAGCTCTCCAATAAATCCAGTATCTATACATTCATGGACCTGAATGATACCCCGATGTATACTATAGAGTTTATAGATAAAAGTATAGTGGATTCTGTAAGAGACAGTTATATAAGACTGAACAGGGTCTACAACAGGGATAAAGCCATAGAGCTGGATTATATTTCTCCGTCAGCATTTTCCGGGGAAGAAAAATCAGCAGTATACACCTCCATAAAGGGTCTGAAAATTATTGATAATAAAGGGATCAATATTAAAAACCTTGATGATATATTTAAAAATATTCCGAAAAGGAAGCTGGATACCAAAACCAAAGATGCCTATACTACAAGAAGTAAAATTGATAAACTGAACATTGAAGTCAATAAGGTAGGAGAGATCATAAGCAATGGTGTTCCTGTCGGCTACTTTACCAACCTTCCTGTAAGTTTCGGTTCTGAGGATACTGTTATGGACAAAACTTTTATAGATATTGAGGTGTATGACGCTAAGAGTAAATACATCGGAAAATATATTACAACGACAAAACAGATCAAAACGGCTAACGGAAAAATTTTCACCATTTACAGGGAAATGTCCGGCAGAGCTTCCCTGTTAAAATTTCCTACTTATAAAGCCATTGCAGAAAGAATGGCAATTATGGACCCAAACTTTATTAAAGTTCAGGAAAAGGTAATTGTTGGTGACGTTATGAAGGGAAATGCTGAAAAGTAAAATTGTATTGACCTTGAATACTCATAAAAATCCTGGAGATTTAATTTTCCGGGATTTTTTTTAATTTATTTAAAAAATTACAAACTCAAAATTACTCCATTTTCTTTCAATTGCTGCATCGGCTTCGAAAACCAGAATAATTCAAAATCTTCAAATTGAATATTGAATTATAAGGTCATAAAACGTAGACCTTTTTGGTATTATAGAATTCATCAGCTATTACACTTTTCTTACTGCAGTGCTTTTGCAGTATTCGAGCATTGGTCTTGCAGTGTGCCTTTCGTTGGTGTTATTTTGCCATATCTATAACTTTGCATCAGTTATTATAATTATGTCCATAAATTAAAAAATATAAGTAATGCAAAGAATATTTATTTTTATGTCATTTACAATTGGGGTTCTTATTAAATCTCAAGTAGGTATAAATTCTTCATCCCCTCGGGCAACTTTGGATGTGGTGGGTAAGCCTGCCGTCACCTCTGTATTAGATGGAGTGATTGCGCCCCGTATTACAGGAGATCAGCTAAATAATAAAACCTATACGATAGCTCAGGAAGGTGCTATTGTATATGTGACTTCCCCCGATTCTTCTCCTTCAGGGCAAACAATTAATGTTACCAGTAGGGGGTACTATTATTTTGACGGTCCATCCTTACAATGGCTTCAGCTTGCAGTTCAGGAGAGTGAGTTTCGGCTTTCTGATGTGTTGGCAGATGTTGCCACAGGTCCGGTGGATGCCCCTGCAGGTACTATAAATAATATTGATTTGGGGCTTTCCCTTGTAGTAACTATTCCGGCAAATTCAACAGCGAAGATTTTAATGTCATACAGTGTACCTATGGGTACTTATCCTATAGGTGCTACTGTGGTAGGGTCTGATCCGAATGGAAAAGTAAGCGGATATTTTGGGATTCGTTTCCTGAAAAATGGAATAGAAGAACAGGGAGGTTCCCGAAAATATTCCGTACCCTTTGCAAATGCGGCCACTCACATGATGAGTGTTGCAGGCAGCTTTACCGAAGAGATCGTTAACAATACTGCTTCTGATACTACAGTAACCTATACCCTTAATGGTTATGTAGAAGCTACAGTAACACAAACTCGATTTAATATGTGGGATGCAGTAGGAAGTAATTTTAACTGGGGTAAGGGTAGCCTTTCTGCTACTGTATTCACAAAAGATAACTAAGAAAAGTAGATGTCTAAATAGCCAAATCAACTTAGACTAACAATAAAGCAAATGCCCGGCTGGATAGTTTAAATCGTTATTAATATACTTTTAAACTTCAGTAATGAGCTGGATAGCTTTGCATTACATTGCTTTCTCTATTTTGTTCCTCAAAAAAATAAAGTTTAAACAAGTTTATTATTAACAAATTCACAATATGAGAAGAATAACAATTATCATTTTTTTTCTTTCAGCAATTTTTCATTTAGTTGTGGCACAGGTTGGAATAAAAACTCAGACACCATCTGCCACTCTTCACGTAGAGCCGACTAATATTTCGTCACCTACAGGAATTGATGGAATTTTAATTCCCAGGGTCAAGGCTTTTCCCGTTGCTCAGGCTAAAGGACATACTGTTTTTTTATTTCAGCATGCTACGCTTCCTGATGGGTTTTATTATTGGGACGGTACAGACTGGGTTTCTTTTCTAAGCACTTTTAACCGAACCTATGATGATGCTATTTATGTGGTAACGGGAAGTGGGTATTCAGCATCAGGAGATACAGAAAATGCTGTTCTATTCAATACTCTTAAAGCATTTAATCCGACTGGTTTTTCAGTTTCGGGGGATCAGATTACTGTTGGAAAAAGCGGAAACTACCTGATCAGCTTTAATTCTGCTTTAAAGAAAACAGTAGGTATTGCTAATGAACAAAGAGCTATATATACCTACAGAATTAAAAAAAATGGGACAACCATTCTGACGACTTCCAATTCTTTAACCAATGAAGGAACGACAGCAACCAGTGTAGCGCTTAGCGGGATCGTATCCATGGCTCAGAATGACCTCATCCAGGTTACCATACAAAAAACAACAGAAACCGGAAGCAGTGTCTATACAGGCTATGGAACAAATTGCATTACGATGACTTATCTGAATGATTAATTAAAAGATTTAGAGCTATGAAAAATATAATTATTACCTGTTTTCTGATAATACCCTTAATAAGTCTGCATGCACAAAGTGGAGTAGGGATCAATACCAATTCTCCTAAGGCAATGCTGGATATTCAGGCAAAAACTCCCGATACACCTGAGAATTCAGCAGGAATATTATTCCCTACCGTCAGCAGGTTCTCGGCTACAGATCCAGCCCAGATCCAGAATGCGATGTTGGTTTTTTTAGATAATTCCGGCACCGGAGCTGCCGGTTTTGAGGGGTACTATTTTTGGGATGACAACAAAAAATTATGGCAATATATATTCCAGACCAAGATTTTGGGAAAAAACCTTTTTAAAACAATTGCTTCCGGAAGCGGCTTTCCGGTGATAGCCAGTGGCGATGCTAATAACAATGTCTGGTTTAAAACCACTTTCACGTCATTGGAAGCACCGGATGCCAATTATACTTTGCAGAACGGAGATATTATTATTGGAAAAACCGGAAATTATTCATTATTCTTTACCGGAGGAATCTATAAAAATATAGGGGATTTGGGGGCAACCCCGACAGAAGTAGGCATTTTTATTGATAATGGAGCTAGCCCCACCCTTATATCCAAATCCCCATTACCTGCGGCTGATAATGCTAATAGAAGTACGAATCATACGATTTCCAATATCATAACATTTACAAAAGGCCAGAGAATCTCTGTGCAAACAAGGAGAACTAGTTCCTGCAGTACAGCAATTGGGCCGGAATCCGTTTATACGTTAACCTTATCTTATTTAGATTAATTATGAAAAATATAAATTCAACCTTACTTGTACTGGGTAGTTTCTTTTGTTTTGGGTTATTGAGCTCTCAGGTGGGTATCAATACCAATACTCCGAAAACGACCCTGGAAATTATGACTGAAGATAAAGATAATCCCCTGAACAATGAAGGAGTGATTATTCCCAGGGTAACCTCACTGAATGTAACGGATGCAAAGCAACATGGATTGCTGGTTTTTCTTGACTTTGAAGATCCTTTGACCGAGGCTATTGAAAGAGGGTTTTACTGGTGGAACAATACAAGCAGTACGTGGATCCCTTTTTTTTCTATGAATAAAATGACGCAGGATAAAACCATTACCTATGTAAGCTGTAAGAATACCTTTGATGAAGGGGCATTGACTTCAGCATCAACCAATGTACGAACATTAGGATTTGACAGCAGTACATTAATTGCGAATGATACAGGTAATTTTGATGTTAATGCGGCAGGAGAGTTAGTGGTGAAAAAAGCAGGGACGTATCATATACAAGCTGTTATATCACTTCATTGTGCCAATAGTAGCCCTAGTGCGGCCAGAGATGCCTATGAAGGAATAGTTCTGGTTAACGGGGCAGAGCCTGTTCCCAATCTTAGAACGGCATATGGTTTTCCCACTGGAGGAACAGTATTTGATAGTAATACAGCCATATCGGGGTTTGTGACCTTAAATGTAAATGACAGGATCCGGTTCTCTATCAACAGGTATTACAGGGATGCAAGTTTTTTATTTCCTTCTACAATTACTCCAAATGGTGTACTTTCTAACCTCACATTAAGATATATGGGAAGCTTTTAAAAAGAAATAATTTGGATGGAAGGAGTGAATATGTAAAACTGCATGGTCTTCTTTTTCCTTTTGTTAATTTCTGGAATATTATATTCACAGAATTATCTCCTGCCGAAATAAACCAGTTACAAAAAGAAAGTCAGTACCTGCAGACTGGTAAAATATATAAGGGATTATTGATTTGTCCAGTTTATCTTTTGCTAATGAGTTCCAGATTTTAGCTCTTTTTTGCAGCTCTAAATTGCTAATTTTCTGGTAACTCTTTTATCTGAAAAAGTTTAAACAGGTTTATTATTCTCATGTTTTTTATAACGCCAGAATAATCCCATTATCTTTCAATTGCTGCATCGGCTTCGAAAACCAGAATAATTCAAAATCTTCAAATTTTTCTTCAAACTGATTCTTAAGTTGCTGAGCTGTAATTTTTTTCGGATTCTCTATAGAATTTTCTTCCAGCACATTCATTAGCCATTCCGCTTTATCCTGCTCCAGATCTACCTTTACAATATTGGTTTTTAAGTGGAACGTAAGAAGCGTATATGCACCGGAGTATTTCTTTTTATTTTTTATGCGATTCTCAGCGATTACGTTTTTGGTCAGGAAAACAACCTTTGAGTTGCCTTTAAAGCCGAATTGGGTATCATCCAGAAGACAGTCATGAATATAATCAGGATGAACTGTTGTCCTTGGAATTTTAAAATCAAACCATTCCTGAAGCGGAAATTCAAAATTGATTCCGTGCATATAATTAAAAAGAGATTTTTTCAATCCAAAGCTGAACTGGCTGTGATCGATTCCGGTTTTATCCTTAAAATCAATATCATTATTGGCAAACAGAATTTCCTGCTTCAGAGGAGTCACTCCAAATTCTTCAGGATTTATTCCGACAGGCGAGTGCGCTGTCATGGCAAACTGATGCCAGAAAGCACTTTGAAGAATCCCCATTTCAAACATCTGCCTTACCATTTCCAAAGAGTCTACTGTTTCCTGAATAGTCTGAGTAGGGTAGCCATACATCAGATATGCGTGAATCATGATTCCGGCTTCGGTGAAATTTCTTGTTACCTTTGCCACTTGTTCTACAGAAATACCTTTGTCTATCAATTGTAGCAACCGGTCGCTGGCCACTTCCAGTCCTCCGGAAACAGCGACACATCCCGAAAGTTTTAGCAGATAACATAAATCACGGGTGAAGCTTTTCTCAAACCGGATATTGGTCCACCAGGTAACAACCAGATTTCTTCGTAAAATTTCCAGGGCAACTTCCCGCATTAATGCTGGTGGAGCTGCCTCATCTACAAAATGGAATCCAGTTTCACCGGTTGTTTTGATCAGTTCCTCCATTCTGTCCACTAAAATTTTAGCGGAAATAGGCTCATAGATTTTGATATAGTCCAGAGAAATATCGCAGAATGTACATTTTCCCCAGTAGCAGCCGTGGGCCATGGTCAGTTTGTTCCATCTCCCGTCACTCCATAAACTGTGCATTGGATTGGCAATTTCAATCACTGAAATATACTGGTCTAACTTTAAGTCTGTATAATCCGGTGTACCGATATCAGCCTGTTTATAATCGTGTCTTTTAGAATTATTTTTATAAGTAACCTTTTGATTTTCAATTAAAAATGTTCTCTTGTACTCGGCGGTTTCTTTTGAGGTAGGTAAGCTGTTGTAAAGTAGCTCGAGAGGAAGCTCACCATCATCGAGAGTGATAAAATCAAAGAATTCAAAGACTCTCTGATCTTTTACTTCCCGTAATTCCGTATTGGGAAAACCGCCGCCCATAGCAGTTTTGATGTGGGGATAATTTTTCTTAATGAATTGGGCACATTTGAACCCGGCATACAGATTTCCCGGAAAAGGAATTGAAAAGCAGACCAGTTTTGGCTGAACCAATTCTAACTTTTCCTGAAGAATTTTAAGGGTAAAGCTGTCGATAAAGGTTGGATTATTGGATAGTTTTGAATACAGTTCATCAAAAGAATTGGCACTTTTTCCAAGGCGTTCCGCATATCTGCTGAATCCGAAATCTGAATCAATATTTTCGATAATATAATCAGAAAGATCTTCTAAATATAAAGTAGCAAGATGCTTCGCCTTATCCTGAAGCCCCATGTTTCCAAATGCAAAATCCATATCATCCAGCTGATTAAAACGGGAAGCTTCCGGCAGGAAATTCATGCTACAGATCTGTCTGGCTAACGTAGGGGTTTTTCCCTGCAGAAAAGGAATAACCTGATCTATTGTCCTTATATATTCTTCCCGTAATGCATAAATCCGCTGTGAATTCTCTGATATTTCCTGAAGATTGATTTTTGTGCTGAAGATTTTCTCAAGTCCGTTTTTCGAAAATAACTCCAAAATAACATCTAGCCCCAGATCGGTTTGGTAGCTGGAAATATTTTTGGTATTCAGAAAACCTTTTATATAAGCTGTTGCCGGATAAGGAGTATTAAGCTGGGTAAAAGGCGGAGTAATGAGAAGAAGATCTTTCAACAGGAAATTTTTGCAAAGTTATTTTAAATTCACCTAAAATGAAAAAGCTAAGCAGGAAAGTTTAAAAGTATTTTGATAATTCTTTCTACACCTTATCAATATTAATGATTAAGTTTCCAGTGATAATAAGTCCATTCTAAACCAAATAATCCTGGATAGGTTTCAATATCAAGATAATTTCCTTTTCCAAATTTATGATACGTTTTGCGGTTTGCGTATATGGTAAGAGGTTTTGGATATTCTTTTAAATAGTATGAATTCAAATATTCATAGTCGTTTTTATATTTGGAAGGAATGTTATATTTCTTAACTTCAATAGTATCCATTTTTTCTTTCGGAATAACCTTAAACTGATAGTTCGTAATTTTATAGTAACCTTCTGAATCCCATTTTTTCTTCTATAGGACTGGCTTTATCGGTAATAAAATATTCTTTCGATGCTGGTTTGGAAAAATCAAAAGCTATATTGGCCGCTAAAAAGAACGGAATACAGTAATAACTCATGGTTTGTAAGATGTTCTGAGCATTGTCTGGAATATCTTTACTTTTCGTTTTAATAAAAAAACTTACTATTACCGGCAAAAGAAATAAAATTAGCCGGGTAATTAAACTGAAATGATATAATTCAAAAAATTTCCAAAGGATAAGGCCGTATAAAACAGGTGTGGTAAGAAACAGAAGCTTATAGCTAAGATACAGATCAATATTTTTCCTGTCAAAATCATTCATGAAAAATCTTATCCAGGGAATACAAAAAATGATCACACATAAAAATCTAAACTGCCATGATAACGGTTCCGAAAACAACAAAGCTGTACATAAAAATATTCTTGTAATAAGAGAAAAAACGATCTTCGGAATAATTCGCATATTGTATTTGCCCATCAGTTTGATGAGTAAATATAATATAAAAAATTGTTATGGAATAATAATTGTCAGGCAGTCACTTTTTATATGGGTTCATTAAGTTTCGGCTTTCTGTTGTCTGCAATGACATTAAGGATGACTCCTAAAAGGATGAGTACGATGCCAATGAGAAGATTTACCGTAAATTTTTCATGAAACATAAAAACACTCACCATTACTGCGACCACAGGTTCCAATGCTCCTAAAATAGCAGTCGGAGTAGACCCGATATATTTTATGGCATATACCAAACACAGACTTGAAATGACGGTAGTGAGAAAAGCAAAAACTATAAAATTTAAGAAGATGGATACGGAAGGAATGGCAAAAGATTCACTTTCGGAAAAAGCTTTTATCATAAAAAATGCTGAAGTAAAAAGCATAGAGTAGAATGAAAGCTTGAATCCCGATACTTTAAGGTCAGATTTATTGACGATCACCATATAAAGCGCATAAAATAATGAACTCAGCATCACAATTCCAAGACCTGCAAAATTGATTTCCAGACCATTTTCTTTTAAACATAATACAATAACTCCTGCAAAAGCCAAAAACAGAGAGAGTACAGAAAGTTTTGTGAGCTTTTCTCTATAAAAGAAAAACATGATCAAAGCTACAATAACCGGATAAATAAACAGGACGGTAGAAGCAATTCCCGGGGTAAGAAAATCATAGCCAATGAACAAAAATTCTGAAGAAAGGGCATAGCAGACTCCCAGAACAGCAAGGACCAGAGTTTCTTTTTTATTGATTCTGAAGCTTTCTCTGGAATAGAGCAGATATCCGCCAACCATTGTTGCAGAAAACAAAAATCTATAGAACAGAGTAATGTCCATAGAAAAATGGGCCTGCTTCAGCGGCAGGATGAAAATAGGGATCAGTCCGAATGAAACGGACGATAATATGCCTAACAAATAACCCTTTAATTTCATTCCAGTTTATTTTATAAAAAACCACTGATTACTTTCAGTGGTTTTTCTAATATTATATAATGATATCGTATTACATTTGCTTGTATTCGATATTCATTTGTTTTTCCATTTCTCTGTAGTGTCCGGAAGTTAATTTTTCACGGATACCGTCAAAAGCAGCCAGAGTCTCATTAATTTCTGAATCTGTGTGAGAAGCTGTCGGGATTAATCTTAATAAGATCATTCCTTTAGGAATTACAGGATATACTACCACTGATGTAAAAACTCCATAATTCTCTCTAAGATCTTTAGCTAAAAGAGTAGCTTCAATTGTAGTTCCTTCTATGAAAACAGGAGTTACACAGGTATTGGTATTTCCAAGATTGTAACCTCTTTCTCTAAGACCGTCCTGAAGTTTTTTTACATTTTCCCACAATTTCGCTTTAATTTCCGGACGGGTTCTCAAAAGCTCAAGTCTTTTTAATCCTCCGATTACCATTGGCATTGTTAAAGATTTAGCAAAAATCTGAGAACGAAGATTATATTTTAAGAACCTGATGATGGTTTCATCTCCCGAAAGGAAAGCTCCGAAGCCTGCCATAGATTTGGCAAAAGTAGAGAAGTATACATCAATCTGGTCCTGGCATCCCTGCTCTTCACCTGCTCCCGCTCCGGTTTTACCCAAAGTTCCGAAACCATGTGCATCATCTACCAGAAGTCTGAAATTGAATTTTGATTTTAAATCACAGATTTCTTTCAGTTTCCCCTGCATTCCTCTCATTCCGAAAACACCCTCAGTGATGACCAGAATTCCGCCTCCGTTTTCTTCGGCTACCTTAGTTGCTCTTTCTAAGTTTTTTTCTAAGCTGGCAATATCATTATGTTTGAAAGTAAAACTTTTTCCCATATGAAGACGAACTCCGTCTACAATACAAGCGTGAGAATCAGCATCATACACAATTACATCATGTCTTGTAACCAATGCATCAATGGCTGAAACCATTCCCTGATAACCGAAATTTAATAAATAAGCAGCTTCTTTTTGAGTAAACTCTGCCAATTCTTTTTCCAATTGCTGATGTTGTTGGGTTTCACCTGACATAGCCCTGGCCCCCATCGGATAAAACATTCCGAATTCTGCAGCTGCTTTTGCGTCAGCTTCTAAAACTTCCGGGTGGTTACAAAGTCCTAAATAATCATTTGCACTCCAGAAAATGACATCCTTACCTTGAAATTTCATTCTTGGGCCAATCGGACCTTCCAGTTTTGGGAAAACAAAATATCCTTCAGCGTAATCAGCGAATTGTCCCAATGGACCTGGATTTTGTTTGATGCGGTCAAAAATATCTAACATTTGTATCGTAATTTTTAAGTGAAAAAGCCTTTTCTGCAGAACACAAAAGGCTTAATTTGTATCGTGGTTTATTTAAATCTATTTAATAAATTCTGTCTTGAAAACTTCATCGTAATTGTGTACGCAGTTATTTACAAAACCCTGTTCGGCCATCCATTTGTCGCTGTATACCTTAGTAATATATCTCGATCCGTGATCAGGATAGATCAGGACAATAATATCATCTTTGGTAAGCTCATGCGATTGGGCATACTGAATCAGTGCCTGAGTGACAGCTCCTGTAGTGTATCCTCCCATGATAGCTTCTTTAAGGGCTATTTCACGGGTTCTGTACGCAGACATCTCATCATTTACCCTTACAAACTCATCTACCTTGTCAAAAAGAAGAGCAGAAGGGATTAAATTTTTCCCCATTCCTTCAATCTGATAAGGATGAACATCTTCTTTATGGATTTCTCCCGTTTCGTGGTAGCTCTTCAGGATAGAACCGTCAGCATCCACACCGATAATCTTGATATCCGGATTTTTTTCTTTCAAAAATTTACCCGAACCGGACAATGTTCCACCCGTTCCAGTGCAGGCGAAGAGGTGGGTAACCTTACCTTCTGTCTGCTCCCAAATTTCAGGACCGGTAGTCTGGTAGTGTGCATCAATATTCAATTCATTAAAATATTGATTGATGTAAACTGAATTTGGTGTTTCTGAAGCTATTCTTTTAGCTACTTCATAATAAGATCTGGGATCATCTGCAGCCACGTTGGCAGGACAAATGTATACCGTAGCCCCTAATGCTTTCAAATAGGCAATTTTTTCGGGCTTCGTTTTGTCGCTTACCGCCAGAATACATTTATATCCTTTGATAATACAGACCATCGCTATAGAAAATCCGGTGTTTCCTGAAGTAGTTTCTACAACTACAGAATCTTCCTTTAATAAACCTTTTTGTTCAGCATTTTCTATAATATGAAGTGCTATTCTATCTTTTGTGGAATGTCCAGGATTATATGATTCTAACTTGGCATAAACGGTTGCAGGAATATCTTTTGTAACAGTATTAAGCTTCACCATAGGAGTATTTCCTATTAGGCCAAGAATATTATCGTAAACATTACTCATTATTTGTTATTTTCAATAAAAATCTGACCGCAAAAATACAAAAAAATAAATAATTACTAAACTTTTGTTTGATTTCAAGCCAGCGATTCAGCAAAATTTATTTTCTGATTTGCAATCTTAGCTGAAGTATAATCGCAAATACTACGCCAAAATTTTTAAATTTTGTTAAAAACACCACAGAATGGTATAAAAGCCTTATTTTCGCGTAATTGATTTAATACTATGAAAAATTGGACTTTTAGGCAATGGAACACCGTTTTAGGATGGGTGATTTTCGTCATTGCATTTTTCACGTACTTGTCGACCATAGAACCCAATTTCAGTTTCTGGGACTGCGGCGAGTACATTTCCTCAGCTGTAAAACTTGAAGTAACGCATGCTCCCGGAGCTGCTTTATTCCAGATTGTGGGTGCCGTGGCAGCCATTTTTGCTTTAGGAAAAGGTGAAAATTATTCTATTGTGATCAATGCGATGTCTGCATTGTTCAGTGCGTTGACGATTTTATTTTTATTCTGGACGATTACCCATTTTGTAAGACGGCTGTTGAACAAGGATTTTGATGAAATTACAAAACACCAGGAAATCTCCATTCTTTTTGCGGGAGCGGTAGGGGCTTTATGCTTTACCTTCTCGGATACCTTCTGGTTTTCTGCAGTAGAAGGAGAGGTATATTCCATGGCTTCCCTATTTATTGCCCTGCTGGTATGGCTTATTACCAAATGGGAAAACGAATACCTGGCAAAAGACAGTGAAAGATGGATCATCCTAATTTTCTTTGTATTGGGACTTTCTGTAGGAGTACACATGATGGGGATGCTTGCGGTACCGGCCGTTTGCCTGGTATATTATGCAAGAAACTACAAATTCACCTGGAAAAACTTTATCTGGGCCAATGCGATCACACTGGGAATCCT